>JBQCCO010000098.1:0-4917 GCA_051962155.1 Leifsonia sp. | reverse complement strand
GGAGCCTTTAGCCGTCGGGAACGCCGCGGAAGACGATGTCGAAGACGCGGCTTGAGGGGGCGCCGTCCTCGTACGGCGTGAAGCGCCGCTGCTTGTGGATGTAGCGTTAGCGCGACTCCGCGGGGATCCGGTCCCCGTCCTCCGCGATCGCGTGCAGTGCGTCGCCGGTCTCGCCTGCGGACGGGAGGACCGGACCCGGCCATTCCTCCGGCTCGAAGTAGAGCCCGCGCGTCCCCGCGTAGTCGGCGAGGTCGGGCGTGAAGAAGACGATGGGCCTGCCGGTCTGCAGGAAGTCGAAGAAGATGCTCGAGTAGTCCGAGATCAGGATGTCGGTGGCGCCGAGCACGAGATTGGTCGGGATCTCGTTGGGCACGAGCAACCGCTTCAGCTCCGTCCGGTGCGCGGCGAGCGCGTGCACGGTCTGGTGCGTCTTGAGCAGCACCGCGTAGCGGCTGGTGTCGATGCGGTCCTCGATCTGGCCGAGGTGGGCGAGCAGCGCATCCACATCGTCGTCCGGGCGCCCGAAGGTGTCGCCCTTCCAGGTGGGCGCGTACAGGATGACCCTGCGGTCGCCGAGCGGGATGCCCGCGGCGATGAGCCGCTGGCGCACCGCTTCGCGGCCGGCATCGTCGAGGAACTGCCGGTCGATCCGCGGGTAGCCCTCTTCGACCAGGGTGCCTCGGTAGAGGCCGGACAGCTTGTACCCGGTCTCGTACATCTGCTCGGACATGAACGGGTTCGCGGAGAGAAGGTAGTCGGCCTGGACGAAGTTGCGGAGGATGTTCGCGGTGCCGAGCGCACCATCCTCGATGTCGTAGCCCATCCGCTTCAGCGGCGTGCCGTGCCAGGTGTTCAGGTAGACCTGCCCGGGGCGCTTGGAGAAGTCGGGCGGGAAGGTCGCATTGTTGACCAGGTACTGGCTGGTGGCGAGCGCCCGGTAGTAGGCGGACGAACCGTAGCGGACGAAGCTGACGCGCGGGTCGCCGGCGAACTCCTCGACCGCGGCACGGTACAGGCGGAGGTCGGACAGCGCCCAGATGTGGGTGAGATGGCCGAGGTCGGGGGAGGCGAGCACCTCGCGGAAGAGCGCCTCCGGGTTGTCGAGCCTCCCGTTGCCCGAGAAGGACTCGTAGAAGACGGACCCCTGCACGATCGGCTGGCGGCGCCAGTGCGCGTGGATCTCGAAGCGTGCCGCGCGCTTGACCCGAGAAGGGAGTCGCTTCAGTCGGGAGAGTCTCATCGCGCCTCAGTTTATGAGAGCGGGATAACAGAGTCCTGGGAGCGGACCGTGCCGCCCGGGTCAGCCCTCCGCGTCGAAGCCGAGGCTGAGCTTGCGCAGCAGGCTCGCGAGACGCTCCGCGTCCCCTGCGGAGAGGCCCTCGAGGAGCTCGGCCTCCGCATCCACGAGCCGGGTGATCGCCGCATCCACCCGGGTGAGTCCCTGCGCGGTCATCTGCACCAGGATGCCGCGGCCGTCGTTGGGGTCGGTGCGGCGCTCGACCAGGCCGCGGGCGACGAGCCGGTCGATCCGGTTCGTCATCGTTCCGGAGGAGACGAGGGTCTGCTGCAGGAGCGACTTCGGGCTCAGCTGATAGGGCGCGCCGGCGCGGCGCAGGGCGGCCAGCACGTCGAACTCCCACGATTCGAGGTCCGAGCGCTCGAACGCTCCGCGGCGGGCGCGATCGAGGTGGCGGGAGAGGCGGTCCACCCGCGAGAGCACCTGGAGCGGCGCGAAGTCGAGGTCCGGGCGCTCCCGCAGCCACGCATCCACGATGCGGTCAACCTCATCGCGTGCGTCGGCCATCCCCCCATGCTATTGGGGGTGGCACCCGGGATGGGTCTGGCAGACTGTCAGGTGCGCGAAACGCGCGTTCCGCCTTGGTGTAATGGCAGCACGACAGCCTTTGGAGCTGTTAGGTCCAGGTTCGAGTCCTGGAGGCGGAGCGTCCGACAGCCCGATCCCCTGGAGGGACATGACCGACCAGAATCTCGCCATCGTCGTCCTCGCGGCGGGGCAGGGCACGCGGATGAAGTCCGCCACGCCGAAGCTGCTGCACCCGCTCGGCGGCATCCCGATCGTCTCCCACGTGCTGGCGACCGCCCGCGAGCTGGATGCGGCCCACGTGATCGCGGTCGTCCGGCACGAGCGCGACCGGCTCGCCGAGGTGATCGCGGAAGACCTCCCCGAGGCGGTCATCGTCGATCAGGACGAGGTCCCGGGCACCGGCCGCGCCGTCGAGCTGGCGGTCGAGGCGCTCCCCGCGGGTTTCACGGGCGACGTACTCGTCGTGAACGGCGATGTCCCGCTGCTCGACGCCGGGACGCTGCGTGAGCTGATCGACCGGCACCGTTCCGGTGAGGCCGCTGCGACCATCCTGTCCTCCTTCCCCTCCGACGCGAGCGGATACGGCCGGATCGTGCGCACGCCGGAGGGCCACCTCGACCGGATCGTGGAGCACAAGGATGCGACCGACGCCGAGCGCGGGATCGGCGAGATCAACGCCGGCATCTACCTCTTCGGACTGGCCGCGCTCCGCGACAAGCTGGCGCTGGTCTCCACCGACAACGCGCAGGGCGAGAAGTACCTGACCGACGTCATCGGGCTGCTCCGCGAGGCCGGCTTCGACGTGGATGCGCTCCCCGTCGCCGAGTCGTGGCTGGTCGAGGGCATCAACGACCGGGCGCAGCTGAGCGACGCCGCGGCGAAGCTCAACGCGCTCCTGGTCCGCACCTGGCAGCTCGCCGGCGTGACCGTGCAGGACCCGGCGACGACCTGGATCGACGTGAAGGCCAAGCTCGCCCCCGACGTCACCATCCTCCCCGGCACGCAGCTCCGCGGGGCGACCGTCGTGGAGACGGGCGCCACCGTCGGGCCGGACACCACACTGACGGACACCGAGGTCGGAGAGGGCGCGAAGGTGACCCGGGCGGATGCGACCCTCGCCGTCATCGGCGCGGGTGCGACGGTCGGACCGTTCGCGTACCTCCGTCCCGGCACCGTCCTCGGCGCCAACGGGAAGATCGGCACCTTCGTCGAGACCAAGAACGCCGTCATCGGCGAGGGCACCAAGCTCGCGCACTTCAACTACGTCGGCGACGCCGAGGTGGGCGAGAAGGGCAACCTCGGCGCGGGCGTCATCACGGCCAACTACGACGGGGTGAACAAGCACCGCACGGTGATCGGCTCCAACGTCCGCATCAGCACGAACACCGTGCTGGTCGCGCCCGTTAGGATGGGGGACGGAGCGTACACGGGAGCAGGCACGGTCGTCCGAAAGGACGTCCCGGCCGGTGCCCTCGCCATCACGGTCGCCCCGCAGCGCAACATCGAAGGCTGGGTCGCCCAGAAGCGACCGGGCACGGACGCCGACAGGGCTGCACGAGAGAGCAGCGCTCCGGACGGCAGTGCGGCCGAGAAGAGTGGAGAGTAAGTGTCAGGGATCACCACCACCGGCCACAAGCGACTCGTCCTCATCTCCGGCCGCGCGCATCCCCAGCTCGCGCATGAGATCGCAGAAAGCCTCGGAAGCGAGCTGATCCCCACCGACGCACGCACCTTCGCCAACGGCGAGATCTACGCGCGTTTCGACGAGAGCGTCCGCGGGTCGGATGCGTTCGTCATCCAGTCGCACACGTCGCCCATCAACGAGTGGCTCATGGAGCAGCTCATCATGGTGGATGCGCTCAAGCGCGCCTCGGCGAAGCGCATCACCGTCGTGGCCCCGTTCTACCCGTACGCCCGGCAGGACAAGAAGGGCCGCGGCCGCGAGCCGATCTCGGCCCGCCTCGTCGCCGACCTGTTCAAGGCGGCAGGGGCCGACCGGATCATGTCCGTCGACCTGCACGCCGCGCAGATCCAGGGCTTCTTCGATGGGCCGGTCGACCACCTGTTCGCCATGCCGGTGCTCCTCGAGCACATGCGCCGCGAGCTCGACCCTGCGACGCTGACCGTCGTCTCGCCCGACATGGGCCGCGTCCGCGTCGCCGACATCTGGAGCGACAAGCTCGGGGCTCCGCTCGCGATCATCCACAAGCGCCGCGACCCGCTGGTCCCGAATCAGGTCTCGGTGCACGAGATCGTCGGAGAGGTGAACGGCCGCGTCTGCCTCCTGGTCGACGACCTGATCGACACCGGACGGACCATCGTGAAGGCCGCGGAGGCGCTCAAGGCGGCCGGCGCCACGGGCGTCGTCGTCGCCGCGACCCACGCCGTGTTCAGCGACCCGGCGGTGGAGTTGCTGCAGAGCGACGTCATCGACTCCGTGGTCGTGACGGACACCCTCCCGCTTCCCGAGCACAAGCGCTGGGACAAGCTCACCGTGCTGCCGATCGCGCCGCTCCTGGCGAACGCGATCCGCGAGGTCTTCACCGACGGCTCGGTGACCTCCATGTTCGACGGCGCCGCGTAGGCGCCCTCTCCGTCCGAAAGGGAGGACATCCGGCTGCATCCTGGCCCGATGTCCTCCTTTTTGCGCGTCTCGCCGCCGCGGCGGCCGCATCCACCTCCCTTTCCCACATCTCGCCGGCCGTCTCCGCCACCCTTTCCCAGGTCCCGCCGGCTGCCTCCGCCTCCCTTTCCCCGCATTTCGCCGTCTCCGCCTCCCTTTCCCCGGCTCCCCGTGCGTGGAAAAGGGAGGAGATTCCTCCGGTCTGCCCGGCGATTCGCACGAAAGGGAGGACATCCCTGTCGCAACCTGGCCGGACGTCCTGCCTTTTCTGCGTCTGTTGGCCGAGGCGGGAAAGGTCCTTCGTTGCCTGCGCGGATCCCGGAGTGCCGACCCATTTCGCCGAGGTGGGGGGGCGGGGACCCCCCCCCCCCCGGCCCGCCGCCCCAGGGGGGCCCCGCGCGGCGGGGGGGGGGGGGGGGCGGGGGGGGGGGGCCCCCGCGCCGGGGGGGGGGGGGCGCGGGGGGGGGGG
>JBQCCO010000097.1:0-14054 GCA_051962155.1 Leifsonia sp. | reverse complement strand
CTGCTCGAGATGGTCGGCATGGACGCGACAGCGGTCGATCGCTTCCCGCATGAGTTCTCGGGCGGTCAGCGGCAGCGCGTGGTCATCGCGCGGGCGCTGGCCGTTAATCCGCGGCTGGTTGTTCTCGATGAAGCAGTCGCGGCACTGGACGTCTCGCTCCAGGCCCAGGTGATCAACCTTCTGCGGGAGCTGCAGCTCCGGCTCGGTTTGTCCTATGTCTTCATCGGCCACGACCTTGCCACCGTTCGTCACGTCTCCGATCGCGTCGCAGTCATGTATCTCGGTGAGATCGTCGAAATCGGCGAGTCGGAGGCGATCGCCGCCGAGCCGCTGCATCCGTACACCGCCAGCCTGATATCGGCGGTTCCAGAGCCGGATCCGGTGCGCGAACGCACGCACGAGCGGATCGTGCTCACCGGAGAAGTGCCGACACCGATTGATCCCCCGGCGGCGTGCAGATTCCACACCCGCTGCCCCATCGGTCCTGCAGTGAATCCGGAGCGGACGGTCTGCGCCACCGAGAAGCCACAGCTCGCCGAGGTCGAGGCAGGACGTCACGTGGCCTGCCACTTCGCAGGAGAGTTGCGCGAGATCGGCGTGCGGCGATCGACCACGCCTGTCGGCCTGGGACCGGTGCGACGGACGGGCGGACGCCGGCCCGTCGAGCACGGGACGGAAGGGTGAGAGCCCGCCAGATGGCAGCGATTCAGGCGGGCGGGAAAGGGCTCTGATGGACGACATGGTGCTCATCCATGGCGGAGCCTTCCGGATGGGGAGCGACCGGTTCTACCCAGACGAGCGACCTGTCCACGAGCGTACGGTCGCGAGCTTCCGCATGGACCGCTACGCGGTGACCAACCGAGACTTCGCGGGATTCGTGGACGCGACCGGGTACGTGACAGTCGCCGAACGGCCACTGGATCCGGCCGACTTTCCGGGCGTGGCGCCCGAGGATCTGGTGCCGGGCGCGATGGTCTTCTCTGCGACGCCGGGCCCGGTGGACCGGCGCGACTGGCGCCAATGGTGGCACTGGGAGCGGGGAGCGAACTGGCGGCACCCCACGGGGCTCGGCTCGAGCATCGCGGACCGGAGTCTGCATCCGGTCGTGCAGGTCGCGTTCGAGGATGCAACGGCGTACGCCGCGTGGGCCGGCAAGCGCCTCCCGACCGAGGCGGAGCACGAGTACGCCGCGCGCGGCGGTGTGGACGGCGCATCGTTCGCCTGGGGCGAGGAACCGTACCCTGGCGGCGAGGCACAGGCCAACTCCTGGATCGGACGGTTCCCGTACGACAACCAGGGCCGGTTCGGCGCGGGCACGGCCCCGGTCGGCTCCTACCCCGCCAACGGCTACGGGCTGTACGACATGATCGGCAACACCTGGGAGTGGACGAGTGACTTCTACGCGCCCAGGCACGTGGTCCCTGGTGAGGACGTCGTGCATGCCGGAGCCCGGGTGAACCTGCTCGCCGCGACCAGCGCCGAACCGGGCTCCCGCATTCCGCGCCGCGTGCTCAAAGGCGGCTCTTACCTCTGCTCGCCGGACTACTGCCTCAGGTTCCGACCTGCCGCGCGCTCGCCGCAGGCGGATGACACAGCGACGACCCACATCGGCTTCCGCTGTGCCGCCGAGGAGTAGCCGTACGCTCGACGAGCAAACAAGAAACCCCCGGATTCCGCTAGGGACCGGGGGTTTTGTTTGGTGGCTCCGACCGGCATCGATCCGGTGACCTTTCGATTTTCAGTCGAAATCACGCCCTGATATGGGCCCTCATACAGTGACAGATCGTTGATTTTCCGCGGAAAGTGATGCTCTGAGATCACGTTAGATCACATTGAATCTCGGGCGTTTGTAGTCAAAATGTAGTCAAACGCTGTGCTCTCAATCGGTGCGATCGGCCGCCGATGAGTCCAGCAATACCGGATTGGCCCGCGACGCAAAGAGCGCCGTGGCAATAAAACGGGGTCATGGAGATCCTGAGATTCCGAGCTTTCACGCGGCCCGATAACGCACAATCCGGGAACCCGGCCGGCGTCGTCATCGATGCAGACCCCCTCTCCGACGCCGACATGCTCACCATCGCTGCCGACCTCGGCTTCAGCGAGACAGCGTTCCTGTTCGGCATCGCCCCCGATTCCGCGCGTGTGCGATATTTCACACCGCGGGCCGAAATTGCGTTTTGCGGTCACGCGACCATCGCGTCGGGGGTCGTCCTCGCCCGACGGGGCGCCGCTAGCATGGTCTCGATGTCGACAAATGTAGGTGTCGTGCCGGTTGAGGTCTCACCAGATCGAGCGACCCTGACGGCTGTGGACACGTTCGTCGAACCCCTAGACCCCGAGTCGTTGGCCGAGCTTCTCGATTCGCTCCGACTGACCCGCTCAGACCAGGATCCCACGCTGCCGCCCGCGTTCATCCGCGGCGGAAATCCACATCCGCTCCTCCCCGTCGGGGGCGGTGTGCTCAATCGACTCGACCACGACGCCGGGGCCGTGCTCCGCCTCCAGGACAGTCAGGGCTGGGACGGTACCATTCCCGTCGTCCATCGGATCTCCGAGGCCCGGTTCGCGAGCCGGAACCCATTCCCTCGTGGAGGAATACGGGAGGATCCAGCGACCGGTTCGGCCGCAGCGGGACTCGGCGAGTACCTGCGTCAGGGCGGCCACTTCGCAGCGCCGGGGGATGTGACAGTAGAGCAGGGCGCCGAAACGGGGCGGCCATCGTCGATCACGGTCACCATCCCAAAATCAGGACGCATTCGGGTCACGGGAACCGCGGAAGTTCTGTAGCCGAACTCGTTGGTCGACAGACACAGCCTGACAGCGAGTGCGAAGCTCGGGAAGCTGAAGTTCTACCATTGAACTACACTCGCGCGGCCCGGAATCCCAGTAAAACACTGGGAAGTAGGGCTGCCGCCCAGACTACCCGCTCAACGGTTTTTGGCCAAACTCACCGTTTACTCACCGCTTTAGAATTTGTGCGCTTTATTTCGGATAGCGAGCCCTGCTTCGCCTGAAGTCGAATGCCTCGCGCGGCGAAGGTTCGTACTTGGCTAATTGCGGTACGTTCTGGCGAGGTCGAGGGGAGACCCGGTGAACTCTATCGATTGGCGGCATATCGACGAAGGAGTCTTCAACAAGCTTGTCGACGCCCTCCTCGTCCGCGACTATGCAGGGAGCGGCCTAATCGCCACGGCGATTGATGGCCGAGGCGGAGACGGCGGGATCGACATTGATGTGACTGTCAAGAAGACCGGGCAGCTGGTCAAGATCTTGCAAGTGAAGTATTTCCCCGAAGGCTTCTCGGGCGGCCATCGGAATAGGCGCCGTCAGATCAAAGACTCATTCGACAAGGCCATGGCCGAGCATCATCCGCCAGTGTGGGCGCTGGTGACCCCGCGTAAGGTCACGGCTCAAGAACGCAAAGCCGTTCTCGAAATGCGCCGCGGGCGAATAGTGCGCATGGAGTTCATTGGACCAGTCGAGCTGGATCTGCTGCTTTCGAAGTACCCGGAGATCCGTGATCACTATCTCCAGGACTATGGGATACGGCTACTTTCAGCCATCAATCGTCCAGAAGCTGCGCTGGCAAAGTCAGGGGATCTGGCGAGCGAGACACGCCGCATTCAAAAACAACTCGACGGTCGGAGTCAATACTGGGGCTTCGCGTTTGGAATTGAGCCGGACGGAACCTATACCGAAACTCTCTACGCGAAGCGGCCGGATGCGCCGATTCACGAACCTCTGAGCGTCAACTTCACGGCTGTCTTTAGCCCTAAACACGAGGATCTTCGCACACGTTTTCAGGCTGGAATGGACTATGGGCTGGCCCGCCCGTTGGTCCTTCCCTCAGACGTCGTCACCTCCTTCAAGAAGGCGGGAGCGTCGTGGTTCGAAGAGGAGGCCGGCGGAGCTGAGGTTCACCTCATTCCAATGCCACAAGCTATAGGAAAGCCGGTCCAAGTCGTCGCACTCGACAGAAATGGTGCGCGATTGGCGAGCCTAAATGGTACGACCAAGAGCATCGTAAATGGCGCGAAAGGCGCGACGGTAGATGTGGCGTTTGACGGTGGATTCAACCAACTGTGGCGCTTTCCGAAGGATCTTTCGCTCCACGGAGAGGTCACATTTGAGTACGGTCCTACTGGCCACAGAGCACGCGATGTGCGTGGCGCGATCCGGTTCGTCAATGCGCTCACGCGAGCAGAACGACTGACAATCGCGATCGATGGCGCCGAACCGATTCCAATGCAGCTCAGCGGAGAAGCGAGTCGCGAGATCCCAACTGCCCTTTCAGAACTCATAGAAGATCTGGCGTTTATCGAGAATGAACTAGATGTTTCATTGGTCATCCCGGAAGAAGGCGTGACAAACGACGAACGCCTCTGGGCCCGAATCATCGCTCGAGTCCTTCAAGGGCGGGCGGTTCCGTATCCAGGGATTGATGGGTTCAACTTCCAACTGACCGGTGCCATCGGCGACAGCATCGAGGGATTCCTCTCCGAGCCACATGCAATCGGAATGACACATTCCGATTGGTCTATGACGCTCCTTGGTGCAGAGGTGTACGTCGGCGAGGTTGTCACCTACCAGCCGCGTGCATTTGTCGTAGATGGGACCCAGCACCTGGAAGCGCTTCGGGCGGGAAGAGGCAAGGACCGCAATGTGCAGGTCAAGGCAATCGATGACCTGCCCTTTAGCTTCTACAGCCCAACCCGACTGGAGAAGGGGCGCCCCGTAGTTACGGAGCAGTGGGGGATCGAGGACGCGCCGGAGGTGCCAAACCTCGACAAACTTCAGGAGCTCCAGCGTGCGGGGATTTCGCTCGTGCTACCTCAAGATGAAGACGAGCAGTAGCGCCCGGCCTGGGCGTGGCTCACCGATGCGTCATATCAGCAGTGTCTTCTGGCAACGCAGTCCAGGTCTTGGAGCGTCTACCGTGGAACCTGAGTGCAACTTCGAGGGCCTCGACGGCCCGATACATCACCAGGGCGACAAGCTCGGTCCCTGAGGTCAATTTCACGTGAGCGGTCTGATCCTGTTCATTCACGATTGCCTCGGTTCGGTGAAGCGCCGTTATTAGTGCCCATTGCTTTGCGTGAGACATGCCCGACAACAGTTGCCAAATCGCGACCAACGGCATTCTTTGAGGGTGAGCAATTGCTGGGTCTCGTTCGATGACCTCGTCCGCAGATTTGACGATCAGCGTGTGGGTGGAGTTCATCGGCCGGAAAGCCTCCGCGTCCCCAAGAGTCCCGCGAGCCTCCACGAGGTTGCGAATTTCGGAGAGGATCTGGTCCCGAGCACCCGCTCCGTCCTCGCCGAGCGACGCTTGAAAGGCGAACTGTTTCTGAGCCTCGTCTGCCGCGATCCCGTAGGCGCGCACGAGCCGGTCGTCGCGCGCGGCGGGCGACAGCAAATAGATGGCAAGTGATGCGTTCTCGATCGCTGCTCGAAACACTGGGTAAAGGGCGGTCATCGGTAGTGTGCCGGCTTCGAGAACCATTCGCGCTGTCAGCAGCGCGTCCAGTGACGCTGCCATCGCCCCACCCTGGAGGCCGCCTGCGCGCCACCGGCCCAAGAAGCGGTCGTCGACAGCCAGGGTCGAGCCCGCTTGAACGAGCATGTAGGGTCCGTTGAGCTTCGTCTCGAGGTCATCGATTCGCGGGTATGTTTGCGCCCATAACGCGATACCGAGTCGCTCCCGCTCCTCGTTGGGAGGCTTGTTGAAGTCGAAGGCGTCGACCGACATGCTCCTAACAATATGGGGCAATGCGGGGCACCAGTGGGCCGACGGTGCCGACCAAGCTCGGTGGATGGGTGGAAACTTGGGTGGTGAACACGCCAGAGCCGGTGCCGCGGCCATATGGGGTTTCGGGCCAAGAAGCGGTTGAATTGTGCAGAGAGTGGATGGCTCACCTCGGAGCTGTCGATGTGGTGAGATCCTCCGGCGATACCCGGGAAGCTTGCGATCTGTATAGCAGCGGTTACCTCGCCTGGGTCAGTGACAGCCGGGGCAACCTAGATGTCACTATGGTCGATCACGCGGCATCTGTCGCCGCGTCCGACGGCCGACTACCGCTGATCTTTCTTCCTGGTGGTGTGCGGCCAACTGCTAAGGAGCGCGCGCATGCATGTGGCGTCGCACTCCTTCGGTACCGTGCAAACGACGGTGCACTCGACGGTGCTAACGAACTCGGTCGACAACTTCGCGCCAACGGGCTTGCTTAGACGCGATCAACGAGGGAGCGAAGAGCCAGCGTCCTCAACGCTAGCGTGCGCCGAATCCGCCTTTGCTTGGGCGGCACGGTTGAGCTCGATTCGAGCGGCCAGGCGCGACGCTTGGAGCGTCTCTTCGATGGTTCCTCGCTGCATCATCTCGACAAGTTGAGACTTCGCGGACACTTCGGTCGGCGCCACAACGACCACCGAATTGTCGATCCTTCCGCGCGTTAGTCCCACGTAGAGTCCGGCCGCGTCTACGCCCGGGCCGACGAGGGATAGATCGGTGGTCTCGCCTTGGACGCCGTACACGGTTGATGCGTATCCGAGATGGAGGTGTGAGCCGGCGTAGTCGTGGCTGATGTTCCGAAGATCTGACGAATCTGTCGGCGACACAAGTACCACCTTCTCGGGGGTGACCTTCTTTACGATCCAGCTCTGACGATTCTGCACATCTGCGGAACCGTCGTTGCGACGTGTCTGGACCACGTCGCCGACGAAGATGGCTTGACCTGACTGGCCAACCACGCAGCGGGTGGTCTTGATCGCGCCGTCCGCGATTCGGCGAGCCTGGATGCCTTCGCCAACTGCTTGGGCCTCGGCATGAGTCGCGGTGACAAGTGCGATCGACTTACCGACCCGGCAGGCGTCAAACCAGCTCTCGATCATTGCTTCGCGCGCCGCGACGTCACTGTCCGTGAGCAATACGTGTCCGGTGTCCACAAGCTCGTCTGCGACACCTGCCGCGATGTCCTTGTTGCGCGGGTCTCGAAGGCGGAGGGTGAGGTCCGCCCACTCAGGATCCTTGTACCGATGAATAGTGGTGAGCTCGACCTGGTCGGCGGCGTACCGCCAGAAGAGCGTCATTGCGCCCGAGTGTCCAACCGGGAGTGCTTGGCGTTCGTCGCCGACGAGGGCCACTCCTGCTCCTGTTCGGGTCAGAACGTCGACGAGGGAGCTAGCGGCTTCGAGGTCGAGCATGCCTGCCTCATCGACGACGATCCGATCCCCGGGCCGGATCCGGATCCGTGGACCTGCATACGTTCCTCCCGTTACTGGATCGAGGTCTCCAACGTTCAGACGTGTCCAGGCCGTTGCTCCAGTCTCCGCCGTCGCCCAGCGCCAGCCGTAGTCGAAGAGAAGTTGGTGGAGTGACGATGCAGCGCTTTGAGTCTCGCGACCGGCGACATCTGATGCCTTCTTCGTGGGGGCAACGATGATCATGTTCCGACCTTGGCGGCGCAGAGCCGCGCTGGACACTTTGAGCATCGTGGTCTTTCCGGTACCCGCGGCTCCGGAGACGGCGACCGTGCGCGAGGTTCCCGCGATTGCTGTAGCGCCGTCGACTTGACCGTCGTCGAGGGAGCGACTCGGCTCTACGACCCCAGCGATCGCCCTGACTTCGTCTGGATGCATCGTCGTGCCCGTTACGGAGAGGGCTTCGACCCTGTGAGCCAGGACGGCCTTGAGCGTTGCAGTGTTGGTCGCCATGAGGCCCTTAACGTGGTCCGGAACGTTTGAGTCCGACAGCATCCTGACAGTGAGAGTCCGCTGCGCGACAGCGGAGACCTCAGTGGCGACAGCGTCGAGGTGGTTCCGGCTAGCCACGACGCCGCTAGCGGCTATGGCGCGAAGCGCTCCCGCCCGCACATCCATCACGCTGAACCGGCCGCCGGTTCCGGTCGAACGAGCGTCGGCGTCGACGACAGCTTTAGCCGCGAGCAGCTCAAGGTCGAGATCCTCAACTGCCGAGTGTGCAATTTCGACGGGGCCGTGTAACTGGAGCGCGGGATCAGCAATGGCGAGTTCTTGGCGGATGAGCCCGGGCCAGTCATCCTCGTTCAGATGGCTGGGCTTGTTGGGTCGCCCGGTTGCCCAGGCCCAACGGTCGATCTGTGACAGCACATCGTGGGAGGGTTCCTGTCCGGGGTGCTGCTTTTTCCACCAGGCGGTGCGGGCGATCTTGTTGGCCTCGATCTGCGCGGACCGCTTCGACAATGGCCGCACCAGATGCTGCAGTTGGGTGATCTCCCCGTCCTCGTTGAGCGTGAACCCTTTCGCCGCGAGAGTGTTGATCCATGCTGGGTCGGTGCGGGAGGCGAGGTCGCCTTCGGCGTTGACCACGTTCTGGAACCGCAACGCCACCCGGGTGTCGATGTTGGACCATTTGCCGTCTTGGCCTTTGACTTTGACGTTCAGCCAGAGGTGGCGGTGCTTGTGGGGGTCCAGGGAGCGGGAGCGTTCGTGGCGGAGTTCGACTACCTCGATCCGGGCCAGGTTCTCGCGGATGGCGCCGCCTTTGCCTCGGCGGGCGTTGAGCTCGCTTTGCCAGAGCTTGATGATCCGGTCGCGGAGTCGGTCTTGGAGGTCTTCGTATGCGGCGGCGATGTCGGGGTCGAGCATGGCGGCGATCGAGAACGACTTCGGAGCGTTGATCGTTGCATCCAGAATCAGGTCCGCGACGGGCGACTCGAGGTCTCGTCCGCGACGCTGACCGGTGAGGGGGTCGAGCCCGTCGACCCAAGCTTTGAGCTGATCCTTGGTGAGGAGGTCGTCGCGGATGGTCCCGTTCTCGACGATGTACCGGGTCATCACCGCGTCGGCGTAGCCGGCGGCGGCGATCACACCGTCGGCGGTCTTGGCGGTCAGGGTGGCGTCACACACGCCGCTGAAGGCGTAGTTGACCGCTTGCTTGACCCCGTGGGACGACTGTCCCCGCTTCCATCTGGCTACTCCGCCTCGCACCCGCACTCACCCCCTCAGACGTCGTTTCGGAACTTCCGAAATCGGGCAGTCCTGTCCTTTGTTCGAAAAGTCCCTCTACTAATTACTTCCGGTTCGCCGGGCGTTTTGGCGCGCATTTGGCGCGCGCAGCTGGTTTTCCCCATACCGCTCGCTCCGGGAACGGCGACGACCGGCCGCATCCGCCCCGCCAACGACCGGGCAGGCGAGTTGCCCTGCGGTGCTGCGTCCGAGTCGGATGCCCTCATACCTACACGTTGTGTTTCCGAGCTGGTCTTGACGCGCAAAACCCAAATTCGTTGGATCCCGCCCCAGGAAAAGACTCCGCCCGGATACCGCCAAGACCTAAGCGGGTTCTCCTTCGGGCTGCGCGTACGCGGCGAGTCTGGTCAGGTTGACGAAGGGTACGCACGCTGTTTCCGCGGTGAGCGCGGCAAGCCAACCGATTGGAGTGCTGGGGTCGGCGGCGATCGCCCAACCATCAATCGCGTACTGGCTGACGGTCTTCACGCACTCCCGCTTCTCAGCTGCGGTGGGGTTCGATGAGCCTTCCACTCCGAGAAGTCCGCCTTGAAGCTCCCCGACCATGTCTTCGGTGTCGATGATGAATACCCGCATCCCACTCATCCCCTCTGGGGGTCGATCGTTTTGAGTGCCTTTCCGGCGGGTGATCGAGAGCGAGTGGGAGGCGCGCAGTGCCGGGACCGTGGAGTACCGGGGAGCGCAGCGGAGGAGGCTACGCCGCGAAAGCCCGGCACGAAGCACCGGAAGCGAGCTACGATCGGGCGACGGAAAGGCCCTCAAACCCCAGAAGGGCAGCGCCGCGAGCGGTGTCCTCGAGCAGAGCCCTGGGCCAAAACGGTTCTGCAACCCAGGTTGCGCACGGAGTCAACGGCCGATGTCAGGCGAGGGTTTCGCGCCGCGGGCTGATGCTGGGGGATCGCTGCAACCAGTCGACATGGAACCCCTTCAATACCAGGCCCGCGCCGGCCGTCCCACTTAAGTGCCTGTGTGCATTCGCGCTTTCCTCCTTTCTCTTCTTGACCGTTCGTTTCATCCGCAGGTTTGTTCTATTACGTTCGTCTCCCAGTCCCTACTTCTTCAGTCTTGCCTTCTTCGTTGCCTCAGCTCAGTTCTTCGTGACCATTGCCCGATCGCTTTGGTCAGCCTGCCGTGGCGCGAATAATGTCGGTGGGTGCCAATCAGCCGATGAGATTTCCGTTCGTGACGACTGCATCCAGACAAGGGTTCCCATGGCGTAACCATGGCACCCCAAATCCACGGGCGTATCCCGTCTCGAACACGATCGTTCTGGCACCTGACACTGAGTGCGGAGCTCCTCGGGACTCAGGCTCGCATGGCGAGATGAGCCTCGCGAACCGGGCTTCGAGGATCCTGCCGCCCCCCCCGCGCCCAGACGTCCTCAAGCTGGGAGGTCGCGTCGCGCGGGGAGATGTCTGCTTTTGCCAGCGTCGACCAAGGTGAAGACGGCGGCCCCTGGGATGAGATCTCCCACGCGGAAAGTGCTTGGGTCATGTTGCCGACATGGGACCGGCAAGAACGGTATGGAGGCGGATCCCGTCGGCCGTGTGAAGTCCGCGGGACGACTTGGTGAGCGAGAACGCGCCAGCCTTCGAGCTGACGCACGAGGGGATATTGATGCCCCCCGCGATCGTCGGCACTACATGTGTTGAGCTCGAAATGGGTGGTTGCCGGGTGTACCGTGCACCCACCTGGTATTCAGGTCAGAGGGGGTGGACGTCATGATGGCTCTTGTTGAGCGGGCGTTTCTCACCCCGGTCATGCGCTTGTGGTACCGCTCCCTTCGGTCCCGTCACGCATTGGGTCCGATGCCAACCGACGGGTTGTCGGCGCACGCGGCCGGACCCGATAGCGATCGGGTCCT
Organism: Leifsonia sp.; assembly: GCA_051962155.1. Taxonomy (GTDB): domain Bacteria; phylum Actinomycetota; class Actinomycetes; order Actinomycetales; family Microbacteriaceae; genus Leifsonia. Next base: position 3,187 of record JBQCCO010000097.1, on the reverse strand, counting down.
TCTGTTCGGTTCGGGAATCGCTGCCGGTCTGGGCGTACTCAGTCAGGACCTCGCTTTGTCCGGACATCTTGCCCGCGCTTTGAGCACTCGCACGCTACGCGGAACAGATGTCGATGTCGTCGCTGACCTGTCGCTGACGGCTCAGAACGCTTTGCCACACCTCAGATCGATCGTTCTGGAACGGTATGACGCAGTGATCCTGACGCTGGGAACAAGGGAGTCGCTGGAGCTAGCGCCGATAGGTGGCTGGCGGCAAGATTTTAGGATGCTGCTCGGTCAGCTGCTCGATGCTGGCTCCTTCGACATAGTGGTCACCGGGATACCCTCCCTGCGCTCGATCAATGCATACGGGACACCGCTCGGGCTGCTGGCCGAGCGTCACTCTCACCGATATAACCGGGCGACCGCTGAACTATGCTCTGCCAACAGACGCACCACGTTCGTCAGGCTGTCCTCGGCGATTAATCACCCCGATGGCAGCGGTCGTGCAGTTGAGAACTACCGAATGTGGGCGGGTGAGATCGCCGAGGCCACCGCCCCGCTCTTGGACCTCGCCCGCTCGTCCAACACTGGTGTGCGACATGATGCCGCCACATCGGAGCCGCAACGCGAAGCCAGCGTTCAGAGGCTGGGCATCCTTCACACAGAACCGGAAGCGCGATTCGACCGGATTGTTGACCAAGCCCGAATGCTCTTCAACGCGTCCGGCGGGGCACTCGCCTTCATCGATGGCGACAGACTTTGGTACAAGTCCTCCATCGGCGCCAGGCTTCCAGGCATCGCTCTGAAAGATTCCTTCACCCAAGCCACCCTGGCGGAGCGCGGAGCGTTCATCATCCCCGACGCACATGCCGACGCGCGGTTTCGGAACCTCGCACAGGTGACTGGCGAACCGTGGGTGCGGTTTTGGGCGGGCTTCCCGATCGAAGATCAGGACGGCGTGCGCGTAGGAACCCTCAGCGTCTTCGATTCCGAACATCGCTTCCTGGCGCCCGACTATCACGCGGCCGTACTGCGGCAGCTTGCGCTCATGGTGCAGCAGGAACTCCGTCGAACCACCGCGTCATCAGCCAGGGCAAAGGCAAGCCACAACAGACCGCGAGCGTCCTCCACGGAAATCAAGTTTCAGTGACCGTAGTTTCAGCAGCCGGAAACCGCGATCCGCGGACAACCTGTGGCACGATTTGCTGGGCCGTGGCCACAGCATCTAAGCGATGACCTTGAGAGGGAGCGGGATGGGATGGGGCGAGCGCTTTAGGCGATCGTGATCGGCGTGCCTAACGGGAGGAGGCCCGCGAGCTCGGTGATGTCCGGGTTGGCGAGGCGGATGCAGCCGTGGCTTGCGGCGTGGCCGATGCTCGCGGCGTCGTCGGTGCCGTGCAGCCCGATTTGTCCGGGACCGCCGCCGAAACTGCTGAGCACATCCGAGAACGCGGACAGCCCGAACGCGAAAGGGCCGTATCCGCCGTTGGTGGGCTGAAGCAGTTCGGTGATGTAGAAGGATCCGTGCGGTGTCGGGGTGCCACCGGTGCCGGTGGCCGCGGGGTACGTCTTCACGAGAACGCCGTTCTTGTACAGCGAGAGAGTGTTCTGCTCGGTGGACGCCTGGAGGCTGTAGACCAGGCTGTGCAGGGTCACCGCGTCCGCTTTCACCCAGCCGGTGCTGCCGTTGGGGCGCTGGGCCAGGTGCACCTGCAGCCAGGCGCCCTGCGCGGAGGCCACCAGGAAGGTCAGCGGGGCCCCGGACGGCTGCGGGTTGGTGAGGTTCTCGGTGACCGCACCGTCGGGGGCGCTGTACACCGCGACCTGCGCCGCGACGACGGTGGCCGACGTTCCGATGGCGGCTGTCGCGGGCGTGGGCGACGCAGTGTGAGCGTGCGGCTGCCGGGTCGCGGAATGCGTGGCGGTGGCGGCGGCTGCGCAGCCGGTCAGGGTCAAAGCGGCCAATACGACAGCTGCGCCGAACGTGAGCGAAGGGATCAGACGCCGGGGCATGTGGGTTCCTCCCGAGGGTGCTGCTGTTGAAACGGATTCGCCGGGCCGGAGCGACGCTCCGGTCCGGCGAATCGATAGTGGTGCGGCTCTCAGCCGGTGAAGCTGGCGGTCTGCTTGACCGGCGCTGCAGGAGTAGCCACGGGAGCGGCCGGCGCTACGACCGGGTTCGCGGTTACCGTGAAACTGGCTGGCACCGCCGCGATGTCGCCTGCGGAACTGAACGCGGAGATCGAGTACGTCCCGACGCTCGAGAAGCCACTGGTCGCGGTGGGCACGAACGTGAGGGTCGCCGTCCCGGACGCGCCGACGACGACCGGCGAACCAACCTGGTTGCCCATCGCCGTGGTGGCGATGCCGAAGGTCACCGTGGTACCCGGCGCGAAACCGGTGAAGGTCGCAGTGACACCCGTGCTGAGGTACGCGGAGAGGGCCTGGCTTGCCGGGCTCACCGAACCGGTCGGCTGGGCGACGATCGTGATCGGCGTGGTCACCGCTCCGGTCGTGGCACCGGTCACCGTGATCGTGTGCGCTCCCACGGTCGCCGTGCTGGGAAGGTACGCCGTCGCGACATAGTTGCCGGATGCGTCCGCCGTGTCCTGAGTGAAGCCCGACCCTGCCGACGTGGTCAGAGGCGCCGAGTCGAAGGTGACAGAAAGCGTGTCGTTCGGCGCGAAGTTAGCCGCCGTCAGCGTCACAGTGCCGTTGGCGGTCGCCGTGGCCGAACTGGAGGTGACCGAGGCAGTGGGCGGCCCGGCGTGAGCAGCCAGCGTCCCGCCGAAGACCAGCGCTGCAGCGACGAGTCCCGTCGAGGCGATCAGCGACGGCCGTCGCCACCGAGAACGGGAGGCGGCGACAGAGGAGGAGGTGGATGACATGGGAGTCCCTTCAGAGTGACCGGCGGTCACGGCCCGACCGAGGATCGTGACAAGAGGGTGACGCTCACCCTCGAGACTTCACTGCGAGCAGCCGTGCGTTCTCACTCTATGGGTTCCGCTTTCGCGAATGGGGTTCGGGCGACCGATACAGCCCATGTGCGCCCAGAACTGGGGACGCCACGAGGTGGGACTCGGCGCCGGGCGCGTTATGCGATGGCCCTAGCTGGCCCCGGGCCAGGCGGCGCCGGGCGCTGGTGGCGCGGTCAGAGGTCGAGGCTCGCGACTGAGATGGTCCAATCGGCGGCGATCGCCCGTTG
>JBQCCO010000096.1:0-2449 GCA_051962155.1 Leifsonia sp. | reverse complement strand
TCGTGGTGCTGCTGCTCGGCATCCCGTTCTGGCTGGTCGTCGTGACGGCGGGGAAGGACCAGGCCGAGGCTCTGAACCCGAGCCTCGCCCTGCCGACCAGCTGGCAGCTGTTCCAGAACTTCGGCACCGTGCTCGACCAGGGCCGGATGATTCCCGCCTTCCTCGGCAGTCTGCTGATCATGGTCCCGTCGGTGTTCGGCGTGCTCCTGCTCGGCGCCATGGCGTCCTGGGTCCTCGGGCGCCGCCGGAGCAAGCCGATCGCGTTCGTGTACGCGCTGGGCATCAGCGGGATCGTCCTGCCGCCGGCGGTGGTCACGATCGTGCTGCTGCTGAGGCAGCTCGGGCTCGCCGGCACCGCGGTCGGCATGATCGGCGTCTACATGGGCATGTACATGTCGACGGTGATCTTCTTCGTGACCGGATTCGTCCGCACGATCCCGGTCGAGCTGGAGGAGGCGGCCCGGGTCGACGGCGCGGGCCCGGTGAAGGTGTTCTTCCGGATCATCCTGCCGCTGCTCGCGCCCACGCTCGCGACCGCCACCATCCTGATCTGCCTCTACATCTGGAACGACGTCTTCTACGCCCTCTTCGTGATCGGAGGCCGGCTCGACACGCTGCCGCTGAATCTGTACCAGGTGGCGAGCTCCGGGCTATACCTGCAGAACTGGCACCTGATCTTCGCCTACATCATCCTGATGAGCCTGCCGCTGCTCATCACCTTCACGGTGATGCAGCGGCGGATCATCGCCGGCGTCACCAGCGGAGCGGTGAAGTGATCGGTGGGGCGGGTACGGCCGCCGGTCCGGGGGCCGGTCCGGCCGCTCGTCCGGCCACCGGTCCCCTGACCGGGGCGGGCGCGTCGCTATGCTGAGGGCGATGCCGAACAACGCGCCGAAACCACCCGTGATCAGCGACGTCGCACGCCGCGCGGGCGTCTCGGTGCCGACAGTGTCGCGTGTCCTCAACGGCGCCGCCTACGTCTCCGACGAGAAGCGGACGCGGGTGATGCAGGCCATCCAGGAGCTCGACTTCCGTCCATCGGCGGCAGCGCGCGCGCTGGTCGCCCGGCAGCCCAAGCTGATCGCGGTGATCGCCGGGAACACGTCCCGCTACGGCTACGCGGAGACCATCCGCGGCGTGGAGGAGCGGGCACGCGCAGCCGGCTACACGGTCAGCATCACGGTGGTGGAGTCGGCTGAGGACGACATCGTCGAGGGAACGGTCTCCCTCGTGCTCGACCAGCCGATCGCCGGCGTCGTCGTGCTCAAGTTCGTCCCGCCCGGCGTCGCTGCGCTCCACCGCATCCCGAAGTCGATCCCGACCGTGTCGATCTCGGGAGTGCGAGAAAGCGGTGTGCCCCAGGCCGTCCTCGCGGAGGCGGAGGCGGCGGAGGAGGTCACCGCCTACCTGCTCGAACTCGGCCACGCGACGGTGCATCACGTCCGTGTCCCTCCGTCGCGCAAGGAGGACGGGCGGACCACGGGCTGGAAGCGCGCGCTGACCAAGCACGGCGCACCGGTCCCCGCGCCGGTCGACGCGACGTGGGAGCCGGAATCCGGCCGCGAGATCGGCCGCGCGCTCGCCGACGACCCCACCGTCACCGCGGTGTTCTGCGGGAACGACGAGATAGCGATGGGCGTCATCCGCGGGCTCGTCGAAAAGGGCAAGCGGGTGCCGGACGACGTCAGCGTGGTCGGCTTCGACGACCATCCCCTCGCCCGGATGTGGAGCCCTCCACTCACCACGGTCGACCAGGACTTCGTGGGCCTGGGGTCGCGCGCCTACGACCTGCTCGAGGCCGTGATGGCGGGAGGGAAGGTGCGCAGGTTCTCCTCCGAGCGCCCGACGGTCATCATCCGCGAGAGCACGGCGCCGCCGCCCGCGTGAGCCTTCGCTGTGCGGGAGGGGTGCCGTTGCCGGGGGCCGGGCGCTAACCTCCCCTCAAGGGAGGGAGCAAATATGTCGTTCCACGACTTGCACTTCGGAGCTGAGCCGCTGCTCCTGCCGAATGCCTGGGATGTCGGCTCGGCCCTCGCCTTCGCCGCGGCGGGCTTTCCAGCGGTCGGCACGACCAGCTTCGGCGTGAACGCTTCGGCCGGGCGCCCGGACGCCGAGAGCGCGAGCCGGGAGGCCACGGTCGCGCTGATCGGCCGGATCTCGGCCCTGCCGGTGTACATCACCGCCGACATCGAGGACGGGTACAGTGACGACCCCTCCGAGGTCGCCGACCTCGTCGCCGGGCTCGGCGCGGCCGGGGTCAACCTCGAGGACTCCGCCGGCGGCCGGCTCGTCGACCCGTCGATTCCGGTAGCGAAGATCGCCGCGATCAAGCGGGCGGCCCCGGAGGTGTTCGTCAACGCTCGCGTGGATTCGTACTGGTTCCACGAGGACGACACTGTCGAGGCCGTCCGCGACCGGGCGAAGGCGTACGCGGATGCCGGCGCCGACG
>JBQCCO010000095.1:0-2669 GCA_051962155.1 Leifsonia sp. | reverse complement strand
CACCCGGAGGGCGGGTGGTCCAGGAGGTCGTTCAGCTGCTGCTCCGCCCGTCCCACCCGGCGCTGCGCCGCGAGACGTCCGATCCACCGCGCGTGGTCCAGCTGCTGCGTCGCCTGCGCGGCCTCGGCCCGGGCCACCAGCACCCGCGCCCGGTACTCCGCTGCCTCCCGTTCGGCAGCCGCTAGGGCCGGTGTGACCGCTCGCGGGGAGAGCCCACGATCGAACATCCCCACCGCGATCCAGGACGCCGACAACAGGATGACGCGCGACATCAGGTTGAACCACAGCAGCAGTCCGATGAAGACCGTGAACGTGGCCAGAAGCGGGTTCCGGTACGTCCCGCCGAACAGCAGGCCGCCGAGGACGCTGAGTGCGGCCATCACGAGTGCTCCGAGCAGCACCCCGAAGAAGAGGTTGCGCCACGGGATCGCGACCCGGGACATGACACGGAACATCGCGCCCAGCGTGACGATGTTCAGCACGACCGATACGACCAGGCCCGAGACCCGGGTGACGACGTTGTTCCAGAACGAGTCGGAGCTCAACCCGAGCAGATCCAGGAGGAGAGTGAGGGTCTGCGTGCTCACGATGGTGACGAGCGCCGACAGGACGAACAGCACCCCGAAGACGAGGGCGAGCCCCAGGTCACGGACCTTCTGGAGCACGTAGTTGGTCGTGTCCCGGCTGAGGCCGAACACCGCCCGCACGGCCTGACGCGTGTAGTACAGCCAGCCGATGGCGGTCCAGATCAACCCGCCGGCGGCGATGAGGCCGGTCCAGCCGAAGGAGCTCGGATTCTGCAGCTCCGCCTCCGGGATGGCCCCCGGGACGGTGCCGGTTCCGATCAGCCCGGGAACGGCGCGGTTGATCAGCGCGACGAGCGCGTCGAACACCTTCTCGTTGTCCACGATCCAGTAGCTCGCGAGGGAGAAGCCGACCCAGACGGCCGCGAAGACCGCGAACAGGGACTGGTAGCCCATCCCCGCGGCCCGGAGGTTGCCGTCCGCGTGCGCGAAGTTGATGTAGACCCGGTACGGGCGCAGCGCTTCCACCCACTTCGCCCAGCGGGAGACCCGCCCGATCGCTACCGGCGCAGGCTCCACCGTTCCCTCGGCGCGCTGCACCGCGGGATCGGGACGCAGAGGGCCGCGCCGGTTCTTCCTCGCCACGCCGTCAGGATAGCGAGAGGCGGCCGCCCGGCGATGCTCAGGAACTCAGCGCTTGCCTCGCATGATCGCCTGCTTGACCTCGGCGATGGCCTGGGTGACCTGAATGCCTCGCGGGCAGGCATCCGTGCAGTTGAAGGTCGTCCGGCAGCGCCAGACGCCCTCCTTGTCGTTCAGGATGTCCAGCCGCACCTGCGCGTTGTCGTCGCGGGAGTCGAAGATGAAGCGGTGGGCGTTGACGATCGCGGCCGGCCCGAAGTACTGGCCGTCGGTCCAGAACACCGGGCAGGACGAGGTGCACGCCGCGCACAGGATGCACTTGGTGGTGTCGTCGAAGCGCGCACGGTCGGCGACCGACTGGATGCGCTCCTTGTCCTTCGGGGGAGTGCTGTTCGCGACGAGGAACGGCTGCACCTCGCGGTACGACTCGAAGAAGGGCTCCATGTCGACGATGAGGTCCTTCTCCAGCGGCAGGCCCTTGATCGCCTCGACGTAGATCGGCTTGGAGATGTCCAGGTCCTTGATCAGCGTCTTGCAGGCGAGGCGGTTGCGGCCGTTGATGCGCATGGCGTCCGAGCCGCAGATGCCGTGCGCGCACGACCGGCGGAACGTCAGGGACCCGTCCTGCTCCCACTTGATCTTGTGGAGGGCGTCGAGGATGCGGTCGGTCGCGAACAACTCGACGTCGAAGTCCTGCCAGCGCGGCTCCGTGTCCACATCCGGGTCGAAGCGGCGGATGATCAGCGTGACGGTGAAGGACTCGATCGGAGCCTCGGGGGCCGGGGGAGTCTCGAGCACGGCGGTCGACATCAGTACTTCCTCTCCATCGGCTGGTAGCGGGTGACGACGACGGGCTTCCAGTCGAGTGTGATGTGGTCTGCGGCATCGGACGAGTGCGGGTCGCCGGTGAGGTAGGCCATCGTGTGCTTCATGTAGTTCTCGTCGTCGCGCTTCGGGAAGTCGTCGCGCATGTGGCCGCCGCGCGACTCCTCGCGGTTGCGCGCGGAGTAGACGACGACCTCGGCGAGGTCGAGCAGGAAGCCGAGCTCGACGGCCTCCAGCAGGTCGGTGTTGAAGCGCTTGCCCTTGTCCTGCACCTGGATGTTGCGGTAGCGGTCACGGAGTCGGTGGATGGTCTCGGTGACCTGGGCGAGGGACTCGTCGGTGCGGAACACCTGGGCGTTCCGGTCCATCTCGTCCTGCAGCTCCTTGCGGATCGCGGCGATGCGCTCGGTCCCGGTCGAGTTCCGCAGGCCGTCGATCATCGTGCGCACCCCGGCGGACGGGTCCTCCGGCAGCGGGACGTACTCGGCCGTCTTGACGTACTCGACCGCGTTGTTGCCCGCGCGCTTGCCGAAGACGTTGATGTCGAGCAGCGAGTTGGTGCCGAGGCGGTTCGAGCCGTGCACCGAGACGCACGCGCACTCGCCCGCGGCGTACAGGCCGGGGACGACGGTGGTGTTGTCGCGCAGCACCTCGGCGGAGACGTTCGTCGGGATGCCG
>JBQCCO010000094.1:0-18125 GCA_051962155.1 Leifsonia sp. | reverse complement strand
TGTCGTGGCGCGGCCCGCAGCTGGCGCTCCTCTCGCTCGTGCCGATCGGCGGTGTGCTCCTGCTCTTCCTGGTGGCGCGACGCGCCCGCGCCCGGTACGAGGCCGCCATCTTCGACGCCGCCGACCGGATGGGCGGCCGCGGCATCCGGCGCTCCGGGCGGTTGCGGCCGCTCGCTTCGGAGGGTTTCTGGCGCACCGCCCGCGTGGGGTCCCCGACCGAGCGGCTGCACCTGGCCGCCGCATTCCTCCTCGTCGCGCTGCTGCTCGCCTGGGACCGGATGTTCGCCGGCTCCGCCGCCTGCGCCAAGCTGCAGACGTTCGTCTCGGGTCAGTGCCTGAGCGGAGCGGTCCGCTCGGGCGACCTCCTGGCGCTGATCGGCGGGGTCGTCGCGGCGGCCGGGATGGTCGTCGCGATCGTCCTGGTGGGGGTGCTGGCCGAGACGACGAACCCCGGGGATCGCGCGGTCGACGAGTTCCTGCGCGACCGGCTCCGCCGCACCGGTGCGGTCACCGCCTGGGTGCTGGTCGCCTCCGTGATCGTCTACCTCTTCGTCGGGGCAGCCCTCTGGTTCGGCGGCGGGTACCACGCGTCGGCGTCCGAGTCGTTCCTCGGGCTGGCGACCGCACCCTCCATCATCCTGGGCGTCCTGCTGGCGATCTGCGTGTCCGCTCTCGGCTGGCGGCGCGGTGTCCCGCACCCGGTCTCGATCGCGCTGATGGCGGGAGCGGGCCTCGCGTTCCTCGCCGCGGTCGCCCAGAACCCGCCCACTGTGGACGCCGCCCCCGGCCCCTGGCGACTGCCCCTGTTCGCCCTCGCCGCGCTCGTGACACTCGCCCAGCTGGCGTTCGTGTGGTGGTGGCCGCGCTCGCGGAGCGGACGCCGCGACGGTCCTCCCGAGCGCTACCGGGCGGAGGGGTGGGCCGGGATGGGCCCGGGCGTCATGATGCTGCTCGCGCTGGGCGCCGCGATGATCCTCTCCACCCTCCTGGTGCTCGGCGTGCAGGGGTGGCTGGTCGGCGGCTCGCCGGCGTGCGGCTGCGTCGCGGCACCTCACACCGTGCTCCGCCCTCCGATCGTCTACCACAACTTCGGCGACGTCCTCCCGTTCGTCGCGCTCGCGCTCGGGCTGGTCGCCGCCGGGCTCGCATTGTCGCTCCTGCGGTGGATGCCGCTGCTCACGACGCCCCGCACGCGCGACGGCCGCCGTCCTCTGCTGGAGCACGTGGATGCGTACCGCGACGGCCGGATCGCCGCGAGCACCACGGCCGACCGGCTGGCGCTCAAGATCCTCCGCGCCAGGCGGCTGGCCGCCCTCATGCACCGTGGCGAGCCTCTCTTCGGAATCCTCGCGGGCCTCGTCGCGGTCGGTTTCGTGGTGGCGCTCGCGGTCTCGTACTCGGTCGCATTCCGCTGGATCGATGGACTCGTCGGTCCGGCGCTCGCCGTGATCGCGGCCGCCATCCTCGCCGTGGTGGTGGAGAACGCGCTCACTGCGAAGGAGCGCCCGATCAGCGTCCTCTGGGACCTCATGTGTTTCCTTCCCCGCGCCGGCCACCCCTTCGGCCCGCCCTGCTACGCCGAGCGGGTCGTGCCGGAGCTGCGCGACCGGGTCACCGACTGGCTGACCCACGACCTGGAGCCGCCCGAGGGGCTGACCCTCGCCGAGCGGCTCGAGTGGCGCGACCGGCAGGAGGAGAAGGCGCTCGGCGAGGAACGGCCGTTCAGCGTGGTGCTCTCCGCGCACAGCCTCGGCACCGTCCTGGCGGTGTCCACGCTGTTCACCCTCCGGCCGGATGACGCCGACCGGCTGAGCAACGTGGCGCTGCTCACCTACGGCTCGCAGCTGCGCGTCTATTTCGGGCGGTTCTTCCCGGAACTGTTCGGCCCAGACGCCCTGGGGACCCTCGGAGCCCGGCGTCCGCTGCTGGCGAAGGCCGACCCGTGGTTCACGCAGGTGGAGCTGGATCAGGACGGGGATCCCGTCGTGGTCACCTCGTCCGGCGCCTCCGATCCGTCCCTCGTGCAGCTCCTCACCCGGCCGGATGGCTCGGTCGCCTGGATCAACCTGTGGCGCCGCACCGACTACCTCGGCTTCCCGGTCAACAGCTACCGTCTCGATGACGGGCGTCCCGGCGACCTCGACCGCGGAGCCGACGAGTTCGGCCCTCCGCGCTACCTCGTCACGGTGGCGACGCATCCCGGCTACCAGTCCGCTCCGCAGTATCGCGCCGCACTGCTCGACCTCATCCGCCGGGTGCGCTGACCGGGGGCTACGCCGGCGCGGCCGGCCGGCCGACCCCCTTGCGGGCGTAGACGGTTCGGCGTTTCGTGGATCGCATGACCGATTCGCGCGAAGAACAGGAGCCGATCACCGGCCACGACCCCACCAACGGGCTCGCCGGTGACCTCGAGGGCGACGATGGTGGCGCCATCGAGCCCACGGCGGACGAGAACGTGATCCTGGATGTGATCCCGGACCTGGACGACGCCCGCCGACCGGAGGACGTGGGCGACGACTCAGCCACCCCGTACAGCGAAGAGGGCAAGCCGTAAGGCGCCAGGAAGGAGCGGAGCATGAGCGATACCAGCGGACTTCCGAACACGGATGCCGAGGGCGTTCCCGCCGAGGACCGGCCGGAGCGCTTCGAGGAGGGCCAGGGCGCGGCCGGCGACTCGCAGGGCACTGCCGGCGACCGCGATGCGCAGGCGGCGGAGCCGGCCGAGACCGAGCCCGGCCAGGCCGGCGATCTCACGGACCCGGGGGCGCCGGCCATGTCGCCGGAGGGAGCCGAAGACGTGACCGCCGGTGGCGACACCGACAAGGCTGAGCCTCCGCCTGCCGGCTTCGACCCGGCGGACCATCCGTCGAATCCGGACCTCGTGGCCCGCACCGAGCCACCGGACTGATCGACCATCCCAGCCACCGGCCCGGTGCCGGTGCCAATCGGCCCCGCCCCCTCATCCCAGGCGGGGTCGATTGGCGTCCGGGCGCCATGACGAACTCGGCGCGCTGGTGGTGTGCGCCTTCAGGCGGGCGGCCGGCCCGCGAGCCAGACCGCGCCCGCTGCCAGCCCGAGCACGCACAGCGCGACTCCCACCCCGAGCACGGGTGCGTCGCCGCCGGCCGGGGGGAGGAGCAGCCCGGCCAGGAACAGCAGCGCGCCGACGTTGAGCAGCACGGCCGCAAGCCAGCCGAGAGTCCTGCGCAGCGTCGCGTTCATCTCGGGTAGCGTAGCCCGGCGGCTACTCACCGTCGATGTGTTCGAGCAGGCGCTTGGTCTCTTTCGCGATGTCGTCGTGGTCGTTCTGGGCGGCGCGGCTCTCCAGCGAGATGACGGCGCAGCGGTGCACCTTGGAGAAGTCGCCGTACGGGAAGCTGAACCGGCCTTTGGTCTCCTCGCTCGCGTCGGGGTCCTCTCCGAGGTGCCACAGCGCGTACTCGTCCCAGCCGTGCTTCTCGATGAATCGGTTCTCGTCGTCGGCGCTGGGCGCATCCTCGCTCCAGGCGTCGCGCTCGTCGTGGACGACCTTCCCCTGTTTCACAAGCTTCCGCGCGTGCTCCAGCGCCTTCTTGTTCAGGCGGACGCTCATGACCCTCCCTGGTTCCCGGTCGACGCGGGCTCCGCGTCGAGCGACTCGTTGATGAGGGATGCGACCAGCATCCGCCAGTCGGACCCTTCGTGGAGGGTCTCGAGGTACCCGGGCGGCACGGCGCCGAACACGGGCTCATGCTCCTCGCCTTCCGGCGCGACCCGGATCAGCGTGCCGAGTTCGGCGTGCGACTCGTCGAGCACCACCCAGACGCCTGGGGACTTCTTCTCCACGTGGAAGATCCGACCGCGGTAGGGATACCGCACGCTGGACATCTCGAGTTCGCTCGCCGACATGGCGACTCCTCTCTCCGGGCCGTCGCCCCTATCGAACGCTTCCGGCGCCCGGTGCGCAAGAGTCTTGTCAGTCGATGCCGATCAGCCGGCCCATCCGGGCACGGAGGTCGGCGGGGTCGTCGAAGACCTCGACAGCCCCGGCCTCCAGGAGTTCGGCCGGCCCGACCCCGCCGGAGAGCACGGCCGCCCCTCGCACGTGGGCGCGTGCCGCCGCCATCATGTCCCACACCGAGTCGCCGATGAAGAGAGCGTCCGACGGCGCCGCCTCCGCGCGTTGCAGGGCGACCTCGATGATCCCCGGCTCCGGTTTCGCCGTCTGCACGTCGTCCGCGTTGGTGGTGGCATGGATCGCGTCTCCCGCATCCAGGCAGCGCAGCAGCAGTTCCAGCTCGTCGGCGGGCGCTGAGGTCGCGAGCACGACGCGAATGCCGCGCCCCGACAGGTCGCGGAGCAGGTCGGCGGCCTGTGCGAACGGGCGCAGGCGCCCGGCCAGCTCCCGGTAGTGCCGGGAGTGCAGGTCCTTCGCTCGCTCCATCCATTCGTCGTCGCGGTCGCCGGCCAGTGCGGTGAGCAGCCGTGACGAGTCCTGCCCGATGGCTGGGTGGATGCGCCACGAGTCGACCGGCGCGCCGAGCTCGGCGAACGCCCGGCTCCACGCGTCGACATGCAGGTAGTCGGAGTCGACGAGCGTCCCGTCGATGTCGAAGAGCGCAGCGGAGATCGTCATGCCTCCACGACTACCACGCCTCCGTCGGGCGTGGCTTCTTTTCGCTTCGCGGCCTTCCCCGCCTTCGGAGCCCTTCCTGGTGCCGCGGATGAATCGTGGAATCTCGCCCTGCCCACCAGAAGTACAAGCCGATGAGTACCAGTGCCGTGACGTAGAGCACCGCCCACCAGGGGAACTCGAGGGTCGCGGCGGTCTTCGTGGCCGCTGCGAGGTCCTTCGGTGGTGTAGGGAGGATGCGCTTGCCCGTGACGAGGATGCGGTGGGTGTTGATGCCGAGAGGTGTGCAGGTGACCAGCGTGACCAGGTCTTTTCCGGCCTCCTGACGCAGGGTGGCCGTGTCTTCCGGCTCGACGACGCGCGTGTCGAAGATCTGGTAGGTGATCACCTGCCCGAACGTCGTGAGGATGATCCGGTCGCCCTTCTTGACCTTGTCCAGGTTGGTGAACATCGTCGCGTCGGCCAGGCCGCGGTGTGCGGTGATGACGGAGTGCGTGTTGTTCCCGCCGACCGGGAGCGAGGTGCCCTGGAGATGCCCGGCGCCCTTGAGCAGCGTCGCATCGCTGGTGCCGTGGTAGATGGGCAGGTCGACCCCGATCGACGGGATCTGGATGCGGGACATCGCGCCGTTCGGGCTGTGCAGGAGCTTCCAGTAGTCGAAGGCGTCCTGCTTGCTGCTCGTGCCGTCGCCCGTGGGGACGTTCGTGTTCTTCTCGAGCACCGCGCCTGCAGAGAGTGCAGCGTTGTACCGGTGAGCTTCGCTGAGCTGTTGGGAGGCCGTGGGCTTGACGCTCTTGATCGCATCGCTGTATTTGCTGATCACGAGGGACTGGTTGTAGGCGGCCAGCCAGCTTGCGGCCGGGGAGTACGTCAGAGTCGTGGCGCCGGTGAGGGCGAGGACCGTCGTGACGATGAGGAGCGGGCCCGGTCGCCAGCGGTGTCTCGGAGTGGCGTGACGCGGAATGTAACGGGGCATGTGATCCGGGCTTCGACCTTGTAAGAACGGGGGGCGGCCCGGTTGTGCCGGTCCGCCCCCCTTGAGTTGCGTTATGAGGTGGCCGGTCAGGCGTTCTCGTGGGTGCTGCGGCGGCGACGGATCACCAGGATGCCGCCGAGCGCGATCACGATCAGGGCGATTCCGCCGATGGTGAGCGCGATCTGGACGTTGGATCCCGTGAACGGCAGCTGGGGGACGCCCTGCTGAGTGTTCTCGATCTTGGTGAGGGGGGTCGTGCCGTTGGCACCCGTCTTCACGATCACCGGGGTGAGCGTGGCCGAGCCGGTGGGCAGCACGAACCCGGCCGGGGCGACGGTCTCTTCGAGCACGTAGCAGCGCTGTTGGAAGTCGTGGCCCGCGACGGTGGTGTTGGACACCGTTCCATCGGCCGCCACGGTCAGCTCGGTGTCACCGATCCAGAGGCCCGGGACCGTGATGATGCCGGTACCGTCCGAGGTGATGACATACGGGGAGCCGTCGGGCTGGGTGACCTTCGTCAGACCCGTGATGTCGGCGGTGCAGGAGCCCTGCTGGTCGGTGGTGCCCATGTAGATGCTGAACTTCGCCCCGACCAGGCCGTCGGCGGTGTTGGCCGAGTTGACCTTCTGGATGGTCAGGTCGCCCCAGCGGGTGGTGGTGGTCGTCGAGGGGGACCCGTTCGTGCCGTTCGGCGTGCCGGGGGTGAGCTCGAAGTCGTTCAGGTTGAGGTACGCCACGTTGTCGATCGCACCGGGCGCGTTCGCGGTGGCCTGGAAGTCGAAGACGACGTTCTGGCCTGCGACGAGCTTGGCGAGTCCGGCCGGCGTGAAGGTGACCGTCAGGGTCTGCCCTGCCCACGTGCTGGTGTAGTCGGTGCCGGCGACGAGGGCGGTGCTGCCGGCCGTGACGGTGACAGGCGCCGTGGTGAGGGGGGTGAGCTTGGCGTCCAGCGTGTCGGTGAGGATGAACTTGTCATAGGTCTCACCGCTCGCGAGCGCCGGAACCAGCTGCGTGACCTGGTACTCCACCGGTGCCCCGAGCAGGGCGCCGTTCACGGGCTGGTCGACCACGTTCTTCACGGGTCCGACGGCCGTGGTGTTCTTCGTGTAGACGTTCACGTTGTATACCCAGTCGCCCGTGAGGTTCTTCGCGTCCGCCGGAGTGGGCAGCGTGACGACGAACGGAGCGGCCGGGGCGACGACGTTCGAGGGCGCGGAGACCTCGCGGACGAAGTAGGCGCCCAGCGGCAGCTGGGCCGAGGCTGCCGTGCCCGTGGAGTCGGTGGCGGGCAGGCTGGTGCACCCGGAGAGGGTGTGGCTGCCGAGCGTGGTGACGCCCTGTGCGGCAGAGGCCTGCTTCTGGGCGGCGGTGATCGCGTTGACCTCGTCCCAGCCGGCGTTGGTGCCGGCCGTCAGGTCGATGCCGTCGATGGTGCAGTACTCGAACACGACACCCGCGATCGGCTTCGTGGTCGGCTGCGTGCCGGTCCCCGACGGGTTCTGGTCGCCGTTTCCAGGGTTCTCGAACTTATGGATGATCAGCTGACCCTGCTGGGTCGTGTCGATGGAGGCCGCGTTCGCCGCCGTGGCCCCGGCAAGAGCCGAGAGCGCAGCCAACGACAGCGCCGCTCCGACAGCCAGGGCGGACCGCCTGCCATGCCGTGTGGTTGAAGTCACAATAGTTTCCTTTCCGCTCACCACCTCGTGGAGTGAGAGATCCACTAATGGAGACTGCTCACGGGCCAGGTCATTACGCCAAGGACGGATTGCGCAGCACTAATGAAGACATGGCCGGCATCGAGGGCAATGTCTTCATGAACTGCAGTCGCCGAGGATCGGGCGTCATCGAACCTCGCGCCGTGCGTCTATATCAGTGAACCCATGTCCGAACCGAGTGAGGGAGGGAGGCACGGTGACCTCTACGCCTCGCATCCCCGTGAGGAGATTCAAGGTGCGACGTTCTTCATTCGTGCCTCCGGCAAGCCGTGCGAGCGCGGTCCCGAGCGCTCTGTCGTGGCGCGAACATCTCGACGGTTCGACAGCGCCGAAAGGCCCTGCAGCGTGGACGGCGGCGAGCACGGCGCGAGCCGATCGGATGGTGATCGACGCCGGCCCCTACGGGGTGATAGATCTTGCAGCGACCCAGTCGACGGTCGACGCCGGTGGCGCCTCACAGCTCGGAGTCGTCTGGTGGGACAAGCGGTCCTTTCGCGAGGAGGACGATGACGATGGGACCATCCAGACGAGCTTCGTCCCCGCGCCGATCACGGACCACATCTCGCTGGCCGCCGACTCCGCCCGCGGGGCCGGACCATCGTGGCGCACCCCTGCGCCCGCCGCCGGGACCGCTCGAGCGGATGCGCCGAGCAGCGAGCCCGGACTGCACCCGGTAGAGGCCGCGATCGCAGGCCCGGCTCTCGCCGAGCCCCGTCCCGCATCCTCCGCCCCGGCGGAGTTCGTGCCCGCTCCGGTCCTGGCGAGCAGCAGCCGGGCCGAGCTCGACGATTCCGAACATCAGAGGCACGCCCGGCGATCGAGGCACATCGCCCTCGCCCCGAAGACGCGCGGCAGGCGACATGGCCCGGCAGAGACGAGCCACCCGCGTCGCGCGAGGCTTCGGCGCAGGCGAATCCGCCGCCGGGTCGTCCTCGGGACGGTCATCGTCGTCATCGCGTTCGCCGCGACGGTGCTCATCCAGTCCGCGATCGTCACTCCGTTCACCGTGCCGTCGGTCTCGATGCAGAACACGCTCGAGACCGGGGACCGGATCCTTGTCGACAAGATCGGGTACGGCGTCTCGTCCATCCACCGGGGAGACGTCGTCGTCTTCTCCGACCCGGGCGGCTGGCTGGCCGGGTCGAAGGAGAGCGCGAGAGCAGGTGACGGCGGCTATCTCGTGAAGCGGGTCATCGGAGTCCCGGGAGACCACGTCACCTGCTGCAGCACCGACGGCCGGCTGAGTGTCAACGGGATCGAGCTCTACGAGGACTACGCGGTGATGCCGGCCGGCGAGCATGCGGCGGCCTCGACCTTCGACGTGACGGTCCCCGCGGGCGCCCTCTGGGTACTCGGTGACAACCGATACAACTCACACGACTCATCCAAGACGCAGGGGCTGCCGTCGAAGGGGTTCGTCCCGATCGCCGACGTCGTCGGCCACGCCGTGGCCAAGGTCTGGCCTTTGAACCGGCTCGGGCCGATCGGGTCCGCCCGCGAGACGTTCGCCTCGGTCCCGGACCAGACATGTCCGATCTGAAGGTCCACCCCCTGAGCCAGGACGAAGTGGATGGGCTCGACGAATCCGCGGTCGGCGTGCCCGTTCCGAACACGGCATCGGGATTCGTCACCGACTTCGCCTTGCCCGGAGTGCTCCCCAAGCGGGTCCACCCCCTGGCGGTGGTCGCACTCGTTCTCGCGCTGGTGCTTCCGTTCGTCGCCATCCCGGTCGCGCACCGGGTGATCCGCACACTCCAGCACGAGGGCGGACGCGGCCTGGCCGTCGCCCAGGCGGCCATCGTGGTCGGCTACATCGACATCCTTCTGTGGGCGCTGGTCTGCCTCAACCTCGCGGTCGCCGTCCTGCTGCATCCCGCCGTCGGCTGAGCGGCTCCGCTCTCAGTTGAAGATCGCCCACTCCGAGCGGTCCAGCCGTGCACGACTACCGTTGATCACGAGGTACCACGAGTTCTCGTCGCGGTGCAGGTACTCCGCGAGGATGGTGGAGTACTTCCACTCGTCCGAGACCCGCGACCAGTGGATCAACGAGATGAGCTGGCCCTGTCGCAGATACGGGACGGCGACGAAGTCATCCTGACGATGGGGGTCCGGCAAGCTCTGGCGGGCCCCCGTCCGCTGCGTGCTCATGATGAACTCTAACGCCGTCGCCGCCCCGATGGACAGCCTCGGGTCAATCGGTCTGAGGCCCGGAACCCACCGGTTCGCCGACCGACCGGACCGGTGCGATCGTCCGGTCGCGCGCCGACTCGTACGCGGCCAAAATGATGCCGAGCACCTGGATCCCCTCCTTCTGCGTGTGCAGCGGACGCGTCCCGTCCAGGATGCTGCGCGCGAAGTGCCCGATCTCCGCCTCGAACTCGTGGACCGGGGGCAGTTCGACCACCGTGGGCGCTGCGTCGCCCCGGCGGCGGTAGCTCAGCGACAGGCCGTCGCTGGTCAGACTTCCGAGCTCGCCGACGACCGAGAACTTCTCGGTGCCATCTGCCGGCTGGTATGCCCAGCTCGTGACGAGGCTCCCGATCACACCGTTGTCGAACCGGACCAGCAGCTGCGCCGAGTCCTCGCCCTCCATGAACCGGAGCCGATGGGTCGCCAGCATCGCGGTCACCTCGACCGGCGAGCCGCCCGCCAGGTGCAGCAGCAGGTACGTGGGGTGGTACCCCGTGTCGATGAGCTCGCCGCCGCCGCTGGTCGCGGCGTGAGCACGCCATCCCATGTTCGACGGGTCGAAGTCGTTGAAGAAGCTGTCGGTGGTGCGCACCTCGTAGACGTGGCCGAGCACCCCGGAGTCGATCAACTCTTTGGCCTTCGCCACGGCAGGGAGGAACAGCTGGTTGTGCGCGCACATGAGCGTCACGCCGGCCGCGGTGACGGCAGCATCCACCTCGGCCGCCTCCTCGGGCGTGAGGCAGAGAGGCTTCTCGCACAGGATGTGCTTGCCGGCGCGTGCCGCAGCGACGATCGCGTCCTTGTGGAGGTGGTGGGGAAGGCAGATGTCGACGGCGTCGATGTCCGCCTCGGCCACCATCGTGGTGTAGTCGGCGTACACCGCAGCGCCCGTGTCGCCGGCGCGGAGGTCGGCCGCTTCGCGCACGGGATCGGCGACGGCGGCGAAGGTCACGGTGCCGGGGTTGCGCAGGTAGCCGGCGACGTGGGCGCCGGCGATGCCGCCGGCTCCGATGAGGCCGATGCGGACGGTGGTGCTGGGCATGGTGAAGAGCTCCTTGTGGGAAGAGGATACGTGCAGAGTGGAAGAAGAGGGGCTGGTCAGGCGACCGATGCGGACTCCCGGGCGAGGGTGACGGTGCGCCCGCTGGCGGCCGACTCGTTGGCGGCGACGACCATCCGGGTCAGTTCGACCGCGTGCCGCAGGTTGTCCTCGGCGATCGTGCCGTCGTGGATGTGCTGCACCCACTGGGCGAACGGTCCCGGCTGGCGCTCGGGGAGCGGCAGCTCCTGCCATTCCTCGCCGAAGCCTCCGCCTTTCGCGAGCAGGCGCTCGCCGCCGAAGCCGAACAGGAGCGTCGCCTCGGTGCCGCGCAACTCCACGGTGAAGGCACCCGGCGTCGTCACCACGCTGGCCTCGAACACCCCGAGGCGGCCACCGGGGAAGGAGGCGGTCACGACCGCGTTGTCCTCCACCGCGCGATGGGTGACACTGCCGTACGTCGCCGTGATGGTCAGGGGTTCGGCGCGGTGGAAGAGCCGGGTGAGGTACGCGGGGTGGCAGCCGAGGTCGGTGAGCGCTCCGCCGATCGCGGCCTCCGGGTCGGCGAACCGCTCGGGAAGCCAGCCGGCGACCCAGCCGTTGTGGGCCAGGCGCACGCGGGAGTACGTGAGCTCGCCCAGCGTCCCTTCGTCGAGGATGCGCTCGATGGCGTCGGTGTAGTCGTCCGACAGCCGCGGCAGGGAGACCACGAGGGCCACGCCGCTCCGGCGGGCCAGCTCGATCAACTCCTCAGACTCGGCCACGGTGGGGCACAGGATCTTCTCGGTGAAGACGTGCTTGCCGGCTGCGATGGCCCGGCCGATCACGTCGCGGTGCTGGTCCGTGGACGTGGTGACCGTGACCGCGTCGAGTCCGGGACGCGCGAGCAGCTCGTCGAGGTCGGCGACGAACTCCACCCCGAACTCGGCGGCGGCCGCGTGGCCGCGCTGCTCGTCGTCATCCCAGACGGCGACGAGGGTGGTGTCGGGGTGCTCCTGGACGTTCTTCGCGTAATCGCCTGCATGGACGTGCCAGAAGCCGATCGCTGCAACAGCGAGTGGATGGGTCATGCCTGTCGAGGCCTCCTTGCCTGAATGCGGTTCGCGCGAACCCGGCAAGCGTATCTTCTGCTCGGGACCGATCGAAAGCCATTCCGGCGGATTTCTGGAATCGTTCCCAGATTGGGCATTATCGAAGGGTGAGCACATCGATGACGATCAGCCTCGACGGCGACGACTGGAGTATCCGGGAGGCCCTGGGCGATACGGCCGAGTGGTACCTGGGGGCCCCGCTGCCCGAGGCCGGCAACAACGTTGCGGAGGCGTCCGCGGCGATCGCGGCCGCGCCCGGATGGATCCCGGCTCGCGTGCCGGGCGCGGTGATCGACGACCTGTTCCGGGCGGGGGAGCTGCCGGATCCCCGTGCCGGGCGCAACTCCCGCGCTGCGGAATGGACGGCCGAGCGCTCGTGGGTGTACCGCCGGGCTGTGGAGCTGACGGCATCGGCGACCGAGGGGGTGGCGGTGCTCGAGTTCGACGGCGTCGACCCCGGCGCTGACCTGTATTGGGACGGTGAACTGCTCGGCAGTGTCCGCGGGCTCTATCACCGGCTCCGGCTGCCGCTGGACGCACCCCGGCGGTCCGCAGGGCGGCACAAGCTGGCCCTGCGTGTGCATCCCGCGCCCGGCTCGGAGCCGCAGGTGGGCCGTACGGACCGCGTTCGCGTCCACACGCCGCGGCTCGGCTACGGCTGGGACTTCTCGCCGCGACTGCGCCACCAGGGGGTGTGGAAGAGCGCCCGCCTCCGGCACGGCCGTGCACTGCTGGGGGATGTCGTGGTGCGGTCGAACGTAGAGACCGGCCGGTCGGCCGGCGTGGTGGACGTCGCGTGGGAGGCGCCGCTCACGGCAGCGGGCGCGGATCCCGGTGCACTCGCGGTGACGGTCAGCGTCGCCCGCGGTGGCCACATCCTGGCCACAACGAGCGTCCCGGCGGGCGAGGCGTCGGCGAGCGTGCGCATTCCCGGCGTGGAGCTGTGGTGGCCCACCACGTTCGGCGCGCAGCCGCTGTACACCGTGACCGTGGCGCTGGGGGATGCCGACGGCGAAGCCGACCGGACACTCCGCCAGGTCGGCTTCCGTACCGCCGAGCTGGTCCCGAACAGCGGGGCTCCGGCAGATGCGCTCCCGTACACGGCCGTTGTGAACGGCGTGACCGTCCCCCTCTTCGGCTGGAACTGGACCCCGGCCGACACCCTGTTCGGGTCGATCGAGGAGCGAACGGTCGAGCACCTCCTCGGTCTGGCCGCGGCGTCCGGGGCGCGGCTGATCCGCGTGTGGGGCGGCGGCCTGATCGAGTCGGAGCACTTCTACGCGACCTGCGACCGGCTGGGCCTGCTGGTCTGGCAGGAGTTCTCGCAGTCGAGTTCCGGGATGCAGAGCGCGCCGAGCACGGATCCCGCCTTCGTGGCGCTGATGCGCGCGGAGGCCGAGGCCCTGGTGCCGACGCGGGTGCACCATCCCTCGCTGCTGCTCTGGGGTGGCGGGAACGAGCTCGACGAGGGCGGTCTGCCGTTGTCCGACGGCCGTTCGCCCGTGCTCGCCGCCCTGTCGAAGGTCGTGAGAGGGCTGGATCCGGACCGCGGATGGCTGCCCACCTCGCCGACGGGACCGGAGTTCCACAATCGGCTCGACCGCATCCACGCGAACCCGCAGGGCCAGCACGACGTCCACGGCCCCTGGGAGCACCAGGGGCTGGTCGGTCAGTACACGCTGAGCAACGCGGGAACGAGTCTCGCGCACACGGAGTTCGGCGTCGAAGGGATGACGAACCTGCGGTCTCTGGAGGCGCTCATCCCGGAGGGTGACCGCTGGCCCGCTGACCGCACCAACCCGGTGTACCGCCACCTCGGCGAGTGGTGGAACAACGCGCAGCAGGTCGTCGAGCTGTTCGGCGGCCGGCCCGACACGCTGGAGACCCTGAACCGCGCATCCCAGCTGCTGCAGGCGACGGGACTCCAGTACGCCGTGGAGGGGGACCGGCGACGGTTCCCGCGCTGCAGCATGGTGCTGCCCTGGCAGCTGAACGAGAGCTACCCGAACGCGTGGTGCACGGCCGCGGTGGACTTCCGCGGTGATCCGAAGCCCGCCTTCTTCGCCGTCGCGCGCGCGTTCGAGCGCCGGCGGGCCACGTTGCAGGTGACGCGTGCGGTGTGGGCCGGCGAAGAGAGGGCCTCGGCCGAGGCCTGGCTGTGGGCGGAGGACGCGGTCGCGGCCGGCTCCACGCTGGTGCTGCGGGCGCGGGGGCTGGACGGAGCGGTGGTCGCGTCGCGCGAGCTCGCGGTCCCCGCCGTCGGAGAGCCGCGGCCGGTCGGGACGTTGGAGGTGGCTGTCGCCACGCTGCCCGAGGTCTTCCTCTGGGAGGCGGAGTGGCGCGACGAATCCGGGCGGCTCGACGTCGAGCGGATGGTCGCGACGACGACGGAGGACTTCGCCGCGCTCTTCGACGTGCCGGCCCCGGAGCTCGCCGTCACCCGGACCGAGAGCGGCGAAGTGCGCATCCAGAACACCGGGGAGGTCGCGGCGCTGACGGTGCGCCTGGTGGATCCGCGTCCCGTCGGGGCTCGGGGGGTTCTGGAGATGGGCGGCGATCCGCGTCCGCTGCTGCCCGGCGAGGAGCGGGCGCTCGCCGCCACGCCCGGTCTTCCGGTGCGCGTCGAGGTCTGGAACGCCGTTCCGATCGAGGTTCGGTGAGTGGATGACGCCCGACCCGATCCAGGCGGCACACCGCGCGCGTTCACGGCCTGTTCAGATCCAGGTGGTGTGATAGCCCCGTGAAGACGCGAATCGCGGAGTACCCGCGGCCGGACCACTTTCTTCTCCACATCAGCGACACGCACGTGCTGGCGGGAGGCGAGAAGCTCTACGGCAGCGTCGACAGCGAGCGGCACCTCCGCGCTCTCCTGACGGAGGTGGAGGCATCGGGCGGACGACCGGAGGCGATCGTCTTCACCGGAGACCTGGCCGACCGCGGTCAGCCGGACGCCTACGCGCGGCTGCGCGCACTGGTCGAGCCGGTGGCCGAGCGGATGGGCGCCCGCGTCATCTGGGTGATGGGCAACCACGACGACCGCGCGGCCTTCCGGGCGGGGCTGCGCGACGAGCTGCCGGAGGTGACGCCGATCGATGATGTGTACTGGATCGGCGGCCTGCGGGTCATCGCGCTCGACTCCACAGTCCCCGGGCACCACTACGGGGATGTCAGCGAACCGCAGCTCGATTGGCTCGCGGCGGAGCTGGCGATGCCGGCGCCCGAGGGGACCATCCTCGCGATGCATCACCCGCCCATCCCGAGCGTGCTCGACCTCGCGGTGTCCGTCGAGCTGCGCGACCAGTCGCAGCTGCGCGAGGTCCTCGAGGGCAGCGACGTGCGCAGCATCATCGCCGGGCACCTCCACTATTCGTCCACGGCGACGTTCGCCGGCATCCCGGTCTCGGTCGCGTCCGCCAGCTGCTACACGCAGGACCTCACCGTGCCGACGGGAGGGACGCGCGGCCGCGATGGAGCCCGTGCCTTCAACCTGGTGCACGTGTACCCCAACACCGTGCTGCACTCGGTGGTGCCGCTGGGCCACTACCCGACGCTCGACTACGTGGATGCGGAGGAGTCGGCCCGGCGCCTGGCCGCCGACGGCATCCGCATCCCTCCCGCTGCTCGTCACGAGGCGCCCACCGAGCCCATCGCCGTCCTCGCCTGACCCCGTACTCGCGCCCCACCGTCGAGTCCGCAGAGATTGCACGCTCGCCCGGCGTGTCGCGTGCAATCTGTGCGTACTCGACGGTGGCGGCGGGGTCAGACTGTGGGGGTGGCGGGGCGCTCCCAGGGGGCGGGGAAGGGGAAGTAGCGCTCGTGGAAGTCGGTGACGATCCGGGTGCGCTCCTCCGGCTGGATCTCGGGCTTGGAGCCGTCGTTGAGGCAGAACATGTCCTGGTCGCGCTTCTTCAGCAGGCGGCGCATCATCTCCGGCGCCTGCCGGAGCGTCGTCTCGACGTACATCACCTTCGCCTGCGTCTGGGTCACCGCCCGCCCGGTGATCAGTGCGTAGTAGTGGTACAGCGAGTTGGTCACCGAGATGTCGGTCGCGGAGCGGAACGGGCTGGCGGCGGTCCGGCGGAAGTCCTCGGCGAACTCCCGCTCCATCTCGCGCAGGACGCCGATGCGCAGCGGCGCGGCGCAGTGCTCCAGGTGCCGCGTGGTGACGGCGCCGAACCGCTCCCAGAGCAGCTGGCGGTTGACCCGGGCGGCGTTCTCGAAGCCGCTGCGGGCCGGGTCCGTCTCGCCGAGACCGATCCGGGTGCCGGCCTCCACGAACTTGGTCACGCCGCCCGGCGAGAAGAACACGTCGGGCGAGAGCGGACGGCCGATGAACATATCGTCGTTCGAGTACAGGAAGTGCTCCGCCAGTCCGGGGATGTGGTGCAGCTGGCTCTCGACGGCATGCGAGTTGTGCGTCGGCAGAGTGGAGGTGTCGGCGAAGAAGTCCTCGCTGCGCATGATGTGGATGCGCGGGTGCTCGGGATCCAGCCACGGCGGCACCGGTGAATCGGTCGCGATGTAGATGTTGCGGATCCACGGCGCGAACATGTGGACGCTGCGCAGCGCGTACTTGAGCTCGTCGATCTGGCGGAAGCGCGCTTCGTTGTCGTCGCCCTCTCCGACCACGTACGCGGCCATCCGCGCGGCGCGCTGGCGCTGGTATTCGGCGCTGGACCCATCCACCCACGAGAAGACGATGTCGATGTCGAAGGCCACGTCGCTCGCCAGCGGGTCGAACATGTACTGCAGGGTGCGCCAGCGGCGGCCGTAGAGCTCGACCTCGGCCTCGACGGCCTCGCCGCGCGGCAGCCGGGGCCGCATCAGGGCGTTCGGGCGCGGCGCGGTGATCTCGTCGTCGCCGAACTTCCAGAACTCGAGCTGGAAGGCGGTGTCCGCGCCGTAGCGCAGCCGGCCGATCGGCTCGAGCCGGGGCCGGTACACCCGCAGCACGTCGGCCTTCCGGCGGGACAGGCGGCCATCGGCGATCAGCAGGTCGTCGCCGTGCCCGTCGCCGTCGTGGTCGATGCTGCGGGAGTAGAAGGGCTCGTCCGCGAAGGCCGCGGCCAGCGCCGCGCAGACTTCCTTCCGCCGGCGGCGGTCGAGGGCGACGATCAGGCGGTTGTCGTCGTCGCGGACCAGCAGGTACTCCAGTCCTGCCGCATCGAGCGCATCCCGGACGGCGACGAGGTCTTCGATCATCGACTCCCGCGGCGTGAAGGGACCCGAGACCAGCGTGAACAGCCCCTTCCGCTGCACGACGTCGTCGCGGGCGAATCGGGGCGCGCCGATGCCGGGGTCGCTGGTGACGACGACGGGCTCGGGCTGGACGGAGAGGGATGCGGGAGGATGTTCAGCCATACAGCCCTTACTCTAGGCGGCTCTTCTCCGGGCTGCTCTCACCTCCCTCTCACCTCCCTCTTTCGCCCGCCCTGCACGCCACGATCGCTTCCTCGGTCACTCCGCCGACACGCCGTCCGCGGCCGGGTCAGGCGAGGAATCGATGGTGGGGGTGAGGAGTTCCTGGATCGTGGCCAGGAGCAGGGAACGCGCCTCCGGGGTCACCAGCCAGGGGGCGAAGCCGTCGGTGGCGAGGAAGAAGGTGGCGCGTGCGGCCGGCGCGACGGTGCCGTCGGCGAGCGGGCTGCCGGCCGGGGTGACGGCGATCACCGCCCGCCCGGACTCCGGATCGCGGGCGACGACGGTGGCGGAATGCGGCGGGTCCACGACGGTCAGCTTCGAGCGCCCGCGGTAGACGACCACCTCGCCGACGAGGCCGGCGGCGGCGTGATGACCGGTGTCCGGGATGTGGATGCGGTCCAGCGCCAGCGGGACGCTCTCCGACGTCGCCAGGCCGAGCGGCACCAGGTGGCCCCAGCCGAGGAGCGGGACCGGCCGGGCGGCGGCGGCGCGGGCCGCCTCGGGGTGCGCGTTGCGCGTGACGATGTGGAGGTCGGCGTCGGGGTGGTCGCCGAGGTGGGCGCGCATCCCGGAGCCGGCCAGGAACTCCACGAGCTCGCGGTCGCCGGGAGCCGGGTTCGTGCCGCTGAGCACGGAGACGAGGGCGCCCTCGCCGCGGGCATGCGGGTGGGACACGCCCAGGCGGTCGAGGGCGGCGTCGATCAGGGAGAGGACGGCGGCTCGGGCGACGTCGGCGTACTCCGCCTCCAGCTCGCGCCGGGCCTCCAGGAGGGCGGGCGCTGCATCATCCGCCACTGCGTCATCCACCGAGGTGTCGTCGTCTGCCCTTCTCGCCAGCACCCGGCAGGCGAGCGCACCGGCGGCGCCGGCCGCACGCGCCGCCGCGGTCCAGGGCCGAAGCTGCTCGACGAGGTCGGCCGGGACGGAGTCGCCCGCGTGCGTGGCGGCGAGGCGGCCGAGCACCGCCTCGGCCTCCTCCCATCGGCCCGCCTCGACCGCGGCGCCGAGGCTCGGCCAGCGCGGCGCGCTCGGAGGCCACGCGCTGCACGCCTCCACCAGCGCGCGCAGGCCGTCATCGGCG
>JBQCCO010000093.1:0-3042 GCA_051962155.1 Leifsonia sp. | reverse complement strand
CGAGCGCGCGCTGGCCACGGCCGCCCGGGTCGACGCCAAGATCGCCGCCGGCGAGCCGGTCGGACCGCTGGCCGGGGTACCGCTCGGCCTCAAGGACGTGCTGACCTACTCCGGGGCGCCGACCACCTGCGGCTCCAAGATCCTCGAGGGCTGGATCCCGCCCTACGACGCGACCGTCGTGCGCCGCCTCCGCGAGGCCGACCTCGTCCCGCTCGGCAAGACGAACATGGACGAGTTCGCCATGGGGTCCTCCACCGAGCACTCCGCCTACGGCCCGACCCGCAACCCGTGGGACCTGGAACGCATCCCGGGCGGCTCCGGCGGCGGTTCGGCGGCCGCCGTCTCGGCCTTCGAGGCACCGATCGCGCTGGGCTCCGACACCGGCGGCTCGATCCGCCAGCCCGCGGCCGTGACCGGCTCGGTCGGCGTCAAGCCGACCTACGGCGGCGTGAGCCGGTACGGCGCGATCGCGCTGGCCAGCTCGCTCGACCAGGTGGGCCCGGTCTCGCGCACGGTCCTGGATGCCGGCCTCCTGCACGACGTCATCGGCGGTCACGACCCGCTCGACTCCACCTCGCTCAGCGACACCTGGCCGTCGATGGCCGACGCCGCGCGTGCCGGCCGCCGCGAGGGCGCCCTGTCCGGGGTCCGGGTCGGCGTGATCCGCGAACTCGCTGGAGAGGGGTTCCAGAAGGGCGTCAAGCAGCGCTTCGACGAGGCGCTCGTACTGCTCGAGTCCGCCGGAGCCGAGATCGTCGAGGTCGCAGCCCCCAGCTTCGAGTACGCGGTCTCCGCCTACTACCTCATCCTCCCGGCGGAGGCGTCCAGCAACCTGGCCCGGTTCGACTCCGTGCGGTTCGGGCTGCGGGTGAACCCGTCCGACCCTCCCGTCACCGTGGAGCGCGTCATGGCGGCGACCCGCGACGCGGGCTTCGGCCCGGAGGTCAAGCGCCGCATCATCCTCGGCACCTACGCCCTGAGCGCCGGCTACTACGACGCCTACTACGGCAGCGCGCAGAAGGTCCGCACGCTCATCCAGCGCGACTTCTCCGCGGCCTTCGAGAAGGTGGATGTGCTGGTCAGCCCGAGTGCGCCGACCACCGCCTTCAAGCTCGGCGAGAAGATCGACGACCCGATGGCGATGTACCTCAACGACATCACCACGATCCCGGCCAACCTCGCCGGGATCCCGGGCATGGGACTGCCGATCGGGCTCGCGCCCGAGGACGGCCTCCCCGTCGGGATGCAGCTGATGGCGCCCGCCCGCGCGGACGCCCGCCTCTACACCTACGGCTCGGCGCTGGAGCGCCTGCTGGAGGAGCAGTGGGGCCACACGCTGCTCAGCCAGGCGCCGGATCTGAGCGCCACCGAGATGTTCGCAAGCGAAGAGGGAGCCGTCTGATGGCGAACAGCACTGCCCGGAACGTGCAGTTGATGGACTACGACCGCGCGCTCGAGCTGTTCGAGCCCGTGCTCGGGTTCGAAGTCCACGTCGAGCTGAACACGAAGACGAAGATGTTCTGCGGCTGCGCCAACGAGTTCGGCTCGGGTGCGAACACGAACACCTGCCCGACCTGCCTCGGCCTGCCCGGCGGCATGCCGCAGGTGAACGAGAAGGCCATCGAGTCCAGCATCCGCCTCGGACTGGCGCTCGGCTGCGAGATCGCCGAGTCGAGCCGGTTAGCCCGGAAGAACTACTTCTACCCGGATCTGGCGAAGGACTTCCAGACCTCCCAGTACGACGAGCCGATCGCCCACGACGGCTCCATCACGATCGAGCTGGAGAGCGGCCGCGAGATCACCATCGCGATCGAGCGCGCCCACATGGAGGAGGACGCGGGCAAGCTGACCCACGTCGGCGGTGCGACGGGCCGCATCCACGGCGCCGATCACTCGCTGGTGGACTTCAACCGCGGCGGCGTGCCGCTCGTCGAGATCGTCACCAAGATCATCGAGGGCGCCGAGGCCGATGCGCCGGAGGTCGGTCGCGCCTACGTGCGCGTGATCCGGGACATCGTCAAGGGACTCGGCATCTCCAACGCCCGGATGGAGGAGGGCAACGTGCGCTGCGACGCCAACATCTCCCTCCGTCCTCGTGGCACGACGAAGCTCGGCACGCGCACCGAGACGAAGAACGTCAACTCGCTGCGCTCGATCGAGCGCGCCGTGCGCTACGAGATCCAGCGCCAGGCGGCGATCCTGGAGGCCGGCGGCACCATCGTCCAGGAGACGCGCCACTGGCACGAAGACTCGGGTACCACCAGCGCCGGCCGTCCGAAGTCGGATGCCGACGACTACCGCTACTTCCCGGAGCCGGACCTCGTGCCCGTCGCGCCGAGCCGCGAATGGGTGGAAGAACTGCGCGGCACGCTGCCCGAGCCGCCCGCCACGCGCCGCAAGCGTCTCACCGCCGAGTGGGGGTTCACCGCACTCGAGTTCCAGGATGTCGCCAACGCCGACCTGCTGGACGAAGTGGAGGCGACGATCGCCGCGGGCGCCGGCCCGGCTGCCGCGCGCAAGTGGTGGACCGGCGAGATCGCCCGCCTGGCGAACGCGCAGAACGTGCCGGCCGGCACGCTGGTCAGCCCGCGGCACGTCGCCGAGCTCGCTGCCCTGGTGGACGCCGGAACGCTCACGGACCGCCTCGCTCGTCAGGTGCTCGAGGGTGTCATCGCGGGCGAGGGCGGCCCGCAGGAGGTCGTCGACGCCCGAGGGCTCGCGGTCGTCTCCGACGACGGCGCGCTGATCGCCGCGATCGATGAGGCACTCGCCGCACAGCCCGACGTGCTGGCGAAGATCCGCGACGGCAAGGTCCAGGCCGCCGGGGCCGTCATCGGTGCCGTGATGAAGGCCATGAAGGGGCAGGCGGACGCCGCCCGCGTCCGCGAGCTCGTCCTCGAGCGCGCTGCCGCGACCGAGTAGCCCGTCCACCGACCGACGAGTCGACGCACACAACCCCTCTACCCGCCCAGCGGGAAGGCGGGTTTCGTAGACACGTAGCGGATTGAGGATTTCCAACCGCCCGGTGAAAAGGAAGGACCG
>JBQCCO010000092.1:0-29806 GCA_051962155.1 Leifsonia sp. | reverse complement strand
GGGAGAAAACCAAGCGGAGGGGGTCCTTCAACACCCCCCCACATTTCCTTTTGTTGGGGCGGGCCGGGGGGCCGCCCCGCTCGTCGGACCCGGAGCACCCGGAGCACCCCGAGGACAGCCCCCTACGTGTTCTGCCGGTCCGTCGTTGTGGTTGTCACGAGCGTGACCGGGTCATTCTTCGGAGAAGGAACGACCCTCCAGCGGCCACGATCAAGGCGATCGCGGATCCGACGCCCCAGAGCCAGCCGGAGGGCGCGTTCGTGACGAGGTATCCGCCGGTCGCAACCGACGGCCCCAGAGCGATGGGACCAGGATTGCCCGGGTTGCCCGGGTTGCCCGGACTAGCCGGAGGGATCACCTCGGCCGGGTTGATCGGGGTGGAGACCGTGTCACTGGCCGGCACGATCGGCGGGACCCCCGCGGGCGGGGTTCCGTTGGCGGTTGCGACGTTCACCACATCCCCGGCTGCGATATCCGCCTCTGTCACCGTGTACGGGCTGTCCGCCGAGCAGGTGATCGTCGCGGCGGGCGCGAGCGTCAGTTGCGGGCAGGTCACGCTGCCGGCTTTCGGGTCGTCGACCGTGAGGGCGGACAGGGTGGTGTTTCCGGTGTTGGTGAGATCGAATGTGTAGTCGATCGTCTCGCCCAGATCAGCCAACCCGTTCCCGTTCGCGTCGTTGAGGTGCGCCCGCTTCACCAGCGTCAGCGACCCGACAGGAATCGCCGCCGGGATGGTCACCGTGTCCACCGGCGGGACGACCTGATTCACTCCTGCCGGCGGCGTAGCGGCACCGGTCGCCGTGTTCACGATGTTCCCGGCCAGGACGTCAGCCTCCGTGACCGTGTACGCAGCATCTGCCGTGCACGTCTCCGATGCGCCCGGTGCCAAGGTGTCGGTGGGGCAGGTGACGGCGCCCGCATTCGGGTCGGACACCCCGACAGCGGTGAGGGTCGTGTTACCGGTGTTGGTCAGCTCGAAGCTGAAGTCGATCGTCTCACCGGGGTCCGCCAACCCGTTCCCGTTCGCGTCGTTCAGGTGCCCGGATTTCACGAGCGCCAGACCGGCTGCTGCGGCGGGAGTCGGAGTCGTCAGCGTGTCCGTCGGTGGGATCACTCCCACGTTCGGCGGCGGTGTGGCACCGCCCGTGGCGGTGTTCACCACACCTCCCGCGACAACATCCGCTTCAGTGACCGTGTACAGGGCGTCTGCCGTGCACGTCGTCGCCGCACCTGGTGCCAGGGTTGTGACGGGGCAGGTGACCGGGCCCGCCTTGGGATCGGAGACCGTGACGGAGTTCAGCGTGACGTTGCCGGTATTCGTCAACACGAACGAGTACTGGATGGTCTCGCCCACGTCGGCCAGGCCGTCACCATTCGTGTCGTTCAACTGCGCCGACTTCAGCAGCGACAGCCCAGCGCCTGCGATCGGAGACGGTACGACAATAGTGTCCGTCGGCGGCGCGATCGGGCTGACCCCCGGCGGAGTCGTTCCATGTCCGGTGGCAGTGTTCTGCACACCACCAGCGAGCACGTCGGCTTCCACCACCGTATACAGGTTGTCCGCGGTGCACGTCTCCGACGCCCCTGCCGGAAGCGTCGCCTGCGGGCAGGTCACGCTTCCCGCTCTCGGGTCGGTGACGCCGACCGTGGACAACGCCACCGTGCCCGTGTTGGTCAACTGGAACGAGTACTGGATGGTCTCGCCGGCGTCGGCCAACCCGTTACCGTTCGCGTCGTTCAACTGCGCAGACTTCGTGATCGCCAGCCCGCCGACGGGCACCGGCGTCGGGGTCGTCACCGTATCGGTCGGCGGCACGACCGGGGCGACACCCGGCGGCGGCGTGCCGTGAGCGGCCGCCGTATTCACCACACCGCCCGCAAGCACATCCGCGTCGGTCACGAAGTACGACGCCACGGTCGCGCACGTGGTGGACGCGCCGGGCGCGAGCGTCTGGGTCGGGCAGGACACCGGACCCACTTTCGGATCGGTCACCCCGACCGTGGACAACGTCACGTTCCCCGTGTTCGTCACCAGGAACGTGTAGTTGATGGCTTCGCCCGAATCGGCCAAACCATTCCCGTTCGAGTCAACAAGATGCGCCGTCTTCACCAACGACAACCGAGCATCAGCGCTTGCGATCACACTCGATGTCGATGCGTCGCCACCGCCGCATTCCGGCCCGCAGCCTGTCGTCGTCGGGGTGACCGTCGCCACGTTGGTCGCGCTTCCCGCCGCCACCGCCGTACCGGAGACTGTGAACGTGGCGACACCGCCCGGCGGAGCGTCAATACTCCCCGACACCACATTCCCGACCACATTGCCGGCACAGGTCGTACCACCAGACCCCACGCAGGTGACCGCGCTGGCAAGAACTGTCGACGGAATGGGGTCGACCAGCGCCGCCGTCCCCGGGTATGCACCCGTATTCGTCACCGTGATGGTGTACGTAACCGGATCACTGACGACGTAGGACGCCTTGTCCGAAACCTTCTGCTGCTGGAAGAACGGCGCGCAACCAGCATCCTGTATCGATGTTGCACCGAAGAGCGGGACTCCGGCATCTGCGATCGGGGTCGTCGGGAGCACAGCCGTAGACGGGCCGGCAGGGAGCGCGTCGATCGAACTCAGGATCCCATCCGATCCAGCGGAGTACACCACGCCACTCGATTGGGCGAGACCATACGATGACGGGATCGTACCGATCTGCGTAAAAGTCTTATCGGGATGCATCCGAAACAGCGGAGAACCACCATCTGCGACAATCGGGGCTGCGGAAACAATGATGTCTCCATCGGAGATGGTGATGAAATCGCCGCCTGAAAAGTAGCCCGCGGGAAACGTTGCATATCGCACTGCGACCCCTGTTGCGGGGTCCAGTGTATAGATCCCGCTCCCGACGCCCAGGAGCAGAGTGCCGTCTGACATCGTGGACAACGCATTCGGTAACCCGCCCGTAGTAATACCGGTGGTCGGTATCGTGGACAGAGTCGCGCCGGTCGCCGGGTCAATGACAGACATGGTTCCTACGTTTATCCCATACAGCGTCTTCCCGTCGGAGCTGAATGCGATGTCGTAGAACAGGCCTGTTGGATGCGACGATACCAAGGTCCCCGTGGGTGAGTATTCCTGCAGAACACCCGGAATAGTACCGGTATTGACCCAAATGTTTGTCGGCGGGCACGGCACAACCGCTTCCGCGGTTGACATCGGCCCAGCGATGGTCAACCCGACCACTGCGAGGGACAGGGCGCCCACAGCCGCGAGCAACCGAGTTGGGCGGCGTGGAGAGGTACCGGTAGAGTCCTCGACTCGGTCCTCTCCGCGGAATGAAGTTCGCCAAGATTTCACGTTACGATCGCTTTCAGTCGGTTCCTGCGCGGGAACTGAGCTCTTTTCAAAGATTGCTGTGGCGTGCCCCTCCTCGGAGCAGTGGCCACGCGGACGAGTCACAACGAACATGTCGCGCTCAGCCGATGGCGGAATTGGGCGTCACGTTAGTCGGCAGGCCGCACCCGCGATAGACAGTGTCTTTCGGCGCTCTCAAGGCCTGGCCGCGATGAGTCATCACTCGATCTCCGGAACCAGCGCCGCACCCCTGCGGGCCCTCTCAACCACCGAAGTGCTCGTTGTTGCACACTCCCCCGGCGTGTCGGGCGCAACAACGAGCACCTCGACGACGACAGAAAAGGGATGCGCGCCCGCCGCCGAAGCAGGTATAGTCGGGAACCTTGCGCCGAGCGGCGCAAGCAGCCCACGCTGAAGAACGCCGAGCGGAAGGACATGACGATGCGCACCAAGCCATATCTGCAGCGCAACTCGCGCACCTTCCGCACGCTCGAGCGTCGCCAGGGTCTGTAGCACCATCGCTGCAGCCCCGCCGTTCGAGGTCCGGGGCTGACCTCTCCTTCGCATCCCTGCGTCGGCACGGCCGTCCCCGGCCGCACCCCGACAAGAGATGAAAGGATCATGGAAAGAATTTCGAACCGCCTGCTGAACTGGGCCTCCCTGCTGGAGGACTCCACCCGGGACCAGGCGGTCACCACATCGCGGATGCCGTTCATCCACCCGCACCTCGCACTGATGCCGGACGCCCACCTCGGCCTCGGAGCCACGGTCGGGTCCGTCATCCCGACCCTCGGCGCCGTCATGCCTGCGGCCGTGGGTGTCGACATCGGCTGCGGGATGATCGCCGTCCGCACCCAGTTCACCCGCGACGACGTCGCGTCGAACGACGCGCGGTTGCCGGCCCTGCGTACGCAGATCGAGCGCGCCATCCCGCTGTCGGCCGGGGCGCGTAACGCGAAGATCGTCGCCACGGCTCAGCCGCGCGTCGAGGAGCTCACCGTCCGGGCGCAGGAAGCCGGGTTCGACCCGTCCATCCACCTGCGCGACTGGGAGCGCCAGCTGGGAACCCTCGGCTCCGGCAGTCACTTCATCGAGGTGAGCCTGGATGAAGAGGACGTGGTGTGGCTCTTTCTGCACTCCGGCTCCCGCGGCGTGGGCAACAGGATCGCCGGCCACCACATCAAGGTGGCCCAGGCGCTCATGGCGAAATGGTGGATCCAGCTTCCGGACAAGGACCTCGCCTACCTGGTGGAGGGCACGCCCGAGTTCGACGAGTACATCGCTCAGCTGCGGTGGGCGCAGCACTTCGCGCTGCTCAACCGCGAGGAGATGATGGATCGGGTTGTGCGGCAGACCTCGGACTGGTTCGGCGCAGCCGTCGTCGAGCGGGAGCGGATCAACTGCCACCACAACTTCACGCAGCTCGAGCATCACTTCGGGAAGGACGTGTGGGTATCGCGGAAGGGAGCGATCTCGGCCCGCGAGGGACAGCCGGGCCTGATCCCCGGCTCCATGGGAACGGCGTCCTACGTCGCGTCGGGACTCGGCAACCCGCTCGCCCTGCACTCGTCGCCGCACGGCGCCGGGCGTCAGTTCTCGCGGTCCGCGGCGCGCAAGAGGTTCACCATCGAGCAGCTGCGTGAGGCGATGGCGGGCATCGAGTTCCGGGACACGGAGGCGTTCCTCGACGAGATCCCGCAGGCGTACAAGCCGATCGATCAGGTCATGGCGGATGCCGCGGATCTGGTCGAGATCCGTCATACGCTGCGTCAGCTCGTCAACGTGAAGGGTGACTGACGCTCGCGTTCCTGGTCGGAGTCGCCCGGTCGCCGAAGTGCTCGTTGTTGCACACTCCCCCGGCGTGTCGGGCGCAACAACGAGCACCTCGACGACAAGGGGACCAGGATGCGCACGTCAGAGTGTCAATCCGCCCGTGACGTCGAGGGTCACCCCGGTGATCCACGACGATGCGTCGCTGACCAGGAACGCGACGGCCTCGGCGATGTCGTCGGGGCGGCCGAGACGGGCAAGCGGCACCGCCCGGGCTATCGCCGAGCGCTGCTCGTCCGTGGTGCGGTCGCGGAGGCGGGTCGTCTCGATGGTCCCGGGCGCCACGCAGTTCGCGCGGACGCCCGAGCCGGCGTACTCCTTGGCGATGTGCTCCGTGAACATGACGATGCCCGCTTTCGCGGTCGCGTAGGCCGCATTGGCCTGGGACGCCCGGCGCCCGGCACTGGACGAGACGGTCACGATCCGGCCGTCCCCGCGTTCGACCATTCCGGGCAGAACGGCCCGCACCGTGAAGAACATGGAGTTGAGGTCGGTGTCGATGACCTCCCTCCAACGTTCGGGGTCGAGGGATGCTGTCGCCGTCGGCGCACCCGCCCCTCCGGCAAGGGTGACCAGGATGTCCGCCGGTCCGAGCGTCCGCTCGACCTCGGCCACCACGCCGGACAGATGGTCCGGATCGCGCGCATCGCCGGCGTACGCCGCACTGCGCCTCCCGAGCCCCTGGAGCTCCCGAGCCAGCTCCTCGAGCACGTTCCGGTTTCGTCCGTGCACCGCCACATCCGCGCCGCGCCGGGCCAGAACGCGGCTGACCTCGGCGCCGATCGACCCGGAGGCCCCGGTGACCAGGGCGACGTGGCCCTCGAGCTCGCGACCAGCATCCGTAGAAACCGTGACCATGTGGTCATTCCTAGTCCGCCGGCCCCGTTCGCGTAAGGCCCGAGTGGGACCTGCGCCCATGCGTCGATCAGGCGTTCGCGTCGGAGGCCGCGGTGCCGCTCCAGGGGCGCACGCCGGTGAGGATCCCGCTGCGGTGGTGCTCCTCGGTGAGGTCATGCCGCCGCGCGTGGAGGAGGTCCTGGACCACGATCCGACCGATCACCGCGCCCGTCGCGTCGACGACAGAAGCCGCGCTCTGTTCCGTCTCGGCGAACTGGTACGCGACCGATCGCAGTGTGTCACTCGCGCGGACCGTCGGAGTGTCACCATCCATCGAGGATGCCTCACCCGCGAGCGGGGTCATCACTTCGTGGACGAAGAAGGTCTCGAGCGGGTCGGTCGAGTACTCGCGGGTGAGGTGGAGTCGGCGTCGCGCGATCTTCTCCGTCAGCACCGACCGCTTGAGCAGGAGGACCGAGAGCGCGTGTGCCGAGGTGGAGGCGATCACGAGTGGGAGCAGGGCATCCCAGGCGTGCGTGAGCTCCAGGGTGAACACGACACCGGTCAGCGGTGAGCGCATCACCCCGCCCACGACGGCGGCCAGTCCGCACATCGCCCAGAAGCCAGGGATCGCGTGAGGGAAGATCATGCCTTCCAGCGCTCCGAGAGCGCCGCCGATCATGAACACGGGCGCGAGCACTCCGCCGGAGGTGCCCGAGCCGAGGGACAGCGACCAGATGAGCGTCTTGACGACGAGGATCCCCAGGATGAGCGACAGGGTCGCGCTGCCGGTGAGGAGCTCATCGATGACGTCGTAGCCGACGCCGAGCGCGCGCGGTTCGATGAGTCCCCCGGCGCCGATGATGAGACCGCCGATCGCCGGCCACCACATCCAGTGGATGGGGAGCTTGTGGAAGGCATCCTCGGCCCGGTAGACGAGCCACGTGGCGGCGATCGCCAGGAGCCCTCCGGTGATTCCGGCGGCGACGGCGAACGCCTCGATCCCCGGAGTGAGCTGCAGCCCGGTCGCATCCACGGGGAAGACGGGCGCGCTCCCGAGCAGGAAGCCGCGGACGACGGTGCCGACCGCTACCGCTGCCACCGTAGGAACGAAGCTGCGGGGACGCCACTCGAACAGCAGGAGCTCGACAGCGAGCAGGATTGCCGCCAGCGGTGAGTTGAACGTCGCCGCCATGCCCGCAGCGGAACCGGCGACGAGGAGCGCCTTGCGTTCGTCAGCGCTCAGATGCACCAACTGTGCCAGCATCGAGCCGAGTGCCCCGCCGGTCATGATGATCGGCCCCTCTGCGCCGAACGGGCCACCGGTGCCGATGCTGATTGCGGCGGAGATCGGCTTCAGCACCGCGACCTTGGGATGGACCTTGCTGCCGCCGGTGAGGATCGCCTCGATCGCCTCCGGCATCCCGTGCCCGCGGATCTTCTCCGAGCCGAAGCGCGCCATGACCCCCACGATCAGGCCGCCGACGATGGGTGCACCGAGGATCAGCCACCACGGATGCGCCGTCGCGCCGGGAGCGACGAGCGAGACGTCCCACCGCCACGAGAACACGAGGTTGGTGGTCAGACCGATGAGTCGGAGGAGCGCCCAGGCCGCGACCGCACCGAGCGCGCCGACGGGGAGCGCGAGGGCGGTGATCAGCAGCATCCGTGGTCGCACCGCGAAGTCGCCCAGGGTCGTGTCCCGCGCGCGCACTGAGGCCTTCACAGCGCCGCCGGCCCGGCGAACTCGACCGGGTAGAACGCCGCGGCGGCCTCCGCGAACTGCTCGAGCGCCACAGTCGTCGTCTCGCGCAGGTGCGGGTCGATTCCGGCCAGGAGACGGCCGAGCTCGTCGTGCCGCCAAGCGATCACCCGATCCACGAGCCTGCGGCCTTCGTCACTCAGCTCGAGCGTGACCACGCTGCGCGAGTGCTCATCGGCACCGCGGGTCACGTACAGCTCTTCGACCAGGCGATCGGCGAGCCGGGTGACCGATGAGGCATTCACCCCGAGCGCGCGGGCGACGCGGGCCGACGGCGCGCGACCGAGCTCGTGCAGCACCAGCAGCATCCGGAACTTCGGCAGCGAGAGCCCGTTGCCGACGACGTCGAGGCTGCGCAGGGCGATGCCGATCAGATCCCTCCCGGCGGTGTGGAAGGCGCGCACCTCACGGTCGGAGGGAAGCAGGTCGGGAGTGACCCGTCGAAGCTCTTGCATAGTACAAGGGTTGCATACTGCAAGACTTTGCCGGATGCCCGCGGGGCGGGGCGGGGGCCCTTCGTGGCGGAATCTTCTTTTTCCGAACATCCCAGAAGAGGCCGACCCCGAGACGCCGCAGGACTACTCACCCAGGCGGGCCGGGCACCTGGAGACCTGTCGCCCCTCCGCCCCGCCTGTCGCGCGGGGCTAGCCGAGCAGGACATCGTTGTCATCCATTGACGCGCCCACAGGACATCCCGTAGGGTCCCACTCTGACACCGTTGTCAGACAGAAAGGTCACCGAGCATGCCTTCGAGACACGCACAGCCGGGCACACCACAAGGTCGCGCGAGGCGCGCGACGATCGCCGCATTGACCGTATCGACCACAGCACTCGCGCTCCTCGGCGTCTCCGCGCCGGCGCATGCGACGACTGCGGCTCCGGCGCCCGCGCCGTACACCGAGACCTACCGCCCGCAGTTCCACTTCACCCCGCAGGCGAACTGGATGAACGACCCGAACGGGCTGCTCTACTACAAGGGCGAGTACCACCTGTTCTTCCAGTACAACCCGAGCGGGAACACCTGGGGCAACATGTCGTGGGGACACGCGGTCAGCAAGGACCTCGTCCATTGGACCCAGCTTCCCGTGGCCATCCCGCAGGACGCGTCGGAGATGGTGTTCTCCGGAAGCGCTGTCGTGGACACGAACAACACCACCGGTTTCGGCACCCCCGGCAACCCGGCGATCGTCGCGATCTACACGAGCCTCGACAAGGCGACCGGGCAGCAGCGGCAGGCCCTGGCGTACAGCACGGACGAAGGACGCACGTTCACCAAGTACGCGGGAAATCCGGTGCTGGACATCGGCTCGAGCAACTTCCGCGACCCGAAGGTCTTCTGGTACGCGCCTGGCAACGAGTGGCTGATGACGGCGGCACTGTCCGACCAGCACAAGGTCACCTTCTACCGGTCCTCCGACCTCAAGCACTGGACGCACCTGAGCGACTTCGGGCCTGCCGGTGCGACCGGGGGTGTGTGGGAGTGCCCGGACCTGTTCCCGATGGCCGACCCGGCGAACCCCGGTAAGCAGAAGTGGGTCCTCGTCGTCAACCTGAACCCCGGCAGCATCGCCGGCGGCTCCGGTGCCCAGTACTTCACCGGCGACTTCGACGGCACCTCGTTCACGGCGGACGACAAGGCGTATGTCCCCCCGACCGGGACCTCGCTGGAGAGCTTCGACAACGGGAACTGGGACGGCTGGACCACGACGGGAACCGCATTCGGCTCGGCCCCGACGGCAGGTAACGCGCCGGGCCAGGGCGGTGTCTCGGGGTATGAGGGCGCCGGCCTCGCCAACAGCTTCAACGGCGGGGATGGGACGACCGGCACCCTGACGTCGCCGGACTTCACCATCGACCAGGCGTACCTGAACTTCCTGGTCGGCGGTGGAAACCATCCCTACGTACCGGGCTCCGTCGCCGGTAACACCATCCCCGCCGGGACGACCTTCGCCGACTTCGAAGGCGCGACCTATGGCGCAGGCTGGACCACGACCGGCGACTTCACCGGCACAGGACCGGCGGCCGGCACGCTGCCCAACCAGCAGCAGGTCACGGGCTACATCGGCAACCAGCTCGTGAACACCTACATCAATGGCGACGCATCGCAGGGCACCATCACGTCCCCGTCGTTCACCATCTCGAGCAGCTACATCAACCTCCTTGTGGGCGGCGGGAACCACCCGTGGGGCTCACCGGACCCCACGTCGGTGAACCTCATCGTCGGCGGCAAGGTCGTCGCCAGCGCGACCGGTCAGAACGCGGAAGCGCTCAACTGGAACGCCTGGGATGTCCGCGCCTACGAAGGGCAGCCGGCGACGATCCAGATCGTGGACCAGAACCCGGGAGGGTGGGGGCACCTGAACGTCGACCAGATCACCTTCTCGCCGCAGCCCGCGCCACCGACGGCGGTCGACACCTCCGTCCGGCTGGTGGTGGATGGGCAGGTCGTCCGGTCCGCGACCGGTGCGAACAGCGAGTCCCTCGACTGGAACAGTTGGAACCTCAGCGATCTGCAAGGGAAGACCGCCCATCTCGAGGTGGTGGACAACAACACCGGCGGGTGGGGCCACATCCTGGCCGACCAGTTCAGCCTGTCCGGAACCGCGGCGCAGTCCAGCATCCAGCGCGCGCACTGGATCGATTTCGGCAAGGACGACTACGCCGCCGTCACCTACAACGACGCACCCGGCGGCAAGCGGATCATGATCGGCTGGATGAACAACTGGGACTACGGCGGATCCATCCCGACCTCGCCGTGGCGCAGCGCGATGACGGTCCCGCGCCAACTCGGTCTCGAGCAGGTCGATGGCAGGGATGTCCTCGTGCAGCAGCCGGTGGACCAGCTCAACCAACTGGTCACCTCCCCGGTGTCGCATGCCGAGAACGTCAGCCTGCCCACCGGAACCACCCAGCTGAATGCCAGCGGCGAGACCGCGGACATCGACGCCGTGCTCACCGCCGGCAGCGCCAAGACGTTCGGCCTGAACATGCGAGCCGGGAACGGACAGCAGACCTCCATCGGCTACGACACGTCGACAGGTGAGCTCTACGTCGACCGAACGAAGTCCGGCGACGTGACGTTCGATCCGTCCTTCGCGACCAGCGTGCAGCGCGCCCCGCTGAAGCTGGAAGACGGCCGGCTGAAGCTGCACATCCTCGTCGACTGGTCCTCCGTGGAGGTGTTCGCGGACGACGGCCAGGTGCTCATCACCGACCAGATCTTCCCGGATCCGGCCAGTACCGGCATCAACGCCTACGCCACCGGCGGGACGGCATCGCTCGTGTCCCTGACCGTCCACAAGGTGGCATCGGCCTGGACGACCGGAAAGGCGGCGGACTAGCAGCCCGAGCCGAGGGGGGTTCCCTGCCTACACGGGCAGGGAACCCCCTTTTGGCGTCTGGCACACACACTCGGATGATCGGCAGGGCAAGAACGTGGCCTATCTCAACCGCGCTCGGCGCGGATCGCTGTCGCGATGCGGACATTCAGGTCATCGAGTTCGTCGAGCACCGAGGTTGCAGCCCACACTTGATTGCGCTGCCTGGACGTCACCTCGTGAACGACGCCTGCGTCTTCCAGACGCTTCATCGCCCGGTATGCGTTCACCGTATCCACGCCCGTGATGTGTTCGGCGTCGGCGGCGGTGATGACCGGGTTTTCCAGGAGGTTGTCGATGAGTGTGCGCACCGCACTCCCCCGCCGTGCACCTGCCGATTCGTGCCATTCTCCAGGGAGTTCCCGGAACACTGCAGCGGTTCTTCCCGCCTCCCGGGCGGACGCCTGGACGCAGAGGGCAATGTCCTCGACGATCGCGTCTACGTCACCAGTACGGTAGCCGGTCAGGAGACCGAAGTAGTGGTCCTGATCGGCCGCCAACGCTGAGGCGACGGGCACCACCACACGGTTCGAGACTCCCGTACGACGCATGACTGCGTTGAGGAGGGCGCGCCCGATCCGCCCATTGCCGTCGGTGAAAGGGTGGATCGACTCGAATTGGGCGTGGACGATCGCGGCCTGCGCGACGGGGTGGATGTCGTCGCGGTTCGCAAAGCGGATCAGATCGTCCATGTATTCGACGACCGCGGCGGGAGGTGGAGGAACGTACACAGCGCCCCGCGGTGAGAAGTCGCTGCCGCCGATCCAGTTCTGCATGTCCCGGAACCTGCCCGCATAGAGCCGCTCGGATGTGTCGTCTTCCATGAGCAAGCGGTGGGCATCGAGGATGTCAGTCGTGGCGATTCGCGCGTCTGAAGCATCAACGAGTCTGGTTACCGCCCTGGCGGCCGCGACCATGGAGACCGCGGCAGGGTTCGAGCGAATACCGCCGATCGCCCGAGCGTAGTCGTCAGCCGATGCCTCGACGGATTCGATCTTCGACGACGCGACCGATTCGATCCGGATGAGAAATCGTCCCAGCGGGGCCATGAGGTCAGCAGCGGTCTCTTCGAGTAGCGCGACCTCCCGTAGGGCTCGGTCGAGCTCCTTGGACGATCGCGCGACGTACTGGATGTCGCCGATATGCGGCGGCAATGATGCGGTCACGTTCCGCAGCATCCGATCCTCGCGACTGCCACGACGGCCACTCATCTCCCACGGCACAACCGACGATCCATGCCCAGGCCAGACCGATTCTCCAGCGCCCATCGGCCCCTGCGGCCGGGTGCCGGGGACATCCGCTGACCGTTGAGAGCCGTCGGTGCGCCGAGGATGCAGAGCTTCGTTCCACTCCATAGCAAGTCCGCCCTTCCGCAACTACTCTACTGCTTAGTTGCGTTTATGGGCCATAAACGCAACTAACGAGCCGCTTATTTGCGTTTATGCCCCGGATCATCCGGCGGGCGTGCCGATGCCCAGTTGCGGCACTTCGGCGGAGGCCGCGGGTCGCGGGTCGCCGAGCGTGAGACGCCGGTCCTGCAGCGAGATGGACCGGGGGTCGGTGATCCGGCCTACGAAGCTGCCGTCCGGCGCGACGTTCTCGAAGGCGAAGAAGAGCGACTCGCCGGTATCGCGCTCACGGATCACGCGCCCGACGTACAGGTCATCGTCGGTGAGCTGTTGCGCGTCGTTCGGGTCCCACCGGCCGTCTGCGCCCGGAACGATGGCCCAGATGCCGCCGGTGGTGCCGGAGGCGCGCTTCGAGGCGGCCAGGTCCGGAGCGAGACACGAGCGGAAGACGGCCAGGTGCTCATCACCGACCAGATCTTCCCGGATCCGGCCAGTACCGGCATCAACGCCTACGCCACCGGCGGGACGGCATCGCTCGTCTCCCTGACCGTCCACAAGGTGGCATCGGCCTGGACGACCGGAAAGGCGGCGGACTAGCGCCCGAGCCGAAGGGGGTTCCCTGCCCGCACGGGCAGGGAACCCCCTTTTGGCGTACGGACCGGAGGCTCCGCCGGGGCGAGGGCGACATACTCACCCCGGCAGCCCCGCTACGGGCGGTTGATGCCGGAGAACGTCTCGAGTACGTCTTCGGCGTGGGCGGTGGCGTCGTAGGGCATGTCACCGATTCCCTTGGCGGTTGGCGCCGTGGTGACTGGTTCCCACAGCGCTTCCGTGTTCCCGGAGGCGAGTGTCAGGAGCGCGTCTCGTACGAATGTGTCGCGGACGATTTGTGCGTCGGTGGCGCCGGGCCGGGTCTGGCCGACGATGCCGTACATCTCTGTGCCGTGTACGGCGTGTGCTCCCTCGACGGGACCGACCGACAGCAGATGCGCGTTCCCTCCGGCTGCGGCGTGCGCAAGCGCGCCACGAGTCTGCGGGAGCGTGAAGGAGAAGTCCGTCAGGAGCGCGCCCCGCACCTGCACAGGGCTGCGTCCGTCGACATCGTAGGCGGCGATGACCCTGCGGGCTCGGCTGCGGGGGATGCGGTTCCGGGTGGCGAACTCCTCGACGAGGGCGTCGATGCTGCCGGGGTCGAAGTCCTCGGTCCGATGCAGGACCCACCAGTCGAGCTCATGGGTGGTGCTGCTGAAGAGGATGTCGACCTCGCGGTGCCGCCCGGACTCGAGAACGTGCATCGGAAGGTCGGCGAGGACGCCGTTCGGCTGGGTCCGGTCGTCGACGATGGCGACGAGATCGTTGTCCACGCCGTGCGCCGCCCCAGGGTCTGAAGCCTGAGTCGCGGCCATTGTCTCGGCGAGCAGCTTGCCGTCGACGTCCAGGAGCCGCTCGGGGTCGTGCTGCAGTCCGAGTGCGGTGAGAACCGCGAGGGCGCGTTCTTCTGCTCCCCAGGCAGGCACCTGGCGTGCGGGCATGCCGGAGAAGGGTGCGAGGTGGTGGTAGAGGCCGTCAGCGGACGGTGCCGCGAGGAGGCTCAGGGCGGAGTACGCGCCGGCGCTGTGGCCGGTGACGGTGACGTTGTCGGGGTCGCCGCCGAAGCGGACGATGTTCGCGCGGACCCACTGCAGCGCGGCGATGATGTCCTGCAGGCCGAGGTTCGTGGCTTCTGCGAGTGCGCCGCCGTACTGGGAGAGGGACAACCATCCGAAAGCATTGAGCCGGTAGTTGATGGAGACGCCGACGGCACGTCCGGTCGCAGCCAGGCCGGACGCGTTGGAGGTGGTCTGCGTGTTCGCGCCGAGCATCCATCCGCCGCCGAAGATGTACACGACCACGGGTAACGGCTTATCGCCGGCATCTTCGGGAGCCCAGACGTTGAGGTTCAGGCAGTCCTCACTGACCCCGTTGTCGGCCTCGAGCCAGCTGGTATCCCCGGCCTGGAGCGGTGCGGGACCCTTCTGGTCGTAGGGCAGGTCGGGATCGAAGGGCACGGCCTTCGGGCTGCGGAAGCGGTCGGCTGTTGCGTACGGGATGCCGAGCCAGGAGCGCA
Source organism: Leifsonia sp. (assembly GCA_051962155.1). Taxonomy (GTDB): domain Bacteria; phylum Actinomycetota; class Actinomycetes; order Actinomycetales; family Microbacteriaceae; genus Leifsonia. The sequence continues at coordinate 15,198 of JBQCCO010000092.1, read as the reverse complement.
CGGCGAACTGCCCGGCGGTGTCGGTGTGGGTCATGCGGAAGGTCCTTTCGAGAATCCGGTTGCGTCGCGGGTGGCCTGCTGCGCTTGCTCATCGGAGAGGGTCACTGGTCGTGCCTGCCGAACGTTCCCGGGTCCACAGGGCGCCGAACCTGCGGCAGGCCCTCCACGACGAGGAGGTACGACTCGGTTACCATGTCGTCGACGAGCTGCTTTCGCAGTTCACCGCCGGGATGCAGCGTGATCCAGTGCTGCTTGTTCATGTGGTACCCGGGCGTGACGTCCTCGTACTGCTCGCGCAGCGCTTTCCCGTCCTCAGGTGCCGCCTTGACGATGACGATGGGTTCGCCCGTGATCGCTGTCAGCAGCATGAACACTTTGTCGCGGACCTTGAAGACCTCCCACTCCGGACCGAACGGATACTCAAGCCCCGCGCCGGGAAGTTCCTGCGCTCGCTCTCGAGCCTGCTCCTGCAGTGTGTTCTCGTTCATACGATCTCCGTTCTCGAGGACTACGCCGAAAGTACGTACGGTCGTACGCACTCTACGTCGAAAGTGTACACTCGTACGTACTTGGTCTGAAATTGGAGTGAGCATGCGCCGCGGGAAACCGAACGATCCAGGACGCCGTTCGAGGATCCTGGAGGCGACCCTCGATGTCATCAAGACCGACGGGATCAGTGCGGTGTCGTACCGGGGTGTCGCCGCGCACGCCGAGGTGCCGCTGGGGTCGATGACCTACTACTTCCCCACCCTCAAAGGCCTCATCTTGACCGCGTTGGACTCCACCCGCAGCCACCTCGAGCCCCGCTACGCGGCCCCGCTCCGTGATGCCCGCACCGCTGCGGACGTCGTCGACGCGCTCGTCGACGCGACGATCGGCTCCACAAGCCCGAGCCTGGCCGACATCCGTGTCTACGAGGAGATCCGCCACCGCGGCGCGCGGGATCCCGATGTGGCGGCGGTGCTCCAGGCAGTCGAGGACGATTCCCTCCTCATGCTGCAGCCCGTCGCCCCCACCCGCATCGCGCTCGCCATCAACGCCCTGCTGTGGGGCTGGTGGAGTCACCGCCTGGCCCACCCCGACACGCCCCTCGACGAAGCAACAGTGCGCGGACCCTACGAAGCCATCGTCGGACTCGCAGGAGCCGATCACCCGAACCACAAGGCCTGATTTCTCAGGCCGGGCAACCGCGCCACGAAGCGTTGCCGGATCAGCGCAATCGAGTGTTGCTGCTCACAACGTCGGGCTTGTCATCCGGCGGGGGTGCCGATGCCCAGTCGCGGCACCTCGGCGGTGCCCGCGTGTCGCGGGTCGCCGAGCGTCAGACGCCCGCCCTGCAGCGAGATGGATCGGGGGTCGGTGATCCGGCCTACGATGCTGCCGTCCGGCGCGACGTTCTCGAAGGCGAAGAATAGCGACTCGCCGGTATCGCGCTCACGGATCACGCGCCCGACGTACAGGTCGTCGTCGGTGAGCTGTTGCGCGTCGTTCGGGTCCCACCGGCCGTCTGCGTCCGGAACGGTGGCCCAGATGCCGCCGGTGGTGCCGGAGGCGCGCTTGGAAGCGGCCAGATCCGGAGCGAGACACGAGAAGAAGAGGACGCTCGTGCCGTCGATCTCGGCCGTGTTCAGCACCTCCAGCTGCCCGAAGCCCGCCCCCGGCGCGCTGAGCGGCGGCTGCAGCGTCCACGTGCTCAAGTCCGGCGAGAGAGCGGTCCCGATGACGCCACGGTCGTCCGTGCTGCCGTGGTTGGCGCGCGCGGTGATCAGCATCCGCCACTGTCCCGCCCGCTCATCCCGGTACACCCACGGGTCGCGGAACGCCTCATCGTGCCAGTGCCCGTCCGAGAGCCGTTCGTACCAGCGGGCATCCGCGGTGAGGATCGGGTTGTCGGGATTCTTGGTCCAGTCGTAGAGATCGGGCGAGGTCGCCGCCCCGATGCTCTGGATGTTGCCGTCCGGGGTCAGACTCGTTCCGGTGTAGAACATGTGCCAGAGCCCGTCGTCGCCGCGGACGACGCTTCCCGTCCAGGTGGCGAGCTCGTCGAACGCGGGCGGGTCGCTGCGGACCAGTGCGTCCACCACTCGGGTCCAGTTCGTCAGGTCGCCGGAGACGGCGTGGCCGACCGACGCACGGTAATGGCGCGCGTCGGGGTTCTTCAGTGCCTTGGAGGCGTAGAGGAAGAAGAGGTGGTACTGGTCGCCGTCGTCTGCGAGCCAGAAATCCCAGACGTAGCTGTCGGGGAGAGAGAACATGGATCAGCCTTTCAGGCCCTGGGAGGCGATGGAGTTGACGAACGAGCGCTGGAAGGCGACGAAGAGCGCCAGCACGGGGATGGTGATGATGCTCGCGTAGGCCATGATCTGGCCCCACGAGGTGTTCAGCTGCTTGAAGTAGTCGATCCCCACCATCGCCGGCCGTACCGCCTCACTCTGCGTGACCATGAGCGGCCAGAGGTACTGGTTCCAGGCCGGCAGGAAGGTCAGGATGGCCACGGTCGCGATCGCCGGGCCGGCGAGCGGCATGATGATCGACCGGTAGATGCGGAACCAGCCGGCGCCGTCGACGCGGGCCGCCTCATCCAGCTCCCTCGGGATGGAGTCGAAGTATTGGTAGAAGAGGAAGATCGAGAACGCGCTCGCGACGAACGGCACGATCTGGACCGTGTACGTGTCGAGCCAGCCCTGGACGATCTGCGAGCCGTCGAAGTACGGGAGCTGGTTCACCTCCCACAGCAGCGGCAGCGCCATCACCTCGAACGGGACGATCAGCGTGGCGAGGATCACTCCGAGCGCGATCCGTCCGCCGGGGATGCGGATCCGCGAGAGCGCGAACGCTGCGAGCGAGTTCACGATCAGGCCGAGCCCGACGGTGAGGACGGAGATCAGCACGGAGTTGAACAGAAACTGCGCGAACGGGACGCGGTCGAAGACACCGACGTAGTTGTTCAGGCTGATGTTCCCCACCGGCAGGAATGCTTGGATCCCGCCGAGGTCTCCGAAGATCTGCGTGTCCGGCTTGAAGCTGGAGACGATCATGAAGACCAGCGGCAGCCCGAACACGAGGGCCAGCAGGATCTTCGCGGCGAGCGTCAGTGCAGCGCCCCACCCGGGGAGCCGGCCCCTCCGGGGGTTGGGAGCGTGTGCCGTTTCGATGTCCGCGATATCGCGAATGGTGGCGCTCATCGTCGGGCCTCCTTGTCTCGGGTGAGGAACCGCTGGGTGAGTGTCACGATCAGCACCAGGACGAAGAACACCAGCGAGATCGCGGATGCATAACCCGTCTGCTGCTGCTGGAATCCGCTCCGCACCGCCTGGAACACCAAGGTGGAGGTGGAGTTGAGCGGTCCACCCTGGGTCATGATGTTCACCTGCGCGAACAGGCCGAACGCGGCGATGGTGATCGTGATCAGGATGAAGGTGCGGGTGCCGCGCAGACCGGGCCAGGTGACGTTCGTGAACTGCTGCCAGCGGCTCGCGCCGTCGAGCGACGCTGCTTCGTAGAGTTCTGCAGGGATGGTCTGGAGGCCGGAGAGCCAGATGATCATGTGGAAGCCCATGGCCTGCCAGGCCGACATCAGGATGATCGCCAGCAGCGCCCAGTGCGGGTCGCCGAGCCAATCGGGTCCCTGGATTCCGACCTTGCTGAGGACCACGTTGATCAGTCCGTCCTTCTGGTACAAGAACAGCCAGAGCATCGAGACCACGACGATGGAGGTGACCACCGGAAGGAAATAGACCGTCCGGAAGAACGTGGTCCCTCGGGTTCGCGTGTTCACGAGCACAGCCAGTACCAAGGCGAGGGCGGATTGCAGGGGCACGATCACGACCGTGAACACGATCGTGTTTCTCAGGGACGCCCAGAACGTGTCGTCAGTGAAGACAGCGACGAAGTTGTCGAGGCCGACGAAGTGTGCCGGTTCGGGAGAGATCAGCCGGGCATTGGTGAACGCCAGGCCGAAGGTGAGCCCGATCGGGACAAGGAGGAAGGTGAGGATGAGGATGGCGGCCGGCGCCAGCATGATCCACCCGACGACGGCGTCGGTGCGCCCGCGGGCGGTGCCGGCCTTCCGCGGCGGTAGACGGGATGGGAGCTCAGCGGCGCGCTCGGAAGCCGCGACCGGCTCGGTGACGATACTCATGAGACGTCCTTGTCCGTCGGGGGCCCGGCTCGACCGCTGCTGCGACCGAACCGGGCCCTGCGTGTCACTTGAAGTAGTTGTTCGACTTCTGGTTGGCGTCGATGTCCTTGACCGCCTGGTCGAGGATCGACTTCGGGTCGCCGCCGTTGATGATGTCCTGGGCGGCCTTCGTGAACGTGGTGGCGATGAACGGGTAGCCGGGGGTCACGGGGCGCACAACAGCTTGCTTCTGCGAGAAGTCGCGGAGCTTGGCGTTCACCTCGCCGGGCCCGTAGCCGGGGACCTGTGCGGCTGCCGCCGCCGTGGCCGGAATCGTGCCGGCGGCCTTCGCCACCTGCGCGACGTACTTGTCAGCGGCGGCGAACTTCATGTAGGCCATCGCGCCGGCGGTGTTCCCGCAGGTCTTGGAGACGCCCCACTGCCAGGAGGCGCCACCGATCTTCGGCCCTTTACCCAGGTCGACGGACGGCAGGAGCACGACGTCGCTGCCGAACTTCTTGCTCATCTCGTCAGCGGCCCAGGAGCCGTCGTAGAGGATGCCCGTCTTGCCGTTCATGAAGTCCTGGTCGGAGGCGGCACCGGACTTCTTGGCGATGTACCCGTTGCTGACCAGGCCTTGGAACCAGTGCGCCCAGTCCAGCGCGGCCGGCCCGTTGAGGGCACCATCAGCGCTCTTGTAGTCCGAGCGGTTGATCAGGTCGCCGCCGGCGCTCTGCAGGAACGGGGAGTACGCGTACGGCCACCACTCCCCCGTGGAGCCGGTCATGAAGTCGGCCGGGTACTGGAACTTGCCGGAGGCCTTCAGCTTGGCCAAGGCGTCGTCGAACTCGGTCTTGGTCCAGGGCTTGTCGAGGGTCGGGATCCGGATGCCCGCAGCATCCAGAGTGCTCTTGCGGGAGATCATCGCGAGAACCACGTCGTAGTAACCGTAGGAATAGGTCTTGCCGTTGTACTTGCCGACGGTCGACGGGAGGAACTTCGACAGGGTGGAATCCAACCCGGTGAGCGGCTGGAGGTACCCCGCCCATGCCCAGTTCGGAACGTTCGGCCCGTCGATGTCCATGATGCACGGCAGCTTCTTGGATGCGGCAGCAGCGGTCACCGACTGGTTGTACGAGTCCTGCGGGAAGGCCTGGACTTTGACCTTGTACGTGGATTGGCTCTTGTTGAAGTCGCTCACGATCTTCTGCACCGCACCGAGCTCAGCCTTGTTGCCGGCGTTGTGCGTCCACATGACCAGCTCGCCACCGGAGGTTCCTGCACTGCCTCCGGCCTTTGCGCAACCGGTCAGTGCCAGAGCTGTGGTGGCGACGATGACGCCGGCCGCCATCAGCTTTCGATGGGTCTTGGTTCTCACGGGATCCTCCATTGGACTCGGGGTAGACGAGGGGTTTCAGGCGAACTGAACGCATTTAGTTTTGACCTAAACGCGTTTAGGCGTTGAATGTAGCAGTAGTGTCGGGGCGGCGCAAGCGTGGCCGCGGTTTTGTCCGCTACGGTGCCCGGGGAGGATGATGACGGACGTGAGCAAACGCGCGACGATCGCTGATGTGGCGCAGATGGCCGGACTGTCCAAGGCGTCGGTGAGTCTGATCCTGAATGACCGGCCGGACACCGGGCTGTCTGCGGAGACCGCTGAGAAGGTTCGGCGGATCGCCGCTGAGCTGAACTATCGCCCCAACCCCGCAGCCCGCGCTCTGCGTTGGGGCACCACGCGAACCGTGGGTTTCATCTCCGATGAGGTCACTCTGACCCGGTATGCGACGGCGATGATCCGGGGTGTGCTCGATGTCGCTGCCGAGAGCGGGCATACGGTCCTGATCGCGGAGCATGGCCACCACCCGGAGCGGCTCTCCAGTCAGCTGGAGACGATGCTCGATAACCGCGTGGGCGGGTTGCTGTTCGCCGCCATGGCGGCCAGGCAGGTGGAGATCCCGGATCTTCCCGCCGGGCTTCCCATCGTCATGGTGAACGCCACCACCTCCGGAAACGCCCCCGCGGTGCTGCCCCAAGAATTCGACGCTGGCGCCGAGATCGCCGACACTCTGATCCAGGCCGGGCATCGCCGGATCGCCCTGCTGGGCCGGCGCACGCCCGAGCAGATCCCGCCGGAGATCTCAGCGACCATCGGCGTTCGGCAGGCGGGCATCGACCGGGCGATCTCCGATGCGGGCCTCCAGTTGGTCGCGCAGGGCTTCGAGGCCGAATGGGCTCCGGCGGAAGGGTACCGGCTGTGCCGGGAACTGCTGGACTCGGGGGTGAAGTTCACCGGGCTCATCTGCATGAACGACAACCTCGCGTTCGGGGCCTATCAGGCGCTGCTGGAAGCGGGCATCCGGATTCCCGACGACGTGTCGGTGGTCTCGTTCGACGACGACGAGATCGCAGGCTACCTCCGCCCCCAGCTGACCACGGCCCGGCTACCGTACGAGCAGATGGGCCGCATCGCCATGGAGCTGCTGCTCAACGGCACCGACATCCCGCACCGCACCCTGGTCCCCATGCCGGTGATCCGGCGAGACTCCGTCGCCCCACCACCCGACGACGTCGAGGCGGCGTCACACTGAAAGATCCGCTACTGCCGGCGATGGAGTATCGCGACAGTGGTTCTGGGCACTTTCGTGGGGCCCGCTATGGAATGGGAAAACCCCGCCACTTCGTTGAAATGACGGGGTTCTTGGTGGATCTGAGGGGACTCGAACCCCTGACCCCCTGCATGCCATGCAGGTGCGCTACCAGCTGCGCCACAGACCCGGAACGTGTGTCCCTTCGACCTTCTCAGGCCGCCGGAACAACTCGTCCAGACTACTACACGGACAGCGCCAGAAAAAACTGAGCCGGTCCCTGCGTCAATCGAACAGCTCGCTCAGCCAGTTCTCGCGCTTCTTTCGCGAGGGCTGCCGTCCGTACTCCTGCCGACCGTACTCCTGCCGTGCGTACGACTGCGGAGCCGCAGCGACCGAGCCGGCGCGTTCGATGATCTTGTCGAGCTCGCCGCGGTCGAGCCAGACACCACGGCACTCCGGACAGTAGTCGATCTCCACGCCGCTGCGCTCGCTCATGACCAGGGGAACGTTGTCGGTGGGGCATCTCATGACACCAGTGAAACGCGCGCGCATGAGAGGCCTCTCAGGCGAACGTGGGAAGAGGCTGGGAGTCAGCCTGCATGCTACTCGGCGCGCTCGGGCACCGGCAGTTCGACGGGGAGCACCGGGCAGTCCTTCCAGAGGCGCTCCAGCGCGTAGTACATCCGGTCCTCTTCGTGGAAGACGTGGACGACGACGTCGCCGAAATCGAGCAGCACCCAGCGGCCTTCGCCCTTGCCCTCGCGACGCAGCGTCTTGACGCCGGACTCGTTCAGCCGGTCCTCGACCTCCGAGGCGATGGCGATGACGTTCCGCTCCACGTGGCCACTGACCAGCAGGAAGACGTCGGTCAGCGGCAGGGGTCCCGAGACGTCGAGGGCGATGATGTCCTGGCCGCCCTTCGAGTCGGCGGCGACTGCCGCCAGCTGCAGGAGTTCTCGGGCGTGCGGGGATGCGGTCACTGGCGGCCCTCCGGTCGCGTTGGGTGCGAGGTCGGTACGGAAGTGGATGAAGAACTGCGGATGATCAGAACACCTTCAGGACGTAGGCGGCGACCAGCAGACCGATGACGCCGATGGCGAGCACGCCGGCGGTGACCATGAGGACGACAGGCAGCGTGTTGCCGCGCTTCTTGGGCGGTGCGATGACACCGCGGGTCGAGGTGTGCGTGCTGATGGCGCGTGACGCGCGGACCGGCTGCACCTCGGACGTGTTGAACTCGTTCTCCTCGCCGTCGAGAAGACGGTCGAGGTCGGACGAGTCGATGTGATCCGGATGCGCACCCGTGGCACCCATCCCTCGCGGGAGGTCGATCGAACCCGTGACGAGGATCTCGCCCGTGCTCGTCAGCGGAGCCGTGGCATCGGGATGCGGGATGGCCGGAAGGATGAGCGCGTTCGTCGTCGTGGCCGCCGTCGACTGGCCGACGTTGCGCGAGGTGATCGGCTCGTTACCGTCGTCGAGCTCCGCGGCGGTGGACCAGTGGCCGGTCGGCGGAGTGAATGGCCTGCGCTCCTGGGTGGAGACGTCGTCCGTGGCATCCGCCGTGGGAGACACCGGATCGGCGGCCCCCGCCGGCGCCGCCTCGGTCTTCGGCGACGGCTGCGCGCCGAACGCCGCGAACGGCGAGGTCAGGCTCTGGGTCACCGTGGCCTCGGGCTGCGAAGTCCGCGAGGCGGAGGGCACAAGTGGCGGGAACGGCCAGGCCGACTTCTCGCTGGTCGAGGTCGAGCCGCTCGACTGCGCCGGGACAGCCGCGGAACCCTCGGACGCGCTGGGCGGTGTGCCGATGGAAGGAGGTGGGGCGACCGCCGGCCGGGGCTTCGGTGAGGAGGCGGCACCGCCCTCGGGCTCGGAAGTGAAGGTCACCGGGATGACCGGCTCTCCGGCGACGGCGGAGTGGCCGGCCTGGCCGTTCGCCTGCTCCGCCTGCTGCATCGCCCGCAGTTCGCGACGAGTGAGCGTCCTGCCCTGATCGGCCGGCTGCTGCGCGCGCGCCGGCGCGGCCGCCGCTGCTGCAGGAGCCGGCGGGGCCGGCTCGGGCTGGAGGATCGCCATCGGCTGCGTCACGGGTTCGGGCTGGGACACGTCCGGAGCCTGCTTGAACAGATCGAACACATCGCTCGATGGAGATGAGACGCCGGGCTCGGCGAAAGCGCTGGCCGGGATGGCGGGCTGCTCGACGTCTGCGGCGGGGTCACCGTGAGCGGCTTCCTGCGTCGGCTCTGAGGGGCGCTCGCGCTGCGGAGAGTTGGTGGTGACCTCGGGGATCTGCCCGGCGGGGGTCGGCTCGGCGGTGCCCGCGCGTCGGGAAGCGGAGCGCTCGAACTCCCTCGCCTGTCGCCGCGTCTGCGGCTGGCCCGCTGGCGGCTCTTCAGGCCACGATGTCATGCCACGCTCCGATACAGATGGTGTTTGGAGATGTACTGAACGACCCCGTCGGGTACGAGGTACCAGACCGGGAATCCCCTGCTCACCCGGCTCCGGCAATCGGTCGACGAGATCGCCAGGGCCGGAACTTCCAACAAGCTTACGTCTTGCTCCGGCAATCCAGAAATACTCAAGTCGTGTCCCGGGCGACTCACAGCCACGAAGTGCGCGAGCTCCCAGAGCTCAGTGACGTCCCGCCAGCTGAGGATCTGGGCGATCGCGTCCGCACCGGTGATGAAGAACAGCTCGGCGTCCGGCCGCTCCTCGTGGAGGTCGCGCAGGGTGTCGATCGTGTAGGTCGGGCCTTGCCGGTCGATGTCGACGCGGCTCACCGTGAAGCGGGGATTCGACGCTGTCGCGATCACGGTCATGAGGTAGCGATGCTCCGCCGCAGAGACCGGACCCTTCTGCCAGGGCTTGCCCGTCGGCACGAAGACGACCTCGTCCAGCCCGAACGACTGGGCGACTTCGCTGGCCGCGACCAGGTGACCGTGGTGGATCGGGTCGAAGGTGCCGCCCATCACGCCGATCCGCGGCCGGCCCGTCTCCGTCAGCTCCATGCGGAGGTGGCTCAGTGCCCCTGGGTCGGGTGGCCGCTGCCGTGGTGGGTCGCGCCCGGGGCGCCGGCGTGGGCGGCGGCATCCGGCGCGGAGCGGTGGCTGTGCCGGTTGGCGACGTCCTTGAAGCTCCAGACGACGAACGACAGCGCGATGAACACGACGATCGCGATCGCGCCGTAGGCCCAGGTGGGCATCGGCAGCTCGACGTGGGTCTCCGCCGCGAGGACGGTCGTCAGAAGTGACATCGTGCGCAATCCTTTCTCGGGGCCAGAGGCCCGCCCTAAGTCTAGCGGTCGGCTATGCGCGGATCTGGCCGGACCCGCGGACGATCCACTTGGTGCTGGTCAGCTCCGGGAGGCCCATGGGGCCGCGGGCGTGCAGCTTCTGCGTGGAGATGCCGACCTCCGCCCCGAACCCGAACTCGCCGCCGTCCGTGAACCGTGTGGAGGCGTTGACCATGACCACCGCGGAGTCCACCTCGGCGAGGAAGCGATCGGCGCTCTCGAGGTCGTTCGTCACGATGGACTCGGTGTGCTGCGTCGAATACCGGCGGATGTGCTCGATCGCCTCATCCAGCCCGTCCACCACCTTCACGGAGATGTCGAGGCTCATGTGCTCGGTGGCGTAGTCCTCGTCTGTCACCGGCACGGCGTCTGGCGCGAAGGACAGAGCCCGCTCGTCCGCGTGGATCGTGACCCCTTCGGCCCGAAGCGCGGAGAGCACCGGCGGCAGCAGGCGTTCGGCCGCATCGCGGTGCACCAGCAAGGTCTCGACCGCATTGCAGACGCTCGGACGCTGGACCTTGGAGTTGCGGACGATGTCGACCGCCCAGTCTTCGCGTGCCGATGCGTCGAGCACGACGTGGACCACCCCGGCGCCGGTCTCGATCACTGGAACCGTCGACTGGGTCACGACGGTCTGGATGAGCTCGGCGCTCCCCCCGCGGAATGAGCACGTCGACGTAGCCGCGGGCGGTCATCAGCTGCGTTGCGCCCTCGCGGCCGAAATCGTCGATGGTCTGAACGGCGTCGGCAGGCAGCCCGGCACCGGCCAGCGCCTCCTGGATGACGCGCACCAGCACCCGATTCGTCTCGATGGCCGCGCTGCCCCCACGCAGGACCGCCGAGTTGCCGCTCTTGATCGCCAGCGCGGCGATGTCGATGGTCACATTGGGCCGCGCTTCGTAGATCGCGCCCACGACGCCGAACGGCACCCGCACCTCGGTGATCTTCACCCCGTTCGGGAGCGCACTCCCCCGCACGGCCTCGCCGACGGGATCGGTCAGCCCCACGACCTCGAGGACGGCATCGGCGAGTCCCTGCAGCCGCGCCGGGCTGAGGGTCAGCCGGTCGAGCAGGCCGGTCGACAGCCCGTTCTCACGCCCATTGGCCAGGTCGAGCTCGTTGGCTGCGAGGATGTCGGCCGTGGCGACGAGGACGCCGTCGGCGATGGCGCGCAGAGCGCGGTTCTTCTGCTCGGTGTTCGCCGTGGCCAGAGCGCGCGACGCCGTCTTGGCGGCTGAGAGCCGCTCTTGCAGCGAAAGGGTCGCGGCGGGCGCCGCACCGGTGATCGAGGACATGCGTCGATTCTAGGACGCGGTCGCGTCCGACGTGACGGCGTCAGGCGAATCGGTGGAGAGCGTCCCCCTGGGGACGGATTCATCGTCGAGCCCGTACGCTCCCGCCGCCGTCGTGCCGGGCGCGGACGTGCTGGGCGCTGACGTGCTGGGCGCCGGGGCGAACCACGTCCCGACCCGCTCGCCACGCAGCGCCTGCGAGACCAGCGAAGTCGCGGTGAGCACGACCGCCGTACCCTGCTCGGCAGCCTGACGCGCCGCCGAGACCTTGGTGACGGCACCGCCGCTGCCCACGCCTGAGAGCCCCGTGGAGCCGATCTCGACACCTTCCAGCTCGTCGTCCCAGCCTACCTGATCGATGCGCTCGGCGCCGGGCTCGTGCGGAGGCCGCGTGTAGAGCGCATCCACGTCGGACAGCAGCACCAGCACGTCCGCCTGCACCAGCAGCGCCACCAGAGCGGCCAGCCGGTCGTTGTCGCCGAAGCGGATCTCGTGCGTCGCCACCGTGTCGTTCTCGTTGACGATGGGGAGGATGCGGAGGTCGAGCAGCCGCTCCATCGCGCGCTTCGCGTTGCTGCGGTGGGTCGGGTTCTCCATGTCGCCCGCGGTCAGGAGCACCTGGCCGGCGACGATTCCGAAGCGGTCCAGGCTGTCCTGGTACCGGTAGATCAGCACGTTCTGGCCGACCGCGGCCGCAGCCTGCTGCGTCGCGAGATCGGTGGGGCGCTCCGAGAGCGAGAGGTACGGGATGCCCGTGGCGATGGCGCCGGAGGAGACGAGGATGACCTGCGTGCCGCGGCCGTGGGCCTCGGCGAGGGCGTCGACCAGCGGCGCGATCTGTCCGGCGTTGTCGCCGCTGATGGACGACGAGCCCACCTTGACGACGATGCGCCGGGCGGAGGTGATCTGGCTGCGGTCGTCGATGGTCATCGCTCGGTGCTCTCCTCGTCTCCGCCGTTCGCGTCGGTTCTCGTCCGGTCCGGCGTGCTCCGGCCTGCGCCGCTCACGACGTTCTCGTCGTAGGTGTCGTCCGCCCAGAGGCCGGCCTCGCGCTCCCGCTGGAGCTCCTCGCGGGCCTCGGCCTTCGCATCCATCCGGTCGAAGTACTCCTCGCGCCGCTGGGCACGCGTCGCGCGCTGGTTCGTGTCCAGGCGGGTGTCCGTGCCACGCGGTGCCGTGATGAGCTCCGCGGTCGAGGTGAGGGTGGGCTCCCAGTCGAACACGACACCGTTGTTCCGGCCGATCACGACAGTCGACCCGGCGACCGCTCCCGCCCGGACCAGCTGGTCCTCGACGCCGAGCTTCGCCAGCCGGTCGGCGAGGAAGCCGACGGCCTCGTCGTTCGCGAAGTCCGTCTGCGCGACCCAGCGCTCGGGCTTGGCTCCGAGGATGCGGTACACCGGGCCGTCCGTGCCGCCCTCGACCTTGACGACGAAGCCGTTGTCGTCCACGGCTTTGGGGCGGATGACGATCCGGGGCCGCGCCTGTTCCAGCGCCGCCAGTTCGGCGCGGGCGTGCTCGACGAGTTCGGCCAGCGCGAAGGACAAGGCCCGCAGGCCATCGTGGCTCACCGCGGAGATCTCGAAGACGCGGTAGCCGCGGCGCTCGAGTTCCGGCCGCACGAACTCGGCGAGCTCGCGCGCATCCGGAACGTCGATCTTGTTGAGGGCGATCAGCTGGGGACGCTCGAGCAGAGGCTTCTGGCCCTCGGGCACGGGATACGCGGCCAGCTCGCCGAGGATGACGTCGAGATCGCTGAGCGGGTCGCGTCCGGGTTCCAGCGTTGCGCAGTCGAGCACGTGCAGCAGGGCCGAGCAGCGCTCGACGTGGCGGAGGAACTCGAGCCCGAGCCCGCGGCCCTCGCTGGCACCCTCGATCAGGCCGGGAACGTCGGCGACGGTGTAGCGGACGTCGCCCGCCTGCACCACGCCCAGGTTCGGGTGGAGGGTCGTGAACGGGTAGTCGGCGATCTTCGGCTTCGCCGCGGACAGGGCCGCGATGAGACTCGACTTGCCCGCGGACGGATAGCCGACCAGGGCGATGTCGGCGACCGTCTTCAGCTCGAGACGGATGTCGCCCTCCCAGCCGGGCGTGCCGAGCAGGGCGAAGCCGGGCGCCTTGCGCTTCTGGTTCGCCAGGGCCGCGTTGCCCAGGCCGCCGATGCCACCTGCCGCCGCGACGACGCGCATCCCCGGCTCGGTCAGGTCGGCGAGCTCCTCGCCGTCGGCGTCCTTGACGACGGTCCCGACGGGGACGGGCAGCTCGAGGTCTTCACCGGTGTGGCCGCTGCGGTGGTCGCCCATCCCGAAGCCGCCGTTCTCGCTCGAGCGATGCGGTGAGCGGTGGTAGCCGAGAAGGGTGGTCACCTGGGGGTCGGCGACGAGGACGATGTCCCCGCCGTTGCCGCCGTTGCCGCCGTCGGGCCCGGCGAGGGGCTTGAACTTCTCGCGGCGGACGGAGACGCACCCGTTGCCGCCGTTCCCGGCGCGCAGATGCAACGTCACGCGATCGACGAACGTTGCCATGGGTATCTCCTGTTTACTCGTGAAAAGGCGGATGGGCGGGCCGAAGCCCGCCCATCCGGAAAATGGTGCTCGTGGAAGAGCGTCAGACCGCGGCTTCCACGATGTTGACGACCTTGCGGCCGCCCTTGGTGCCGAACTCGACCGCACCGGCGGCGAGGGCGAAGAGGGTGTCGTCGCCACCACGGCCGACGTTCACGCCCGGGTGGAAGTGGGTGCCGCGCTGGCGGACCAGGATCTCACCAGCGTTGACGGTCTGGCCGCCGAAGCGCTTCACGCCGAGGCGCTGAGCGTTCGAGTCGCGGCCGTTGCGAGTGGAGCTCGCTCCCTTTTTGTGTGCCATGGTGTGTTCTCCTCGTCGGCTACTTGATGCCGGTGATCTTGACGCGCGTGAGGTCCTGGCGGTGGCCCTGGCGCTTCTTGTAGCCGGTCTTGTTCTTGAACTTCTGGATGACGATCTTGGGACCGCGAAGGTTGCCGAGGACCTCGGCGGTCACGGTGACCTTAGCGAGGGACTCAGCGTCGGAGGTGATCTTGTCACCGTCGACGAGCAGCACCGGTGCGAGCTCGATCGTGCCGTCCTTGCCGGCCTTGATGCGGTCCATCGTCACGATGGTGCCGACCTCGACCTTCTCCTGCCGGCCACCGGCGCGCACAACTGCGTAAACCACTTGTCAGTACCTTTTCGTCGGGGAACAGCTCCCGGCGCTGCCGTGGACCTGGTCCTGCTCTTGTCTCTGTTGGAAACTTGTGTGTTCTGGAAGTCACTGGCGAGTCGGGCCGACCGCTGCTGCGATCGGCTGCTCTCAGAAAACCATGATGATTGCGCGGGCGGAGCCCGGCACACACCAACGGTCAACTTTACCCGACGCCCTATCCATCGTCAATTCGACGGGGACTGCGCGCCTCGGGTCGAGACCGCCCGGCTCCGCCTTCGGAACCGGTTCCTAGAATCATTCTATGACGGTCCTGATCGATCCCCCGGCATGGCCGGCCCACGGCATGTTGTGGTCGCATCTGGTGAGCGACGCGTCGCTCGACGAGCTTCACGGGTTCGCCGCCGCCCACGGCGTGCCGCCGCGGGCGTTCGATCTGGACCACTACGACGTGCCGGATCGGCGCTACGACGATCTCGTGGCGGCGGGGGCACATCCGGTCTCCGGGCACGAGCTCGTCGCGCGGCTCATCGCCAGCGGCTTGCGCGTGCGTGCACGCGACCGGGTGCGGGGGCAGACGACTGGAGTGCAGACGAGTCGGGCGCAGACGAATGGTCCCGACATGGCCGGGGCCCCCCGGGGGGAACCGCCATGTAGGAACCCAGGGTGGGGAAAACACCAGTGGGGCGAGCACTCCGCCCCCCCTTATTGTTTTGTTGGGCCCCCGG
>JBQCCO010000091.1:0-10330 GCA_051962155.1 Leifsonia sp. | reverse complement strand
GTGCCCGGGGTTCACCCGGGCACCCTCTCTTACGGAGCTGTTACTTCGAGGAGGACGACTTGACCGACCACTCCCAGAAGTTCCAGAACGGGCCGGACTGCCCGCCGTTGTACTTGATGCCCTCGACTCGCGAGGTCGTCGCGAAGACGCCCGGGAGCTGGAAGAGCGGCAGGCCGTAGCCGTCGGCGAAGGTCTGCTTGTCGATCTGGTACTCGATCTTCGTCAGCTCATCCTTGTCCAGGGTGGTCTGCGACTTGAGTGCGAGGTCGTTGGTGCCGGTGTAGCGGTTGTAGTTGCCGCCACCCTGCGAGGCGAACACCTGAGGCAGCTGCGAGGTGCCTGCGCCCGGGCTGATCCAGCCGAAGAGCGAGGCGTCGTAGTTGCCACCCGGGAGGAGCTTGCTCCAGTCCGGCGAGCCGGCGTCGACGACCTTGATGCCGGCCTTCGCGGCGGACGCCTGGATGGCCTGGAACTCGTCGACACGGTTCGGGTTGTTCGTGTTGTACAGGATGCGCACGGTCGGGGTGGCACCGGCGAGGAGCTGCTTGGCACCCGCGATGTCGACCTTGTCGTACTTGGACGAGCCGTTCTGCTTCACGCTGCCCGCGTACTGGTCCTGGTTCGGCAGGAAGATCTGCGAGTCGAGGACCTTGGCCTTCGGGTCGACCGGCGTGACGATCGAGTTCAGGATCTGATCCCGCGGAACCGTCTTCAGGAACGCCTCACGGACCTTCGCGTCCGCGAACACCGGCGAGCCGAAGTTCAGGTCGAGGTGGTCGTAGGACGCCTGCGCACCCGTCAGGATCTTCGCGCTGGTCTGCTTGAGCGCGGTGATCGTGTCGGCGGACGCCTGCGGGTTGATGATGTCGACCTCACCGTTCTGGAGAGCGGTGACCTGGGCGTTCGCGTCCGGGATGATGCGGAACACGATCTTGTCGACGTTCGGCTTCAGGCCGCCCGCGTAGTACTTGTTCTGCACCATGGTCAGCGACTGGCCCGGGGTCCAAGACGAGACGACGAACGCGCCGGAGGAGACCAGCAGGTCCTTGTCGGTCGGCATCGCGGTCACGTCGTAGCCGGTGTTGACGAAGTCGGCCGCCTTCTTCAGGGTCGGGTCGGCGGGCTTCGGGCTCGCCGGGTCGCCCTTCGGCAGGCTCTTCAGCAGCTTCGTCAGGTCGGCGGCCGAGGAGAGGCCTGCCTTCTTGGCCACGATGTGCGCGGGCTGCGCGATCGGGTTGACCAGCTCCCAGTCCACGTAGGGGGTGCTGTACTTGAGGGTGATCGTGCGGTTGTCGCTGCTGACCGTCGGGAAGGCGGTGGCGTCGAGGCCCGCCGTGGAGCCTGCGATCTGGAAGTACTGCGTCCCGCTGCTGACGTTCCCGCTCTCGTCGAACTTCGCCGAGTCGTAGTAACCCGAGGCGATCGCCCAGGCGAGGACCATGTCATCGGCCGTGACGGGCTGGCCGTCGGACCACTTGTCGTCCTTGTTCAGGGTGTACTTGACCGTCAGCGGGTTGTCGGAGGTCTTCTCGAACGTGCCGAACTTGTCGTCGTGGACGATCTTGTAGTTGTTGTCGATGTACTGGAACCCGGTCCCATAGGAGCCGTCCAGGTAGCCGACCTGCCCGTTCGTGTCCAGGTTGCCCTGCGGCGTCTGGGAGTTGAACGAGGTGAAGTCGTTGACGACCGCCACCGTCACGGTGCCGCCTTTGGCAGACGATGAAGAGCCGGTGCTGCCGGACGTGGTGCAGGCTGACAGGGCGAGCGCTGCGACGCTTGCCAGGGCGACCGCGCTGACCGCGTACCTGACCTTTCTTCCGTTGATGTGCAATGTTCCTCCTGTGCGAAGTGTGCGACGGTACACGCATGCGAAACGCGTGGCCCGCGCGGGATAAGAATGACCCTAGGTATCGTTGGGAGCGATTGCAAAACAGCGGGGGAAAACGTTACAGAGTGGTAACTCAGTCGGTGGATTCGTGCACGAAGCGCACAAAAACGACGGATTCCGTTGTCCGCTGCAATGATTCTGACGTTCCTGTGCGGCCTGGGAGGATGCTTTTATGGGCGAAATAGTGACCTCCGCTCCCAAGAAGTCCGTTGAGCGGTCTGCTCATTCGCGCATCTGGTGGGAGATCGCCATCGTCCTCGGGCTCTCCCTGGGGCAGTCGGCCGTGTACTCCATCGTCTCGATCATCGACCGGTCGACCCAGAGCACGCCGCTGGCGCAGCAGAAGACCCAGGTCAATCCGGTGCAGTCGAGCCGCGAGGTGTTCGACTTCCTGTACCAGGTGCTCGGCAATCTCTTCCCTCTGTTCGCCGTCGCGCTGGTGATCTTCCTGCTCTGGCAGCCGCGACGCAGCGGCTTCCGGCGGATCGGGCTCGACCGGACGCAGCCCTGGCGCGACGTGGGCGGCGGAGCACTGCTGTTCCTCGCGATCGGGGTGCCGGGCATCCTGTTCTACGCGATCACCCGGCTGCTCGGGATCACCGTCACCGTGGAGGCGTCGACGCTCGACGCGCACTGGTGGACGGTGCCCGTCCTCATCCTCGCGGCGCTGCGTGCGGGCCTGCAGGAGGAGGTCATCGTCGTCGGCTACCTCTTCACCCGGCTGCGTCAGCTGGGCTGGGGGACGTGGCCGATCATCCTGGCCGCCGCCGCGCTGCGCGGCAGCTACCACCTGTACCAGGGCTTCGGCCCGTTCGTCGGCAACGCGATCATGGGGGTCGTCTTCGGCTGGTGCTACACCCGCTGGGGCCGGGTCGCCCCCCTCGTGATCGCCCACACCCTCATCGACATCGTCTCCTTCGTCGGCTACCCCCTCGCCGTCTCCCTCTTCCCCCACATCTTCGCCTGACCGCCTCCGCCCCACCGTCGCCGCGCCCCACCGGCCCGTCCGCACAGATTGCACGAGAATCAGCCGAAACTGTGCAGTCTTTGCGGACTCGACGGTGGGGCTGGAGGCGGGGAGGGGTGGGGTCAGGCGAAGGCCTCGGGCGGGGGGCAGGCGCAGAAGAGGTTGCGGTCGCCGTAGGCCTGGTCGACGCGGCGGACGGGAGGCCAGTACTTGGCGCGGACGAGGGCCGGGACGGGGTAGACGGCCTGCTCGCGGGAGTAGGGGTGAGCCCAGTCCGACGAGACGACCGATTCGGCCGTGTGCGGGGCGTTGCGCAGCGGATTGTTGTCCGAGGGCCAGTCGCCGGAGGCGACGGCGTCCGCCTCCGCGCGGATCGCCACCATCGCGGCCACAAAGCGGTCGAGCTCGGCGAGGTCCTCGCTCTCCGTCGGCTCCACCATGAGCGTGCCGGCGACCGGGAACGACATGGTCGGCGCGTGGAAGCCGTAGTCGATGAGCCGCTTGGCGACATCGTCCACCGTCACGCCGGTCCGCTCCGTGAGCGGGCGCACGTCCAGGATGCACTCGTGCGCGACGAGGCCGTCCTCCCCCGCGTAGAGCACCGGGAAGGAATCGCGCAGGCGCGCGGCGACG
The DNA here is from genome assembly GCA_051962155.1 of Leifsonia sp. GTDB lineage: Bacteria > Actinomycetota > Actinomycetes > Actinomycetales > Microbacteriaceae > Leifsonia. Next base: position 6,842 of record JBQCCO010000091.1, on the reverse strand, counting down.
TAGTTGGCGGCCAGCACGGCTGCGCCGGTCGCCTCCTTGAGGCCCTCGGCGCCCATCATGCGCACGTACGCCCAGCTGATCGGGAGGATGCTGGGGCTGCCGTATGGCGCCGCGGAGACGGGCGCTCCGCCGTGCTCGACCCGGCCGCCGCCCACGAGTGGATGCGTCGCATCCTGAGCGAGCGGATGCCCGGGCAGGAACGGCGCCAGGTGCGCCTTCGCCGCCACCGGCCCGACCCCGGGTCCGCCGCCGCCGTGCGGGATGCAGAAGGTCTTGTGCAGGTTGAGGTGGCTGACGTCGCCGCCGAAGTCGCCGAACCGCGCGTAGCCGAGCAGCGCGTTCAGGTTCGCGCCGTCGACGTAGACCTGGCCACCGGCGTCGTGGACGGCCTGCGTGATCGCCACGACCTCGTGCTCGTAGACGCCGTGCGTCGACGGGTAGGTGATCATCAGGGCCGCCAGCGCATCCGCGTGCTGCGCGATCTTGGCACGCAGATCGTCGAGGTCGACGTTGCCGAGCTCATCGGTCGCGACGACCACGACGCTCATCCCGGCGAGCACCGCAGAGGCCGCGTTCGTGCCGTGTGCGGACTGCGGGATGAGGCAGACGGTCCGCGCCTCGTCGCCGCGCGAGCGGTGGTACCCGCGGATCGCGAGCAGTCCGGCGAGCTCCCCCTGGCTGCCGGCGTTCGGCTGCAGCGAGACGGTGTCGTACCCGGTGACGTCGGCGAGCCAGCGCTCCAGCTGGTCGATCAGCTCGAGCGAGCCGGCGACGTCGGATGCCGGGGCGAAGGGATGGAGGGCCGCGAACTCGGGCCACGTCACCGCCTCCATCTCGGTGGCGGCGTTCAGCTTCATGGTGCAGGAGCCGAGCGGGATCATGCCGCGGTCGAGGGCGTAGTCGCGGTCCTGCAGGAGCCGCAGGTAGCGCATCATCGCGGTCTCGGAGTGGTGCGTGTTGAAGACGGGATGCGTCAGGTAGCCGGTTTCCCGCGCGACGGCCCCATCGAACGATTCCCCGGCGCCGAGGTCGAGGACGGCGTCGCCGTCGACCGTCCCGCCGAGCGCCTCGATCAGGTCCGCCAGCGGGAAGGAGCCGTCCCGGAGGTCGGCCGCCGACTCCTCGTCGATACTGAGCGAGACGAGGCCCGCGTCGGTCGCGTGCAGCAGCAGCCCCCGGTCGTGCGCCCGGGCGACGACGGTGGCCGCATCATCCACCACGACCAGGAGGGTGTCGAAGAAAGATAGCGACACGACCTCGACGCCGGCGGCGCGGAGCGCACGGGCGACCGCCGCCGTCGAGAGGTGCACCTGCCGCCCGATCGCGCGGAGTCCCGCCGGGCCGTGGTACACCGCGTACATCGCCGCCATGACGGCGAGGAGCACCTGGGCGGTGCAGATGTTGGAGGTCGCCTTCTCGCGCCGGATGTGCTGCTCGCGCGTCTGCAGCGTCAGCCGGTACGCGGGCTTGCCGACGGCATCCTGGGAGACGCCGACGAGGCGGCCGGGAAGCTGCCGCTCCAGGCCCTTCCGAACGGCCATGTAGCCGGCGTGCGGGCCGCCGAAGCCCATCGGGACGCCGAAGCGCTGACTCGTGCCGACCGCGACATCCGCGCCGAGCTCGCCCGGCGCTCGCAGCAGCGTCAGCGCGAGAAGGTCGGCTGCGGCGACGATGACCGCCCCCGCCTCCTTCGCCGTGCGGATGACCGCGCTCGGATCCCAGACGCGCCCGGAGGCGCCGGGGTACTGGACGAACAGCCCGAACGCGTCGGACAGCTCGGGCGCGTCGGCCGGCAGGCCGGCCAGATCGAGCACGACGAGCTCGATCCCGACCGCCTCCGCCCGGTTGCGCAGCAGGGCGAGGGTCTGCGGGAAGGTGTCGGCATCGACGATGAACCGGCCGGATGCCGCCTTGGATGCGCGGCGCGCCAGCAGCATCCCCTCCACCACCGCGGTGCCCTCGTCGAGCATCGACGCGTTGGCCGTGTCGAGCCCTGTGAGGTCGGAGACCATCGTCTGGAAGTTGATCAGCGCCTCCAGCCGGCCCTGGGAGATCTCCGGCTGGTACGGCGTGTAGGCGGTGTACCAGCCCGGGTTCTCGAGAACGTTCCGCTTGATCACCGCCGGCGTGATGGTGCCGTAGTAGCCGAGGCCGATGAGGCTGCGGTTCACGGTGTTGCGCGACGCGATCGCGCGCAGCTCGCGGAGGGCGGCGCGTTCGCTCAGCGGCGCAGGCAGCGCCGAGAGGCGGTCGCCGTCGCTGCGGATCGAGTCGGGGACGGCCGCGGCCACGAGGTCCTCGACGGAGGACCAGTCGCGGGAGGCCGCCGCGCCGATCGCGGAAAGCATGGTGCTCTGCGAAGCTTCATCGGCGCCGATGTGACGCGTCACGAACTGATCGGGCATTGCGTGGTCGGTCATGTCAGGGTCGAAGCCTTACTCGCCGGTCAGGGCGGCGTACTCGTCGTAGCTCAGGAGGTTCGCGGGCAACTCGGTGAAGCGGACCTTCACCAGCCAGCCGTCGCCGAAGGGGTCGGAGTTGACGAGCTCGGGAGCATCCACCACCGCGGAGTTCGCCTCGGCGACCGTTCCGTCGACCGGCGCGAACAGCTCGCCGACGGACTTCGTCGACTCGATCTCGCCGACGACGCGGCCCGCGGTCACGTCGCTGCCGACCTCCGGCAGCTCGACGAACACGACGTCGCCCAGCTTCTCGGCGGCGTAGGCGGTGATGCCGACGGTCGCCACGTCGCCCTCGACGAGGAGCCACTCGTGCTCGGCGGTGTACTTCAGGTCTCGTTCTGCGGCCATGGCTAGCGCTTCTTTCTGCTGTAGAAGGGGAGGGCGGTGACGGTGAACTTCAGGCGGGAGCCGCGCACATCCACGTCGAGGACGGTGTTCTCGCGGGCGAAGCGGGGTGCGACGTACGCCATCGCAATCGGCACGCCGAGCGTGGGAGAGAGCGCGCCGGAGGTGACGATCCCGACCTCCGCGTCCTCTCCCGTGCTGTCGTCGCGGGCGAAGACGGGGTAGCCGGCCCGGGCGGCGCGCTTGCCTTCTCCGGCGAGGCCGACGAGGACGGGCGCCTGCGCGTCGGGTCCCTCTTCGCTGGCGGCCCGACCGACGAAGTCGGTCTCCTTGGCGAGGTTGACGACGCGGCCGAGCCCCGCCTGGGCCGGCATCGTGGCAAGGCCGAGCTCGTGGCCGTACAGCGGCATCCCCGCTTCGAGCCGGAGGGTGTCGCGGCTGGCGAGGCCCGCCGGGACGAGGCCCTGCTCGGCGCCCGCCTCCAGCAGCGCATCCCAGAGGGCGCGCGCGTCGTCGGGGGCGACATACAGCTCGAAGCCGTCCTCGCCGGTGTAGCCGGTGCGGGCGATGAGCGCGGGACGCGTCTGGAACTCGGCCGGGAGCGACCGGCAGTACTTCAGAGCCGAGAGGCGTTCTCCGAAGTCCTCCCCATCGAGGGCGCCCTCGTCGGCGGCGAGGCCCGGCGTCGCGAGGAGGATGGAGAGGGCGGCCGGGCCCTGGACGGCGATGAGGGCGATGTCGTCGGACTCGTCGAACACCTCGACGTCGAACGGCGCGGTGCGGTCGCGCAGCTCCTGCGCCACCGCATCCCGGTTGGAGGCGTTCGCGACCACCATGTAGCGGTCGTCGCCCGTGCGGTAGACGACCAGGTCATCCACGATTCCGCCGGTGCGGGAGAGGAGGAGGCTGTACTTGGCCTGGTCCACCGCGATGGAGGAGAGTTCCCCGGCGAGCGCGTAGTCGAGCGCCTGCCCCGCCTCCGGTCCCAGGACGACGATCTCGCCCATGTGCGAGAGGTCGAAGAGGCCGGCGGCCGTGCGGACGGCGTGGTGCTCGGCCAGGTCGGACGAGTAGCGGACCGGCATCTGCCATCCCGCGAAATCGGTGAACGAGGCGCCGGCCGCGACGTGGGCGGCGTGCAGAGGGGATGTGCGCGAGCTGGGCGCTTCCTGCTGCTGCGCTTCGTGCTGCTGCGCTTCGTGGCTCTGCTGCGAGGTCATGAGTTCTCCGATTCGCCGGCCATCCGGCCGGGGGCGGCGGGGGCGACGACGCTCCCGGAAAGAACTCCCCCTCTGTCATCCGGCCTGAGAGTTTCACCGCGGCATCCTGCTGGACGACGTGGCTTTCACCGTGGGCGAGGACGGCGGGCGCCGTCCTGCTTTTCAGAGTGGCCAGTTCGATGCGGTACGCGTACCTGAGAGATTGTCGGGGAGGATTGCTCCTTCGGTGTCGCCCGCCTGCGCGTGCGACTCTCCCGCATCGACCTCGTTGGCCCAGTATTCAGTTGGATGTCGGCCAGCATATCCGGTTCGGCGACCCCGCGCTCGCCGCACCGGTTTGTGGTTCGGGTCTGGATGACACTAAGATGGCGGGAACGTTAGAGTCACGTTGACCTTTAGGTGGGAGTGCGGCATGGCGGCACGGCATGAGCGCGAGAGCGCGATCCTCGCCGTGTCGACGGTCATCTTCGCGCTGCGCACGGACGACGAGACCGCTGGTGTGCCCCAGGTGTGGCTGCCGCTGGTGCGACGCATCCGGGAGCCGTTCGGCGGACGGTGGGCGCTGCCTGGCGGCCCCTTGCGCGTCGGCGAGGACCTCGCCTTCGCCGCCGCCCGCACCCTCAACGACACGACCGGCCTCACCCCGCGCTACCTGGAGCAGCTGTACGCGTTCGGAGACGCCGACCGCTCCCCCGGCGCCGAGCGCGTCGTCTCCGTCGTGTACTGGGCGCTGGTCCGCAGCGAGGAGGCGGAGCGCGCGAGCGTCGGCGAGAACGTCCGCTGGTTCCCGGCCGACGAGCTCCCGGAGCTGGCGTTCGACCACAACGTCATCGTCGAGTACGCCCTCTGGCGGCTGCGCACCAAGATGGAGTACTCGCGGATCGCCCACGCGTTCCTCGGCGACCGCTTCACGCTCGCCCAGCTGCGCGCCGTGCACGAGGCCGTGCTCGGGAAGCCGCTCGACCCGGCGAACTTCCGGCGCACGATCGAGGCGTCCGGCGCCGTCGTCGCCACCGACGAGTACCTGACCGGCACCCCCCACCGGCCGCCGCGGCTGTACCGCTACAACGACCAGATCGACCTCGCCGACGCGGGGCCGCTTCCCCGCCAGCAGCATCCGTTCGAAGGAAGAAGCGCATCATGACCACAGCTTCGGTCGACACCACCATCCGGCTCATCGCCGCGGGCGAGCTCGCCGGCGAGACCTGCACGCCGGAGCTGGCGGAGGCGCCGTGGGCGTTCGACGCGGCGCCGCCCTCCTACGGCCCGGGCGCATCCATGGCCGATCCGATCCCGCCGCAGACGCCGCGCCAGGGCGAGCTCCCGGAGGAGTACCGCACCGCCTCCGCGCAGGAGCTGGCCGAGCGCATCCGGGTCGCAAAAGAGACGCTGGGCGACCGCGTCGCCGTCATGGGCCACTTCTACCAGCGCGAGGAGGTGGTGCAGTACGCCGACTTCGTGGGCGACTCGTTCCAGCTCGCGAACGCGGCGAAGGCCCGGCCGGAGGCGGAGGCGATCGTCTTCTGCGGCGTCCACTTCATGGCCGAGACGGCGGACATCGTGTCGCGTCCCGATCAGCGCGTCATCCTCCCGAACCTGGCCGCAGGATGCTCGATGGCCGACATGGCCGACCTCGACTCGGTGCAGGAGTGCTGGGAGCAGCTGGAGGAGCTGTACGGCACCGAGCCCGATGCGGAGGGCCGCGTCCCGGTCATCCCGGTCACCTACATGAACTCGTCGGCCGCGCTGAAGGCGTTCTGCGGCGAGCACGGCGGGATCGTGTGCACCTCCTCGAACGCCGCCACCGTGCTGCAGTGGGCGTTCGAGCGGGGGCAGCGCGTCCTGTTCTTCCCCGACCAGCACCTGGGCCGCAACACGGCCAAGGCGATGGGTGTCCCCCTCGAGCGGATGCCGCTCTGGAACCCGCGCAAGGCCTGGGGCGGAACGGACGCCGAGACCCTCCAGGAGGCGCAGGTCATCCTGTGGCACGGCTTCTGCTCGGTGCACAAGCGCTTCACGGTCGGCCAGATCGAGCACGCGCGGGCCGAATTCCCCGGGGTCCGGGTGATCGTGCATCCCGAGTGCCCGATGGAGGTGGTGGATGCGGCCGACGAGTACGGCTCGACCGACTACATCGTCAAGGCGATCCAGGCGGCGCCGGCGGGCTCCACGTTCGCGATCGGCACCGAGATCAACCTGGTGCAGCGGCTGGCAGCGCAGTTCCCGCAGCACACCATCTTCTGCCTCGACGCGGTCGTGTGCCCCTGCTCGACGATGTACCGCATCCACCCCGGCTACCTGGCCTGGGTCCTGGAGGGGCTGGTGCGCGGCGAGGTGCTCAACCAGGTGAGCGTGCCTGCGACGGTCGCCGAGCCGGCACGGGTGGCCCTCGAGCGGATGCTCGCCGCGCGGCCCGACACCACGATGGCGGCCTGACATGAGCCGCGTCGTCGTCGTCGGCAGCGGGATCGCGGGCCTCACGGCCGCGCTCCGGGCGCACACGCTCGGGCACGACGTGACGATCGTCACCAAGTCCGCGCTGTCGGACGGCAGCACCCGGTATGCGCAGGGCGGGATCGCCGCAGCGCTGTTCCCGGACGACAGCGTGGCGGCGCACGTCGCGGACACTCTGCGCGCCGGCGCCGGGCTGAACGTGCGGGAGGCGGTGGAGGCCCTGTGCGCCGACGGACCGGATCGTGTCCGCGAGCTGATCGCGCGCGGTGCCGCGTTCGACCGCGACGGCGACGCACTCGCCCGCGGGCTGGAGGCGGCCCACTCCTCTGCCCGGGTGCTCCATGCGGGCGGCGATGCGACC
>JBQCCO010000090.1:0-35132 GCA_051962155.1 Leifsonia sp. | reverse complement strand
CTACACCCACCCGAGCACGACGGAGGCCTTCAACGAGGTGTTCGACGCGATCGTGTCCGACTGACGACGACCACGGAGGAGGAGTTCGCGTCTCACCCCGATCGCGCGGGGTGCCCGGTGCTGTCGCGGGTCAGAGTTCCGGCCCGTGTTCAGCCGGCTGGATACGCGGTGCCCCGGAGGGCTCACGGCGGTGGCGAGCGTTGGTACTGTCCGAGGGATCGAGAGGAAGCCGATGCCGCATCGCACACAACCGTTGGTCGTCATGGGGGTCTCAGGCTGCGGGAAGTCGACGGTCGGCGCCGACTTCGCAGAGCAGCAGGGACTCGTCTTCGTCGATGCCGACGCGCTGCATCCCGCCGGGAACATCGCGAAGATGGCCGCGGGCATCCCCCTGGTGGATGCGGACCGCTGGCCGTGGCTCGACCTGGTGGGTGAGGTGCTCGCCGACGGGACGGCGGATGTGGTCGCCTGCTCCGCCCTCCGGCGGGCCTATCGCGATCGCCTTCGCTCTCATGCGCCGGACGTGTACTTCGCCCACGTGAGTGGCACCGCGGAGCTCATCGCCGAGCGACTGGCGAGCCGCTCCCACGAATTCATGCCGCCCGGACTCCTCGCCTCCCAGTTCGCCACACTGGAACCCCTCGATCCGGACGAGCGCGGCCTCGTGGTTCCGGCCGAAGCGCGCCTCGAGCAGCAGCTCGGCCGCATCCGCGACGGGATCGCCGCCGCCCCTCGGTAGACACCTGGTTCCGCTTTTTGAACGCGGTTCGAAATCTCGAACAAGTCCATTGCGTTCACTATGCGGAACCGTGTTAGATCAGGTGAACAACCAAGGGAGGTTGAGCGTGTCACATCAGAGAGCTGCCGAGCTGGGTCTCCGCGACCTCGTGCCGGAGGATTCCAGCCTCCGCCTGCTGTGCACCGCCGCCACCTGGTCGGAGGGCCCCGTCTGGCTCCCGATCCGGGGCGCGCTGCGCTGGAGCGACATCCCCGGCAACCGCATCCTCGAAGCGGACGGGACGACGGGTCAGGTCACGGTCTATCTGAGCGACGCCGAGTACCCCAACGGCCGCACCCTCGCAGACGACGGGACCGTCGTCCAGTGCTCGCACGGCCGGCGTGCCGTCGAAGCCGATCGCGACGGCGTCGTCACGACGCTGGTCGACAGCTGGAACGGACGGCGGTTCAACTCCCCCAACGACGTGGTCGTGGCCCGCGACGGAACGATCTGGTTCACGGATCCGCCGTACGGCATCGTCCAGCCGCACGAAGGCCACCCGGGTGTCCCCGAATACGGCGGCAACTACGTCTTCCGGTTCGACCCGGCATCCGGGTCGGTGGATGCGGTCGTGACCGACATCGAGGAGCCCAACGGACTCGCCTTCTCCCCCGACGAATCCATCCTCTACGTCTCCGACACCTCGGCCGCGCTGCGCACCGACGGGACGGGGAACCACCACATCCGTTCCTACCGTGTCGAGGACGGGCGCTGCACGGACGGCCGCGTCTTCGCCGTCATCGACCCCGGCCTCTCCGACGGCTTCCGGGTCGACGAGCACGGGAACATCTGGACGTCGAGTGCGGACGCCGTGCAGGTCTACGGTCCGGACGGCACCCTCCTGGGCCGGATCCCGGTGCCCGAGTGCGTCGGAAACCTCTGCTTCGGAGGCGCCGACGGACGTACCCTCTTCATCGCCGCGACGACGAGCATCTACACGATCGAGACCCTCGTGCGCGACGCACGCGCTGTGACGGTGCCGTCATGAGCGCGATCGCCTCGTCGCATCCCGCCGCCGGCGACACTCCGGCGCCCGCTGCCTTCCGGGCGGTCCAGGTGCTCGAGTACCTCGGCGCGCGCTCCGAACCGGCGACGCTCACGGACATCGCGATCGGACTCGGCATCGCCAAGTCATCGGCCTCGAACCTGGTGACCACCCTCGAGGCGGCGCACATGCTCAGGCGGTCCGGCCGGAGATGGATGCTCGGCTACAAGGTGCTCGAGCTCGGCCAGTCGATGCTGGCATCCACCACGCTCGTCGGCGAATTCCGGAGGATCACCGACGCGCTGCCCACGCTGCAGAACGACACCGCGCTGCTCGCCACGCTCGACGGGATGGAGGTCATCTACCTCGCCCGGCACGACGGCCGCCAGCCGATCCGGCTCGCCAGCGACATCGGCCGGCGCATGCCCGCGTCGGTCACCGCGCTCGGGAAGGCGATGTTGGCCAGCCTCCCGCCGGACGAACTGGATGCGCGCCTCTCCGGGGTGGATGCACTGCCCCGTCCCACGAAGCGGGCGCCCCGCAACGTCGCCGAGCTGCGGCGCGAGCTCACGCAGGTCAGACTGCGCGGCTTCGCGATCGACGACGAGCAGAACACCATCGGCGTCACCTGCTTCGCAGTGTCGGTCCCCACGACGGGCGAGCCGATCGCCGTGTCCACCACGTTGCTCACCCAGCGTGTCCGTCTGGAGCTTCGCGAACGGCTCATCGCCGACCTCACGTCGCTCGCCCGTCAGCTTTCGCCCATCGCCGAGAGATAGGACCCCATGAACACCGCAGACCCGGCCGCCCTACCCCTTCTGCAGGTCACCGACCTGACGAAGTCCTTCTTCGCCACCCGTGCCGCCGAAAACGTGACCTTCGCCGTCCACCAGGGCGAGATCGTGTCCCTGCTCGGGGAGAACGGCGCGGGCAAGTCCACCGTGATCAAGATGCTCGCTGGCGTGTACAAGCCGGACAGCGGCGAGATGAAGCTGTCCGGCGCCGACCTCGACTCCTCCGGGATCCGCCGCCAGATCTCGATCGTCCACCAGAACCTGGGACTCATCGAGTGGATGACCGTCGCCGAGAACATGGCGCAGGTCCTGGGTTACCCGCGCCGGCTGCGCCTGATCGATCGCAAGGCGATGAACCGCCGGGCGGCTGAGGTGCTCGAACTCGTAGGCGGAGGCATCGATCCGGAGGCCCGTGTCTTCGATCTGCCGCGCACCGAGCGGAGCCTCCTCGCCATCGCGCGAGGCCTGGTCACCAAGCCGAAACTGCTCGTGCTCGACGAGCCGACGGCGTCCCTCCCCGCCGCCGACGTCGAGCGGCTCTTCGCCGTGCTCCGCCGGCTCCGCGACAGCGGGGTCGGGATGATCTACGTCTCCCACCGCCTCGACGAGATCTACGAGATCTCGAGCCGCACGGTCGTCATGCGCAATGGCCACGTCGTCGCCGAGCGTCCGGTCGCCGGACTCAGCCACGGCGAGCTCGTCGAGCTCATCGTCGGGCGCCACACCGAGAACACCGTCTTCGACGAACCGGATGCGGAGGTGCGGCTCGAACTCGACGACGTGGCCGTCGAGAGCGCCGGCCCCGTCACGCTGCGCGTGCACCGCGGCGAGGTCGTCGCGCTCTGCGGTCTCCGGGGAGCCGGCCAGGAGCCGATCGGCCGGGCCGTCGCCGGCGCGGTCTCCCTGCAGTCGGGCGAGCTGCGCCTCGACGGCCGGCCGTTCGTGCCGCGCAACCCGGCGGCGGCCGTCGCCCGAGGGATCGGCTTCGCGACCTCCAACCGGGAGGCCGAGGCCGTCGCTCCGGGACTCTCGGTTCGCGAGAACCTCTTCCTCAACCCGGCGGTCTGGGGGCGGAAGACCTTCGAGTTCCGCACCGGCAAGGCGGAGCGGGCCGCGGCCGCGGAGTACGTGCGCGACTTCGGCATCAGACCTGCCGATCCCGAGCTGCCGCTCGACACGTTCTCCGGCGGCAACCAGCAGAAGGTCATCCTGGCCCGCTGGTTCGGCGTAGGGCGCAAGGTCGTCGTGCTCGAAGAGCCGACCATGGGCGTCGATGTGGGCGCGAAAGCCGACATCTACGGCCTGCTCCGGGATGCGGCGCGCCAAGGCACTGCCGCCCTTGTCGTCTCCACCGACATGGAAGAGGTCTCCAAGATCGCCCACCGGGCGATCGTCTTCGGCCGCGGCGTCGTCGTCGCCGAGCTCTCCGGATCCGATCTCACGATCGCCAACCTGGTCGCCGCGGCATCCGACCTCGACCGACCCACCGAAACAGAAATGAGCGTCGCATGAGCATGAACACCTCCCTCAAGTCGACGGCGCTGGAGCCGCCGAAGGGCGCACCCTGGTACCGCAAGCTGTACACCGTGTACGGGATGGTCGTGCTGACGGTCCTCCTGTTCGCCATCTTCGCCGTCGCGGCCCCCACCACCTTCGCGACGCTGCTGAACTTCCAGTTGCTCGCGTCCAGCAAGTCGGTGCTCCTGATCCTCGCGCTGGCCGTCACCCTCCCGATGGTGGCGGGGAAGATCGACCTCTCGATCGGCTACGGCGTCGGGCTCTGGCAGGTGATGTCGCTGCTCTGGCAGCTCCAGGGGATCGACTACCGGCTGGTCATCCTGATGTGCCTCGCCGGCGGAGCGGTCATCGGCCTCGTGAACGCCCTGCTGATCGAGCTGGCACAGGTCGACGCCTTCATCGCGACCCTGGCCACCGCACAGGTCATCTATGCGATCACCTACTGGGTGACCGGCGGACGCCAGGTGACCGACAACACCGGGATGCGCGCCTCGGCCTTCGACGCCCTGTCCACCTGGTCGATCGGCCCCATCCCCGGCGTCTTCATCATCGCGCTCGTCGTGGCGGCGGTCATCTGGCTGATCCTCGAGTACCTCCCGATGGGGCGCTACCTCTACGCGGTCGGCGCCAACCCGAAGGCAGCGGAGCTGACCGGCGTCCATCGCCGCCGCTACATCGTCGGCGCCATGGTCGCCTCGGGGATGCTGACCGCGGTCGCGGGCATCCTGCTCGCCTCGCGGCAGGCCGGCGTGGCGCAGGCGAACATCGGCCCGGAGTACCTGCTCCCGGCGCTCGCCGCCGCCTTCCTCGGCTCGACGACGATCAAGCCCGGCCGCGTGAACGCCCTCGGCACCGTCCTCGGCGTGCTCATCGCGACGATCGGCATCTCCGGACTGGAGCAGCTGCTCCCGGGACAGTTCTTCCTCGAGCCGCTCTTCAACGGGCTCACCCTCGTCGCCGCGAGCACCATCGCCTCGCTCGCCAGCCGGCGCCGGCTGAACCGGGCGGACACGCCCAAGACGACGACCCAGAACTCCGGCGCGGGATCCGCGCCGGACGGCGCGGGGCCGACGGCCCCCGCCGCTCCCCGTGCCGACGCGGTCCCCCCAACCGCGCCGGCACGGGACGAGACAGCGTTATCCAGCACCAGCACGACCCGAACCTGACCCGAGGAACCGGCACCGTCGCCGGCCACGACACCAAGAGAAGGAACCGACATGATCACCAAGAAACACCGCGCCAGGGCGCTGGCCTTCGCCGCGATCCCTGCCGCAGCAGCCCTCATCCTCACCGGCTGTTCCAGCGCCTCGGTGGGCGCCGGAACCACGTCCACGCCGGCCGCGACGGCCAACGCCTACGCATCGATCATCCCCAGCGGCGACATCGTCGCCGCCTCCAAGAAGCTCGTGGCCGACAGTCTGTCCGCCAGCACCGGCTTCTCGCCCAAGTCGTCCGGTCCCAAGGCGCAGCAGGCGGGCGCCACCATCGCCTACGTCGGGAGCGACCTGACGAACGGCGGCGTCAACACGGTCGCCGAGGGCGTGAAGGAGGCTGCCGCGGTCATCGGCTGGAAGGTCAACGTCTACGACGGCAAGGCCACCGCGCAGGGGCGCACGGATGCGCTGAACCAGGCCATCGCATCCAAGCCGGCGGCCATCGTGCTGGGCGGCTTCGACCCCACCGAGCAGGCCGCGACGATCAAGACCGCGAACGACGCGAAGATCCCGGTCGTCGGCTGGCACGCCGGAGCGAGCACGGGCCCGGGCAACGGGCTCTTCGCGAACGTCTCCACGGACCCGCTCGCGGTGTCGCAGCTCGCGGCGGCGTTCGCGGTCGCCGACTCGAACGGCAAGGCCGGGGTGGCGATCTTCACCGATGGCCAGTACCAGATCGCGGTGGAGAAGGCGAAGGCCATGCAGGCGTACATCACGGCATGCTCGGGATGCAGTGTCCTCAGCTACCAGGACTCCCCCATCGCGGACGCCGATCAGCGGATGCCGGGGATCATCTCGAACCTGCTCCAGAAGGACGGCGACAAGCTCACCTACCTCCTCGCCATCAACGGCAACTACTTCGGTGGCGCCCAGCAGGCGCTCCGTGCCGCGGGCAAGGACCCGGCCGGGACGCCCAAGTCGGTGGCCGCGGGCGACGGTGACTCGGCCGAGTTCCAGCGCATCCGCTCGGTCGACTACCAGGCGGCGACCGTCGCCGAGCCGCTCACCATGGAGGGCTGGGAGATCGTCGACGAGGTGAACCGCGCTCTGGCGGGACAGCAGTGGTCCGGATTCGTTCCGGCGCCGGGCCTCATCACCAAGCAGAACGTGCCGACCGGCGACGTGTTCGACCCGGCCAGCGGGTACCGCGACGTCTACAAGAAGGTCTGGGGCAAGTGAGTCACGAGAAGGGGAGGCTCGGTCGCCGAGCCACCCCATCTCGCTCCGCTCACTCCGCGGGAAGCGATTCGACCCACGCGCGCGTCACGGCGATGTCCTTGTCGCCGAAGCCCGCGGCGGTGAGCGCCTCGAACGACTCCCTCAGCGCATCCAGCTGATGCGTCACCGTCCCGGACTTCCGGGCCTCGTCGGTGGCGAACCTCAGATCCTTGACCATGTACTTCGCAGCACCGGAAGGGCGGTAATCCTTGTCCACGAAACGCGCTTTGCGTGTCTCCAGCACCCGGCTGCCGGCGTACCCACCGGCCAGCAGGTCGAGGAGGGCGCCGACATCGAGCCCGCTGCGCTCGGCGATGACGCATGCTTCGCCCCAGGCGAGCACCGTGGCCGCAACCACCATCTGGTTGCACGCCTTCGCCACCTCGCCGGCGCCGAGCGGGCCGAGCAGCACGGGATGCCCGACCGCCTCCAGAACAGGCCTGGCCGTCGCGAAGTCCTCCGGGCTCCCGCCGACCATCACGGAGAGGGTGCCGCCGATCGCGCCGTCCTCACCGCCGCTCACAGGCGTGTCGAGAACGCGCACCCGGCCTCCGGAGCTCTCCCGGAGTCGTGTGCCCAGCTCGCGCACGCCGTCCGGGGAGGACGTCGAGCCGATGCAGAGGACCAGCGGCCCCTCGACGCCGGCGAGCAGCCCGTCCGGTCCGTCGAGGACCGCCTCGGCTTCGGGCAGGTCCGGCAGCATCATCACGATCACGTCGGACGCCGACGCGACCTCGCGTGCGGAGTCCGCCCAGCGGGCGCCGGCGGCGATCACGTCGTCGACGCTCTCGCGGCGCCGGGCCGTCACGGTCAGGCTCAGGCCCGAGGCCTCGGCGGTTCGAAGGATGTTGAGAGCCATCGGCCGCCCCATCACCCCGAGACCGATGAATCCCACTCGAAGAGCAACCGGCTGCGCTGTTACGCTCATCATGGGTCCAGCATAACGAACAGGGTTCAACACAATGAATGGAGAAGTCGAGGAGTTCAGCCTCTCGAATTCGCCCTCAACCAGCACCGAAACCGAAAGCGACACTGTGATCCAGCCTTCTGACCGCACCCTCACCGTGGGGGTGGCCACGCCCCTCAGCGAAGAGCTCTGCCAGCTCATCGAATCCCGCGAGCCGCGCGTCCGCCTGGTGCGGGATCAGTCGCTCCTCGCGCCGATGCGCTGGCCGGGCGATCACGGAGGCGATCCCTCCTTTGTGCGCAGCCCGCGCCAGCAGTCGGCCTTCGAAGCGATCCTGGACTCGGCCGAAGCCCTCTACGGCATCCCGGACGAGTCTCCCGCCGCTCTCGCGCGCACGGTCGCGTCCAATGCGCAGCTGCGCTGGGTGCACACGATGGCCGCGGGCGGCGGCGGCCAGGTGAAGGCCGCGCGCCTCAGCGACGCCGACCTGGCCCGGCTCGTCCTGACGAGCTCGGCCGGCGTGCACGCCCGCTCGCTGGCGGAGTTCGCCGTCTTCGGCGTCCTCGCCGGCGCCAAGGACCTGCCGCGGCTGCGCGCCCTCAAGGACGCCCGCGAGTGGAGCGACCGCTGGACGATGGGGCAGGTCAGCGAGCAGACCGTCCTCGTCGTCGGACTGGGAAGCATCGGCCGCGCGACGGCGCAAGCTCTCGACGCTCTCGGCGCGACGGTGTGGGGCACGAGCCGCACGGACGAGCCCGTGAAGCACGTTCAGCGCATCGTCCATCCGTCCCGACTGGCCGAGGTGGCCGGCGAGGTCGACGCGATCGTCGTGACCCTGCCCGGGACCGATGCCACCGAGAAGCTCGTGAGCGAGGAGGTGCTCGGCCGGCTCTCGGCCGGCACGACCTTCGTGAGCATAGGCCGCGGAACCGTGATCGACCAGGATGCGCTCGTCTCCGCTCTGCAGGACGGCCGGGTCGGCTTCGCCGCGCTCGACGTCTTCGCCGTCGAGCCGCTCCCCGCCGACAGCGTGCTCTGGCAGCTGCCCAACGTCGTGGTCAGCCCGCACACCGCGGCGCTCACGTCGGCCGAGGACCGGCTCATCGCCGAGCTCTTCGCCGACAACGCGACCCGGCTGCTCGACGGCCGGCGCGTCCGGAACCTCATCAACAAGCGGGAGTTCTACTAACCATGACACGTGCCACTACGCTCGTGCTGGCAGCGAAGGAGGTGGGCGGATGACGACCGATGCCCTCAGCGACCGGGGTCCGGCGCCGGCGGTGACACGCGCTGTCGCGATCCTCGGCCTCCTGGCGGATG
Organism: Leifsonia sp.; assembly: GCA_051962155.1. Taxonomy (GTDB): domain Bacteria; phylum Actinomycetota; class Actinomycetes; order Actinomycetales; family Microbacteriaceae; genus Leifsonia. The sequence continues at coordinate 26,398 of JBQCCO010000090.1, read as the reverse complement.
CGCATGGTTCACCGCTGAGCTTGAGCGAGATCGCGCGAGCGCTCGGGATCGCCAAGTCGTCCACCTCCAATCTCTGCGTCGCGCTGGAAGACGGCGACATGATCCAGCGCACGGATGGCGGCTACACGCTCGGTCGCCGGAATCTGGAACTCGGCGGTGCGTTCCTGCGGTCGTTCGATCAGGTGCGCGAGTTCTACAAGCTGTGCGCCGAGTCTCCTGTGCTCAGCCACGAACTCCTCCAGCTGGCGGTGCTCGACGGAACCAACGTTCTGTATCTCGCCCGGCACGAAGGGCGCGCCCCGTTGCGGCTCTCCGCGACGATCGGCGACCGGTTCCCTGCCGCACCGACCGCCATCGGGAACGCGTTGCTCGCGAATCTCGAACCGGAGGAGGTGGCTGAGCGCTACTCGCACGTCAGCGAGTGGCCGCGGCTGACCGAGAAGTCCGTCCAGACCCTCGATGCGCTGCAGGCCAAGCTCGCGGCGACGAGGGAGCGCGGATACAGTCTGGATGAAGGCGAAGTGTTCCCGAGCGTGGTGGGAATCGCCATGCCGATCCCGCCGCGGTCGAGCGGCGACGTGCCGATGGCGATGGGCGCCTCCATGTTCCGCACGGATGACTCCGCGGACCATCGCGACCGCGTCGTCGAGGCGCTGCGCTCGGCGGTCGAGCGGCTCTCGAACCCGATGGTGCTGACCAGCGATCGCTGATCGAGTTCAGCCCGCTGTCCAATATGATGGACAGCGTTCAGCATAGTGATACCTTGTCCGTGATGCCGGAACGGGAGTCGGTCCGGCTGCGAGCGTGAAGGAGCGCCCATGCCGGACCATGTGAACCCCCACCGGCTGTTCGACATCCGGGGGAAGACGGCACTCGTCACCGGGTCGAGCCGGGGCATCGGAAAGGCGCTGGCCGAAGGGCTGAGCGCTGCGGGCGCCCGGGTCGTCATCCATGGACGGGATGCGGACGTCGCGCGATCCACCGCCGCCGAGCTCCGTGAACGGCACGACGCAGACGCGCACGTGGTCACCTTCGATGTGACCGACCCTCGACAGGTCGCCGAAGGCATCGACGAGATCGAACGCGACGTCGCGCCCATCGACATCCTCGTGAACAACGCCGGCATCCAGCGCAGGGCGCCATTCCTGGACTTCCCCATCGAGGACTGGAACGCCATCCTCGCGTCGAACCTGACCAGCGCCTTCCTGGTCGGGCAGCGCGTCGCGCGCGGAATGGCCGCGCGGGGTGGCGGCAAGATCGTGAACATCGGCTCCGTGCAGAGCCAGCTCGGCCGGCCGGGGATCGCACCCTACGCGGCCTCCAAAGGCGGCATCGTCATGCTCACGCGCGGGATGTGCGCCGACCTGGCCGGCTCCGGCATCCAGGTGAACGCGCTCGCCCCCGGCTACTTCGCCACCGAGCTGACCAAGGCCCTGGTCGACGACGAGGCGTTCAGCGCCTGGGTCCGTGGACGCACCCCCGCAGGCCGCTGGGGTTCCGTCGACGAACTGGTGGGAACGCTGCTGTATCTGGTCTCCCCGGCGTCCGACTTCGTGAACGGACAGATCATCTACGTCGACGGCGGCATGACCGCGGTCGTCTGACCCACCGAAAGGCACTCCCATGAAGGCACTCGTCGCCCACGGCGCCGGTGATCTGCGCATCGAAGAGCGCACCCCGCAGAGCCCGGGACCGGACCAGGTCCTGATCCGGATGACCCACGGCGGCATCTGCGGTTCGGACCTCCACTATTACAAGGAGGGCCGCGTCGGGTCCTTCGCGATCACCGAGCCGCTGGTGCTCGGCCACGAAGTCGCCGGTCGCGTGGTGCAGGACGGCAGGGCCGAAACCGACCCGGCGGCGGCGCTGGCCCCGGGGACTGCGGTGACGCTGCATCCTGCGACCTACGACCGGGGCAACCGGGAGTTCGACCCGCTGCGGCCGACAATCAGCCCGGGCGCTCGGTACCTCGGCAGCGCGGCGACGCATCCCCACACGCAGGGGGGCTTCTCGGAGCTGTTCACGGCACGCGCCGACCAGGTGCGCGTGCTGCCCGGGACGCTGCCGCTCGAACGCGGCGTGCTCGCCGAACCCCTGGCCGTCGGCCTGCACGGACTCTCCCGCGCCGGCGGCGTGGCGGGCAAGAAGGTGCTGATCAGCGGATCCGGTCCCATCGGGCTGCTCGCCTTGCGCGCAGCCGTGCGGCTGGGCGCATGGGAGGTGTGGGCCTCGGATGTGCTCGAACGCCCACTCGCTCTCGCCACGCGGCTCGGCGCCGCCGGAACGTTCGCCCTGCGCTCGGAGCCGGTCACCGAACGCGCCTTCGACGTCGTGATCGAGGCGGCCGGCGTCCCGGCGGCCGTCACGTCCGCCATCCGGGCCGTGGCGAGCGGAGGCGTCGTGGTGCAGATCGGCATGGTGCCCGCCACCCCGGAGCCGTATGCCCTCTCGGAACTGGTCAGCCGCGAGATCGACCTGCGAGGCGCCTTCCGGTTCGACACCGAGATCGACACGGCCATCCGGATGCTGACCGACGACCCGCTCTTCGACCTGGTCGTCACCCACACGTTCCCGGCCGACGACGCGATCGCCGCCTTCGAGACCGCCTCCGACCCGGCCGTCTCGAGCAAAGTCGTGCTGCGCCTCTGGGGCGCCGGCCAGGACGACTGATGCGGATCGCGCGACTCCGCACCGACGACGGGCCGCGATCGGTCATCCACACGGGCGAGGCCTGGGCCGGTATCGAGGACCCGTTCGCGCCGGACCTCGTTTACACCGGATAGACCTACGCGATCGAAGGCGCCGAGCTGCTGGCGCCGTGGGAACCGACGGTGGTCGTCGGCATCTCGCACAACAAAGGCGCTAACGACCATCGCCTCCCGATCCAGGCCTTCCTCAAGTCGTCCCGCACGGTCGCGGGTCCCGGCGACGAGGTCCCCTACCGCGACGGCATCGGAACGGTGAACATGGAGGGCGAGCTGGCGATCGTCATCGGGACGCGCTGCAGCCGGCTCGCCCCGGAGGACGCGATGGATGCCGTCTTCGGCTACTCCATCGTGAACGACGTCACGAACGCCGGACAGGTGCACGTGGACGAGAAGTTCAGCCAGGTGAAGAACGGCACCAACTACACACCGATCGGCCCGTGGATCGAAACGGAGCTGCACCACCCCGGCGACCGCGACATCCACATGGCGGTGAACGGCACCGAGCAGCTCGTGTCCTCGACGGCCCGCCTGCCGTCGTCCCTGATCGACGTGCTCGTCTACGTCAGTGCGTGGATGGAGCTCGGCCCAGGCGACGTCATCCTCACCGGAGCCCCCGGCACTTCGATCCCCGTCCGGCCGGGCGACCGCGTCGCGATCACCATCGACGGGATCGGGACGCTCGAGAACGCCGTCTGCTGAGCCCTGCCTCCCGGGTGCCCCGCCCCCGCCTGTGCGGCTGTTTTCCGTGAGTGCGGCTGTTCGGAACGTCTGCTGGTGCTCGCCGCACCGCACACGTTCCGTACACCCGCACTCGTCCCCACAACTGGGGCAGGACCACGGGTTGCCGAACCAACAAACTGAGGTGTCGTCACTAACCCGAGGAGCGCCATGACCACGCCTCCGCCGACCGATCCGAGAAGCGGCGTCGGCCCACTTCGAAAAGTGCCTGTGACGACCTGGATCGGCATCGGCTGCACCGCTCTTCTGGCCCTGATCGGGCTCGCTTCGGGTGGCGTCTGGATGATGATCTTCCTCGCTGCCCTTGTCGTGCTCCCGACCGCCATCTACGGATGGGCGTTCCGACGGCCCACCTGGCTCAGGCTGCCTCGCAAACGTGCCGTCGGGGGTATCGGCGCGGCGATCGCCTTCGTCATTCTGCTCGGCTCCTCCGGGGCGTACGGCGCCACTCATCCAGAGACGTCCACACCGGCGGGGGTTACACACGGCGTCGTCTCTTCGTCGACGCCGACCCCGTCTGCTACCCCAACGCCCGTCATCACCACGAAGGTCGTCGCCGAGACCGCCGTCATCCCGTTCACATCCACGACCGTCGACAGCGCGACGGTGCCGCAGGGCACATCCTCGATCACGACTGCCGGCGCCAACGGGGTGGAGACGAAGACGTACCTCGTCACCTACTCGGACGGCGTCGAGACGACCAGGGTGCTGCAGAGCGACGTCGTCACCACTCCGCCCGTCGCGCAGGTGACGACCGTCGGCACGTACGTCGCCCCTCCTCCCCCTCCTGCACCGGCTGCTCCGACCTGCACGAACGGAACCTACGTGAACAGTGCCGGCAACACCGTCTGCAGACCGGAGACGTCAGCGGGCGCACCCCCCGGTGCCACCGCCAAGTGCAACGACGGGACCTACAGCTTCAGCCAGACGCGACGGGGAACCTGCTCCTCACACGGCGGAGTGGCCGAATGGCTCTGAGCGCTGCGCACTGATCGCCGACGTGTCCTGATCTCTCCGGGGGCTGTGGACGCCCGAGCCGACGGCAGCGCGGAGCGCAGCGAGGATCGTGGCCAGATCCACCACCTCTTGCAGGAGCGCTCCGGCGATGGCGGGAATGACGCCGAAAGCAGCGACGCCCATGAGCAGTACCGAGGCTGCGATGCCGAGCCAGATGCTCTGCAGGGCGATGGCGACCGTGCGTCGTGCGATCGCCACCGCATCCACCAGCTTGCCGATGTCGTCGACGAGGATGACGAGATCCGCCGACTCGCTCGCTGCCGTGGCTCCTTTCGCCCCCATCGCGACACCGACATCCGCGCTGGCGAGCACGGGAGCGTCGTTCACCCCGTCGCCCACCATGACCACGGGGCGCTCGGCGATGGATGCCACACGGGCGACCTTGTCCGAGGGCAGGCACTCCGCCTGAAAGCGCGTGATGCCCAGCTCCCGCGCGACGCCGGCCGCTGTCTCCTCCGCATCGCCGGTGAGGAGCTCGATGTTCGGAACACCGAGATCGCCCAGGGCACGAAGCGTCGCTGCGGCGTTCCTCCGGGGAGGGTCGCGCTCGATGAGCGCACCCGCGGGGACCCCGTCCACGGCGACATACACAGCCAGTTCGCCAGGTTCGATGCGTTCACGGACGGCGGCTGGGGCCAGCGAACGGACGAACGCGAGTTTGCCGACGGCCACCGTACGGTCGCCGACGCGCGCGAGCACACCATCCGTGGCGCGCTCCTCAGCTGAGCTGACTGCGCGAAGAGGCAGCGAGCGCTCGGAAGCGGCGCGGACCACCGAAGAGGCGAGGACGTGGGAAGAGTACTGTTCAGCGCTGGCGGCCAGAGCCAGCACGTCGTCGGGGTCGAACCCCGCTGCCGGCCGCACCTCCTGCAGCACCGGAGCGCCGGTGGTCAGAGTCCCCGTCTTGTCGAAGACGACCGTTCGCGCGCGGGCAAGGGTCTCGAAGACGCCACCGCTTCGCACGATGAGCCCCGATCGCGCCGCGCGGCTCATCCCGCCGATGAAGGCGACAGGCGCCGCGATGAGCAGCGGGCACGGTGTCGCGAGCACGAGGACCTCTGCGAACCGGACCGGGTCCCCGCTCACCAACCACGCGGCGCCGGCCAAGGCCAGCGCGAAGGCGGTGAACGGAATCGCGAACCGGTCGGCGAGCCGGACCACGCGGGCCTTGCTCCGCGACGCTGTGGCCACGAGGGCGACGATCTGCTGGTACTGACTGTCGACGGCGAGCTGGGTCGCCCGTACGCGGACGGCTGCGGTGCCGTTCACGCTGCCGCTCAGCACCTGGTCCTCCTGCTGCTTCTCCGCCGGCAGGCTCTCGCCGGTGATGGATGACACGTCGAACGCCGCGTGCGGGGTGAGCAGGATGGAGTCCACCGGAACGACCTCGGCCGGCCGGACGAGCAGCACATCGCCGACCCGTACCTCCTCGATCGGGATGTCCTGCACGGCACCGCTTCCCGCATCCTCGAACCGGTGGGCCGAACGCGGCTCGCGCTGGAGCAGGGCGTCGAGGTCGCGCCGTGCGCGCCGGTTCGCGTAGTCCTCGAGGGCTTCTCCACCGGCGAGCATCAGCACGACGATGAGCGCCGCGGCCACCTCGCCGACCAGGACCGTCGCGGCGATCGCCACGACGGCGAGCAGATCCACCCCGAGCCCACCGGCCCGCAGCGTTCTCAGCATGCGGGCGGCGTAACCGATCGCGACGACGAGGGCGAACCCGCCGGCCAGCCAGGTCGCGATGCCGGACTCGCCGACGAGCGCCGAGACCGCGGAGGCGGCGCCCACGAGAAGCGTGAGCGCCACCAACCAGTACCGGGTCAGCAGTCGGACAGGGCGCGTCCAGACCGTGCGGCGTGCAGGAGCCGTCATCCGGCGGACGTCCCCGCTGCGGTCTCCGAGGCCGCCTCCACCGGCAACCCGGAATCGTAGGTGAACACCAGCCGGGCGGGCACGTCGCCGGCGAGAACCTCGGCGACGGCGTCATTGACATCGGCGAGGTCCCGGCGGGCGGCGACGACGCGGGTCCGGCCGGCGGCATGCAACGCGAACACCTCGACGAGGTCCTGGCGCGTCCCGACGATGGAGCCGATGATCGAGATGCCCTTGAGCACCGTGTCGAAGACGGGGACGGTCAGAGTGCCGTCGGCGGGAAGCGACACGAGCACGAGCCGTCCGCCACGGTTGAGCGAGCGGAACGCCTGATCGAAGACCGCCGGGGCGACAGCCAGGACGATGGCGACGTCGGCTCCGCCGAGATGCTGGATGGCCTGGACCGGGTCGACCTCGGCCGCGTTGACAGCATGATCGGCGCCGAGCTCGATGGCGAGCTCCAGCTTCTCCTCGGTGATGTCGACGGCGACGACCTGTGCGCCGACCAGCCGTGCATACTGCACGGCGAGGTGGCCGAGACCGCCGATGCCGAACACGGTGACGCGCTCACCCGGTACGACCTTCGCGTTCTTGACGGCGGCGTACGTGGTGACTCCCGCGCAGGTGAGCGGTGCGGCGTCGAGCGGGCTGACGCCGTCGGGCACGGGTGTGGCGAAGCGCGCATCGGCGAGCATGTACTCCGCATACCCGCCGTCGAACGAGTACCCGGTGTTCTGCTGCCGCTCGCACAGGTTCTCGCGGCCGTCGATGCAGTAGCGGCACTCGCCGCACGCGGAGCCGAGCCACGGAAGGGCGACCCGCTGGCCGACTTCACGGCTCGTGACCCCCTCGCCCAGACGCTCCACGATGCCGACCCCTTCGTGGCCGGGCACGAAGGGCAGCCCGGGCTGCACCGGCCAGTCGCCGCCGATGGCGTGGATGTTGGTGTGGCACAGGCCGCACGTCTCCAGGCGGACCAGGACCTGGCCGGGACCGGGAGAGGGAATGGGTCGGTTCTCGATGGTGAGCGGCTCGTGGTACCGGCTCACGACGGCTGCGCGCATGGACGGCTCCTTTCGGTATGCCGCCAGTCTCGGCGTCGAGAGGGGCGCTGTGCGGGCCGAAGGTCCCGCGCCGGCGGTACCGGCGCGCATCATCCTGGCCGCGGGTCTTTCGACCCTCAGAACGTCGGCCTGCAGGCGGCAGGCTGAGCGGGAGAGTTCGGAGTGACCATGAAACGCTGGATACGCCTCACACTGATGATGTTCATACCGTTCAGTCCCCTCCAGGCCGCCTGCTTCATCGCCGGCCTCGCCGAGACAGGTCTGACTCTGCGGGGACTCGGCCTGATGCGCCGCGACACGCTGGCTGCCTCGTGAGTACATCGCTCCGCTTCCTCGGAGCGACGGATACCGTCACCGGGTCGCGATACGTGATCGAGACAGGGACCACACGCATCCTGGTCGACTGCGGGCTCTTCCAGGGGTACAAGATGCTTCGAGAGCGCAACTGGCGACCGTTCCCGGTCGACCCGGCCGGGCTCGACGCCGTGGTCGTCACCCACGCGCATCTCGATCACACCGGATACCTCCCGGCACTGGTCCGCGACGGGTTCCGCGGCCGCATCCATGCGACGACGGCGACCGCGGAGCTCAGCCACGTGATCCTTCCGGACAGCGGACGGCTGCTGGAGGAGCAGGCCACGTTCGCGGACAGGCACCACACGTCCCGCCACTCCCCGCCGCGACCCCTTTACACCGAGCAGGACGCACTGGCAGCCCTGGCGCGATTCGAGCCGCATCCGTTCGGCCAGGACGTGACCCTGGGAGATGCGACCATCCGGTTCACACCCGCCGGGCACATCCTCGGCGCCGCCCAGGTCCAGGTCAAGACCGACGACGGGCGGATCCATTTCACGGGCGACCTCGGGCGGGTGGACGACCCTCTCATGCGGCCGCCGGCCCCACTGGAGCAGACGGACGTGCTGGTGTCGGAGTCCACGTACGGGAACCGCGTCCACCCTCACGTGGATGCGGCAGACCTGCTCGGCAGGATCGTCACCGATATCTGCCGTCGAGGTGGAGTCGTCCTGTTGCCCGCTTTCGCCGTCGGTCGCGCGGAGACGCTGCTGCTGCACCTGAGCCGCCTTCGCGCGCGCAACCGCATTCCCCAGGTGCCGATCTTCCTCAACAGCCCGATGGCCGTCGACGCGTCGCGGATCTATGCACGGCACCCGGAGGAGCACCGGATCCCGGCCGACGAGTTCGCCGCGATGTACAGCCTCGCGACACTCGTCCGATCCGTGGACGAGTCCAAGCTGCTCAACCTCCGCGGCGGCCCGGCGGTGATCATCTCCGCCAGTGGGATGCTCGAGGGCGGGCGCATCCTGCACCATATCGATGCATATGGCGGCGATCCCAGGAACGCCATCGTCCTCACGGGGTTCCAGGCGGGCGGCACCCGGGGTGCAGCTCTTCAGCGCGGGGAGCGCGCGCTCCGCATCCACGGGCGGGATGTACCGATCCGGGCGCAGGTCCACACGCTCGATATGCTCTCGGCCCACGCCGATGCCGCGCAGCTCGTCGACTGGATGGGGACAGCGCCGGCCGCGCCCGGCGCCGTGTACCTGACCCACGGCGAGCCGGACGCTTCCGACGAGCTGCGCACGCGCATCCAGCGGACCCTCGGCTGGACGGTCCGCGTGCCCGAGTTCGGCGAGACGGTCAGCGTGACCGCTGCCGCACAGAGCGCGGCGACCGCGCCGTGAACCGGGACGCCCGCCGTGCGACCCGGTGCCCGTAGGCGCGCCGGCGCTCCAGCACGGGGGTCGGCCGCACCAGGCGGGCGTAGTACCACGCCTTCGCGGCCTCCACCAGCAGCAGATATGCCAGCACCATCCCGGCCAGCGCCAGCAGGAACAGCGCAGGGAGGGGCGTGAATCCGAGCAACCCGGCGAGCGGCGAGTACGGCAGCCACGTGCCGACGGCCACGACGGCGAGCACCGACACGGCCAGAGGGAGAGAGGCCCTGCTGCGCAGGAAGGGGACGCGGCGGGTGCGGACGGCGAACACGATCAGGGTCTGGGTCGCGATCGACTCGATGAACCACCCCGAGCGGAACTCGGGCGGCGCGGCGTGCAGGGCGAACAGCATGAGCCCGAAGGTGGCGAAGTCGAACAGGGAGCTGATCGGCCCGAACAGCAGCATGAACCGGCGGATCGCGCCGATGTCCCAGTGCGCGGGCATCCGGAGCTGCTCCGCGTCGACGTGGTCGGAGGGGATGGCCAGCTGGCTGGAGTCGTACAGCAGGTTGTTCAGCAGGATCTGACCCGGCAGCATCGGCAGGAACGGGAGGACGACGGAGGCGATGGAGGCGCTGAACATGTTGCCGAAGTTGCTGGAGGTCCCCATCAGGACGTATTTGATGGTGTTGGCGAAGATCCGGCGGCCTTCGGTGACCCCGTCGGCGAGCACGCCGAGGTCCTTCTCCAGCAGCAGCACGTCGGCGGCGTCCTTCGCGACATCCACGGCCGAGTCGACCGAGATGCCGACGTCGGCGCTGTGCAGCGCGAGCGCGTCGTTGACGCCGTCACCGAGGAATGCGACCGCGCGGCCCTTCCTGCGCAGCGCTTTGACGATGCGGGCCTTCTGCTCGGGCGAGACGCGCGCGAAGACCGACGCTGTGCGCGCTGCCTCGACCAGGTCGGGGTCGCTCAGCGCATCCACGGCATCGCCCGTCAGAGTTCCCCGGGTCTCCATACCGAGCTGCGCGCACACCCGCTCCGCCACGACGGCGCCATCCCCCGTGGCGATCTTGACCTCGACTCCCAGCTCGGAGAGCCGGCGCAGCGATTCGCGGGCCTCGGGCTTGACGGCGTCGGCGAAGGTCAGGAATCCGCGGAGGACCAGCCCTCGCTCAGCGTCCTCGTCGACGGAGGTCGCCCCGGCGGCCGAACGGGAGGCGACGGCCACGACGCGGGCCCCCTCGTCGTAGAGGCGGGCGAGCACGGACGCGACATCGTCGGTCGTGCCGTCGCACAGCGGAAGAACCGACTCCGGTGCACCCTTGACCATGACGACCGACTCCGCACCGGGGGCCTGCACGAGGGCCGTGCACCGGCGGCGCTCGTGGTCGAACGGCCGAACACCCAGGCGGCGATACGACGCGAGCGGTGCGGACGATGCTCCCGGCGCCTGCCGCAGCGCCTGGTCCAGCGGGTTCGCGCCGATTTCGTCGTCCCCGCCCGGATCGGTGTCGGTGGCGAGAAGCCCGGACAGAATAACGTCCTCCGCCCGTGCCGAGCCCACCGGAACAGCGCGGTCGAACGCGATCCGGCCGGTCGTCAGCGTTCCGGTCTTGTCGGTCACCAGGAGGTCGAGGTCCCCGAGGTCCTCGATGCAGACCATCCGCTTCACCAGTACCCGCCGTCGTGCCAGCATCCTCGAACCCTCGGCCAGGCTCGTGCTCACCACGGCCGGCAACAGCTGCGGAGTGATCCCGACGGCGATGGCGAGGGAGAACAGCAACGATTCGATCAGCGGGCGGCCCAGGAGCAGGGCGGCGGCGAAGATGAGGGAAGTGAGGATGAGCGCCACGACCAGCAGGAAGATCGAGAACCTCCCGAGGCCCCGCTGGAACTCGGTCTGCGGCTGCGCTTCGGCCAGCCCGACGGCGATCCTGCCGAACTCCGTTTCGCCCGCGGTCGCCACCACGACACCCATGCCCGCGCCCGCATGCACCACGGTCCCCATCAGGGCACAGCACGTGAGGTCCCCGATGCCGGCGCCGTCAGGCACCGGCACAGTCGCCTTGCCGGCGGCTTCGGCTTCGCCGGTCACGATGCTCTCGTCGCACGCGAGACCCGACGCCTCGATTAACCGCAAGTCGGCGGGCACCACCGTTCCCACCGCGAGGACGACGACATCCCCGGGCACCAGCTCGGTCACGTCCACGCTTCGCCGACGGCTGTCGCGGACGACGACCACCGTGTGGCGGAGCCGGTCGTGCAGGGCGTCCGCGGCACGCTCGGCGCGGAACTCGTTCACGAATCCCAGGCCGACGCTCACCAGCAGGATGATCGCGATGATCGATGCCTCCACCCCTTGACCGACGAACGCGGACACCACGGCGGTGACGAACAGCAGCACGAGGATCGGGCTGCGTACCTGCCGCAGCAGGACGAGGCCCGGCCGCGCGCGATGCCCGCGCACCGCATTCGGGCCGATCCGCGCCAAGCGCGCTGCGGCCTCCTGATCCGTCAGTCCGGTGCTGGATGTTCTCAGCGACACCAGAACATCGGTGCTCGCACGCGCGCTCGCGTCGCGTACCGCGCTCCTCGCGCTGCCACCGGAAGTGGCAGGAGCGTCGATCACCGGTCGGCCGGCTGAGCGGATCGAGGAGAGCCGCCGCGCACCACCACGACAGGTGTCCGCACGTTGAGGAGCACGTCATGCCCCACGGAGCCGAGCATCATGCGCCGGGCCCCGTGGCGGTCATGGGTGCCGATCACGAGCATCCGTGAACCAGCGGCCTCTGCCACCAGCCCCCGAGCCGGTGAGGTCTCCACCACCTCCGTGAAGACGGTCAGTCCAGGATGCGCAGCCCCCACCCCCTGTGCTGCGGCCTCGACGATGCGCTCTCGTCGGTCGCCGAGCGAGATCTCGGGCACCAGGCCCGCGAGCAGTGGGTTGGCGATGAAGCCCGCACAGACGATCGTCAGCGACTCCCCCAGCAGGTTCGCCTCGTCGGCGGCGAACGCCACCGCGGGCTCGGCCGGCAGTTCGCCGTCCACGCCGACGACCACGCCCCGACCGCTCGCCTGCCAGCCATGAGGGATCGCGGCGACGGTGCATCCTGCTACGGCGGCGACGCGGACAGCGATGGAACCGGCGAACGCTTGCCGGCGGTCCGCCTCCGACGGCGTCCCGATCACCATGAGGTCGGCGTCGGCCGACGCCGCGGCGAGCTCGCGACCGACGTGGCCGAACAGCAGCCGGGTGCCCACCGCGATGTCGGGCGCCTGCGTGCGCAGGCTCCCCGGCTCGGTGCTCGGCGCGCTCCGGCGATCCAGCACCGAGCGTGCGCGACGGACGGCGATCCGCCCCTCGGCCGCCAGCAGAGACCTCCCGGCCCGTTCGAGAAGCCGAGCCGGCTGCTCGCCGCTGTCGCTCCACGATCGCTCGATCACGTGGACGAGCTCGAGACGTGCGCCGTCGCGGGCGGCGCGCTCTGCCGCCCAGTCCAGGGCGGCCCGATGACCGGGCTCGCCGTCCACCGCGACCATGATGGTGTACGACATCGGGACCTCCATACTCGAAAGCGCGAACACGGCAAGCCTCGCTCGGCCCGGACCATCGTCGTAGTGCCGAAAGTCCCCTTCGGGAGTAGTGACCTTCGGCCCTGTGCGCCCGGGCGGCGGTCGGTCACAGTCGTGGGATGAATGAGACAGAACCTGTCGCCCGCGCGACGATCGTCTACGAGTCCATGTTCGGCAGCACCCGGCACATCGCCGAGGCGATCGCCGATGGGCTGAGACCGACCACATCCGTGACGGTGCTCGCGGTGAAAGACGCCCCGGAGTCGATCGGCGACGCCGACCTCCTGATCGCCGGAGCACCGACCCATGCCCACGGCCTCAGCCGTCCGGCCTCCCGGACCGAGGCCGGCAGGTGGGCGGATGACTCCGCCCGCCACCTCACCCTGGAGCCTGATGCGGAGGGGCTGGGGATACGGGAATGGCTCGAGACCTGCGGGCAGGTGCCATCCCTGTTCGCCGCCTTCGACACCCGCGCCGACATGACAGAGCTCTTCACCGGATCGGCCGCATCCCGCATCGAGAAGAGGCTCCGCCGCCTTGGCGCGCACCCCCTTCTCCCCAAGGAGAGCTTCCTGGTCGACAAGGAGAGCGCGCTGCTGGCGGGTGAACTCGACCGTGCCCGCGCGTGGGGCCGGACCATCGCCGCCGAACTCCGGAAACCGCTGCCGCGCTGACGCGGGCACGCTCCGCTGCCGGGGGGCGGGGACGCCGGCGGCCTCAGATCCGGCCGGCGCCCTCCGCACCGTGGATCACGAGCACCGGGCAGTCCGCGTGCTCCACGCTCGACCGGGACACCGATCCCAGCAGCAGCCCGGTGAATCCACCCAGCCCGCGGCTTCCGACGATCAGCATTTCGGCACCCTCCGACTCGGCGATGAGCTGCCGCGCCGGGGACCCGTTGCGGATGACGATGGAGTACCAGGGCGGCGCCGTCGAGCCGAACACCTCACGGGACGCCTGCTCCCCGATCGCGTGCGCGTCCGCCTCGGGCGACCAGCCCTCCATGACGTAGCCGGGCCACGACTGCGGGAACTCCCACACGGTCACGCCGACCAGCGCGCAGCCGAGACGCTCGGCGATGCGGGCACCGCGGCGCAACGCGGAGAGCGAGGACGCCGAGCCGTCCACGCCGACGACGATCCGCCCTCCCGGATGGACCCGGTCCTCCAGCTCGGCGACAGCGGACTCGGTCTGGTCGTTGTCGGTCATGGGAGGTGGCTCTCTCTCTGGGTCACCAGCGCTCCGGCTCGGGCAGACGGCGGAACCGCCGACCACTCAGGCCTTCGACCTCGATGGTGATGTAGCGGTACTTCAGGGTGGGGATCCACGGCTGAAGAGGGGTGCGGTCCGCCTCGTCGATCTCGGCCTGGTGATCCAGCTGGCGGGCATGGCCGTGCACGATGACGCTCCAGGCCTCGTCGTCGGTGTACCCGTCCGTCTCGAACGCCACGGCACTGTGCACCGTCAACTCGAGCAGTTTGGTCCCGGGCGCTGTACGGATCAGGATGGTGTCCCCGTCCGAGAAGTAGTTCACCGGGAAGATGTCCGGCTCGCCCCCCGCGGCAGTCGCCAGGCGTCCGAGCACGCCCCGCTTCAACAGTTCCCGGCATTCGGCCCGGTTCAGCTCCTGCACCGGCTCATCCGACGACATGGCTCTCTCCTTCCGGCAGGTGCGCAGCTGCTTCGCCTGCCTCCGGCAGGCTCGGCAGCGGCGCGTGGACGACGATGGTCGGCGACGACACATTGAGCAGGACGTCGTACGCCACCGAACCGAGGCTGCCCGGCCGCGGCTCTTCCCGGCGCGAATCCCCTACGACGAGGAGCTCCGCCGCGCGGGCCACCTCGTTGAGGGCGGTTCCCGGTGTCCGGCGCACGACGCGGCTGCGGATGGTGATTCCCGGCTGGCGGTGGCGGGCTCGGGCCACGGCGGCTGCGAGAAGGCCGCGTGCCTCGTCGTCGCGCCTCAGCTGCCAGTCGCGCCGCTCGTCATCGCGCTCCAGCTCGACAGGAATAGGGAGGCTGGACGAGCGGACGGCGACGAGCTCGCAGTGGTGGTCGCAGGCCAGGTCCGCCGCGAGGTCGAGAGCAGCGAAGCCGGCCGGGGTGTCGTCGACACCCACCACCACACCCCGCCGCAATCGCGACTCCGTCTCGGGGACGATCGCCACGGGCCCGACAGCGAGGTTGGCGAGCTGCAGGCTGCGCGAGCCGAACGCCCGGCCGTAGTGGAACCCGGTCTTGTGCGTGCCGACGACGAGCATGGTCTCGGGGTTGCTGTACGAGGCCAGGACCACCATCGGGCTCCCTGACCGGAGTTCGCCGGCGATGGGAACAGTGGGAGAGGCGGTGGAACGGGCGCTTGCAAGCTCCTCATCGAGCCGTCTGCCGGCCCCGGCATCCACTTCATCGATCAGCTGCGAGCCCACAGCTCCCCACTCGTCGTCCGCCACATGCACCAGCGTCACCCTGGCCGATCGCTCGCGTGCGTGCGCGATCGCCCAGCGGACGGCCGCCCGTGCGGGCACCGATCCGTCTACTCCGACGACGAACTCCCGGATGTTCATGAGTACCTCCGCCTGCAGTCTCGCCGGGCGCCCGTGCGCATCGAAGGGTCCTAGGTCCCGCGGGACCTTCGGTCCGCCGATCAGGCCACGCGGCCGCTTGACTGCAGGAGAGGGAGGTCGTCCATGTCTTCGATGCTGGCCTGGCGCACCACCGGTGAACCACGCGGGGTGGAGAGGACGCGTCTGGCGATCCCCGACCCTGGGCCCGACGAGGTCCTGGTCCGTGTCGAGGTCTGCGGCATCTGCCGGACCGACCTCCATGTGATCGACCACGAGGTCCCTGTCCATCTCCGCCGCGTCGTCCCAGGGCACCAGGCCGTGGGACGGATCGCGGCGGCCGGCAGCCAGGTACAGGGACTGGCGACCGGCGATGTGGTCGGCGTCGCATGGTTGCGGCGGACGTGCGGAGAGTGCTCCTACTGCCGCCGCGGCGCGGAGAACCTCTGCCCGCTGTCGCAGTACACCGGGTGGGATGCGGACGGCGGCTTCGCCGAGTACCTGACCGCGCCCGCCGGGTACGTGTACCCGCTCGCCGAGGATGTGGACGCGATGGAGACGGCTCCATTGCTGTGTGCGGGGATCATCGGCTTCCGTGCGCTGCAGCGCGCCCAGCTGCCTCCGGGCGGCACTCTGGGGATCTATGGTTTCGGCTCCAGCGCCCACGTCACCGCACAACTGGCGCTGGCCTCGGGCGCCCGCGTCTTCGCGATGACCCGCGGTGAGCAGAACCGCTCGCTGGCGCGCGAGCTCGGTGCCGCCTTCGTGGGAGGCGAAGCCGATCCGCCGCCCGAGCCGCTGGATTCCGCGATCGTCTTCGCGCCGGCCGGTGAGCTCGTGCCGGTGGCCCTCCGAGCGACTGCGAGTGGGGGCACCGTGGTGATCGCCGGGATCGAGATGTCGGATATTCCCTCCCTCTCGTACGCCGATGCGCTGTTCCACGAGCGTGATCTGCGCACGGTGACCGCGAACACCCGGGCAGATGGGATGCGCTTCCTCGAGCTGGCCCACAACCTTCAGCTCCGGCCGAGGATACGGCCCATACCGTTCGACGGCCTCCCGGGCGCTATCGCGGAGTTGCGTGAAGGCGGCGCCCGCGGCTCGATGGTGCTCCAGGTGAGCGAACAGACCAGGTAGGCCTGATCGGAAGGGAGAGGACCATGCTCGAACGGACCGTCGTCTGCTGGAACGGCACTGCCGCTTCGGAAGCCGCGCTGGACTGGGCGCTGCGCCGCTCGGCCGCTACGGGCGGGGGTGTCGAGGTGCTCGACGTGGTGGATGGGGCACTGTTCGCCGGCGACGAGAAGGCGCTCGAACGTGCCTCCGTCCAGGAGGAGCAGCGGCTCGCGAGCCGGCTGAAAGAGCTCGCCGCCACGCATCCGGGGGCGGTGTCGGGCAGTGCCCTGCTGGTGGGAGACCCGCTCGACGTGCTGTCCGAGCAGACCCGGCGCGGCACACTGGTGGTCGTCGGAACCTCGCATCGGGTCGGACCTCGCGTCCGCTACGGATGGTCGCTCGGCGCCCGACTCGCGACCAGTGCGGCCGGACCCGTCGCCATCGTCCCCGTCGAGGACCCAGCGGTAGCGCACCGCCGCAGTGGGGTCGTCGTCGGGGTGGACGGCTCCGACGCCGGCCAGGTGGCGCTGGAATACGCCGCTGCGGAGGCGGCGGTCCTCCGGCAGCCTCTCACCGTGGTGCACTGCTGGCAGGAGCCGCTGGCCGAGGAACCTCTGATCGCGCCGGACGACGAGTTCGTGGACTCCCAGCAGCTCGCGCATCAGGAGTTCCTCGGCGAACACGTCCGCAGCATCCGGCAGTCCCGGCCCGACGTCGAGGTCACCCCTGTGCTGCTGAGGCAGAATCCCATCTCCGGCCTACGAGCGCAGTCGGAGGACGCCCTCATGCTCGTGGTCGGAAACCGTCGGCTCACCGGGTGGAAGCGCGCGTGGCTGGGTTCCGTGTCCCACGGGCTCGTCCTCGACCTCGCCGCGCCGACGGTGGTCGTCGGCCAGGAGGCCGGCTGATCCCTCCCGGGATGTCACCCGCTCCGCCGAGAGTAGAATCGCCGCCAAGCCGCTCGTAGCCGGCTGTCACCTGGACGGGGCGCGAGGGAGGCGTGATGGAGGCGGATGAGCCGATCACCTTCCCGGATGCACCTCGGGCCGAACTCGACAACGCCCTTGCACAACTGCTGGAGCAGGCCAACCGGGTGCTTCAGACGCAAGGCCGGCTGCGTACGTTGGTGGCCGCGAACCGGGCGGTGGTCTCCCACCTCGATCTGCCGACCGTGCTGCGCACCATCGCCGAGGCCGCCGTCGATCTGGTCGGCGCCCGTTATGGCGCGCTCGGCGTCATCGCTGAGGGCGGAGGGCTGGAGCAGTTCGTCCACGTCGGGATGGCCCCCGGCGATGTGGACCGCATCGGGCACCTGCCGGAAGGCCACGGTCTGCTCGGCGCGCTGATCGATGACCCCCGGCCGATCCGCATCGAGTCGATCTCCAGCGACCCCCGGTCCGCCGGTTTTCCTCCCGGCCATCCACCCATGACGGCGTTCCTCGGCGTCCCGATCACCGTCCGCGACACCGTGTACGGCAATCTCTACCTCACCGACCCCGAATCAGGCGGCTTCAGCGAAGACGACGAACAGCTGGTGAAGGCGCTGGCAGCCACCGCCGGCTTCGCCATCGACAACGCCCGGCTGTACGCCGAGTCGTCCGCACGGCAGGCGTGGACGGCGGCCGCTGCCGAGCTCACGGCGTCTGTACTCGGCGGCGAGTCCCCGGACGCTCTCGGTGAGCTGATCGCTCGTGTCTCCGCCCTGATGGGAACGGAAGCCGTCTTCGCCGTGGAGCTGGATCCGGTTCACCGTTCGGCGAGCGTCACCGCCGTAGCCGAGAACGGTCGAGCACTGGCCGAGAGAGTGGTCGCCGTGGACCAGGTCCGCAGCGCGCTCGAGGGGGAGCAGCCGATGCGACTCGATGCGCTGCCCATCGTGCCGTCTGAAGCCGGATGGCGGGCTGGGCCGGCCTTGGTCGCTCCCTTCGCCGTGGCCGACGACCGGCCGGCCGCGCTGGTGGCTGTGCGTGAGGCCGGCTCGGCGGGGTTCACCTCCTTCGAGCTGGAGCGCGCGACTGCGCTGGCCCGGCAGGCCTCCCTCGCGCTCGAGCTCGCCACCGCCCGCGCGGACCGCCAGCGCGCCCTCCTGCTGGAGGAGCGGGCGCGCATCGCCCGCGACCTCCACGACCATGTGATCCAGCAGCTCTTCGGCGCCGGAATCGAACTGCAGAGCATCGAGTCCGCACTCGGACCTGGAGCGCTTGCCGACCGGGTGGATGGAGCAGTCGCGTCCATCGATCAGGCCATAGCGGAGATCCGCACAGCCATCTTCGCCCTGTCCCATCAGAACGTCAGCGGCGGGAGCCTGCGTCATCGCGTTCTCGACATCGTGCATGAGGTCGGCAGCCGCCTCCCGGAGCCGGCGACGGTCTCCTTCTCCGGGCCGGTGGATGTCGTATCCGAGCCGGGGCTCGCCGACGACATCGCCGCCTTCGTCCGCGAGGGCTTGACCAATGTCGTCCGTCACGCCGGCGCTGCCTCGGCCTCCGTGTCCGTGTCGGCATCCGCCGACGAGATCACCGTCACCCTCGTGGACGACGGCCACGGAATGGGAGACACAACCCGGCGGAGCGGGCTCGCCAACCTCGACGTCCGGGCGCGCAGCAGGGGCGGTGCGCTGACGGTGGACTCGGGTTCCGGCGGCACGCGGCTGCGGCTCCAGCTCCCGGTACCGGCAACGAGAGGAACGGCATGACGGCGAGGAGCATCCGCGTCTTCCTGGCGGACGACCATGAGATCGTGCGGCGTGGCCTGGTGGCCCTGATCGACGCGCAGGAAGACCTGGAGGTCGTCGGAGAGGCGGCGAACGCCGCCCAGGCCCGATCACGCATCCTCGCCGTCCGGCCGGACGTCGCCGTGCTGGACGTCCGGCTTCCCGATGGCAGCGGCATCGACGTCTGCCGGCGGATCAAGCAGGAGGAGCCGGGCATCCGGTGCCTGATGCTGACCGCCTACGACGATGAGGACGCGCTGCGTGCCGCCATCATCGCGGGTGCCGACGGCTACGTCATCAAGGACATCCGCGGCAGCTCTCTGCTCGACGACATCCGGGCTGCCGCCCGCGGCAAGCGGCTGATCGACCCCCGGGTCGCCTCCCGGGTCGCCTCCCAATTGCGAGAGCCCTCGGACGACCCGCGGTTCGCCTCCCTCGGCCTCCGCGAGCGGCAAGTGCTCGCCCTCATCGCCGACGGCTTCACCAACCGCCAGATCGGCGAGCGGCTGGGGCTCGCCGAGAAGACGGTGAAGAACTACGTCAGCTCGCTCCTCGCCAAGCTGGGCCTCGAGCGGCGCACCCAGGCCGCCGTGCTGCAGCTCGAGCACCGCGGCCGACGCTGATCAGACGATCGGCTTACGGGGTGCACGGGCGGTCACTGAAGTCGTGCGCGTCGAGTTCGTGTCCTGGCGGGGACGCTCTGCCCCGGGGCGGACGACCAGGACCGGGCATGGCGACTGACTGGCGCAATAGAGGCTGACCGAGCCCAGGAACGGCGACGCCAGTCCGCTCAGCCCTCGGCTGCCGACGACCAGCATCTCCGCGTCTTGCGCTGCTGCGATCAATACCGTGCCGGCGTGCCCGAACTCGGCGTTCAGGTGCACCCACTCCGGTGCCCGGTCGCCGAACTCGCCATGGAGGAGCTCCTCCAGCGTGGCGTAAGCCTCCACCTTGGGTGTGCGTCCCGGCTCCGGGAAGTACGCGTCGTACATGGACGTCGAGTGCTGCCAGGCCATCACGACCTCCAGCCGGGTCCCGAGGGCCTCTGCGAGCTTCGCGGCCTCGTGCAGTGCACGGCGTGACTCCTCCGAGCCGTCGACACCGCAGACGATGTGCGGCGATACCGACTTCGACGCTTGCATAACGCGTCCCTCCTTCACACCTCGTCCGAACCGTCGCCGGGGACCACGAACGAGTACTCCTTCGACGTCACCAGCACCGGACAGGGCAGATCGAGCAGCAGGTCGTGACTGACCGAGCCGAGCATCGCTGCCGCGAAGCGTCCCCGGCCCCGAGTGCCCACGACGACCAGAGCCGCACCCCGGCCGCGCTCGATGAGAGCCGTGGCGGGGTTCCGGCGCACGGTGCTCGGCGTGATGGATGCTTCTCGGGCGATCGGGACATCGTCGATGGCCTCGGGGATCACCTCCTGCTCCTTGCGGAGGAAGTCCTTGTCCAGTGTCTGCCCCTCATCGAGGGCACGCTGAAAGACCTCGGGCACATCCCAGGCGTGAACCGCTTCGATCCCCGCTCCCAGCCAGTTGGCTTCGGTGACGGCGAGCGCCAGGGCCGAGCGAGCGAAAGTCGACCGGTCGATTCCGACGACGACGGCGTTCCGCTCGGGTGGCTCAGTGTCCGGGATGACGGCGACGGTGCACTCCGCTTTCGCTGCGACACGCAGCGGAAGCGAACCGATGCGCGCACCCGTCCCGTCCGTCCGCCGGTCTGTCCCGACGGCCAGCAGCGATGCGCCCTCCGCTGCCCGGAGAAGCGCTCCGGCCGGCGGCCCATCGACCCATCGGAACCGGGCGGAGATACCGGGTACGAGGACCTTCACATGGGCTTGCGCCTGGCGCAGTTCTGCCTCCACTGTCGTCGACAGGTCCGCGTGCGGTCCCAGCACGGCGGCGCCCAGCCGCGTGTCGAGTGCTGTGACGACATCCAGCGTCCCACCTCGGGTGCCCACCCGGAGCGCAGCCCAGTCCAGCGCCCGCCAGGCGGACGCTGTTCCGTCGAAGCCGACGATCGTCCTGCCGTCGCTCATCCGGGTTGCCCCGCGCGTCCGGTGACGGTGTCCAGCCGGATTCTGTAGATGACGGCCGACGACCCGGGCCGGCCGAGCTCTTCGCCTGCTGCGCCCGAGCGCGGGATGTCGAGAGTACGCAGCATTCCGATCTGGGCGCCGGGATGCTCCTTGCCGGACTCGGTGAAGATGGGGCGGAAGCGATCGAGCAGGAGGTCCAAGCCCTCGCGTGCCTCCGCTCCGAGCAACTGCTC
This sequence comes from Leifsonia sp., assembly GCA_051962155.1. Classification (GTDB taxonomy): domain Bacteria; phylum Actinomycetota; class Actinomycetes; order Actinomycetales; family Microbacteriaceae; genus Leifsonia. Next base: position 5,080 of record JBQCCO010000090.1, on the reverse strand, counting down.
GAACCGCCCCCACGCGATCACGCTGCGCCACTGATCGATGCTGGACACATCGTCCACCTCGAAGCACACCTCGGGATGCGTGCGGAGAGCGTTCAGCTTGCGCCCCTGGGCGGTGTGGGCGTAGATATCCCCGTCGCGGTAGACGTACGGGATCGGAACGACATAGGGGGTCGAGTCGTCGATCATGCCGAGACGGCCGACGATCTGGTCCGCCAGGACGTCGTCGATCTCATCACGGGTCAGCTCCATCAGCATTCGCGCTCCTCACCTCGGTTGTCATGTCGAGCCTGCCCCGGATCTCGGTCGCCGGTTGGGACCTTCGACCTTTCGCACCGCACCGGATGGACGCTTAGGTAGAGACATGAGAGCGAAGAACGAAAGAGGCCGCACCGCGCCGTTCCGCGAACTTCCGCCTGCGGGCCGAGCGCTGATCGGCGCGGCCGTCGCGTGGAGCCTGGCCTGGAAGGGCGCGTCGCTCTGGCGCGCCGCACGCAACGAGAGCAAGCCGTGGTTCGTCGCCCTCCTGCTCTCCAACACCCTCGGCGTCCTCGACGCCATCTACCTTTTCGGGGTCGATCGCGCCCGTCGCAGCGAGCACCGCGCGGAACGCGCCATCCTCGCCGTCACAGGCGAGCGCGAACAACTCGGGCACTCCACCGAGACGTAACCCCCGGGGCGATGTCGACTCGTCTGGTCAGACGTTGTCGGCTCCGGTGGTGTCGAGGCGGGTCGCGCGCGCCCCTCCTCCCCAGCTCCACTCGGCCACCTCGGGAATGTCCTCACCGTGGTCACGCGTGTATTGGCGGGCTCGCAGCCGCGCGTCCTCCAGCTCTTGCCGGAACCGGGCTTCGCGGGCGGCCAGCCCAGGGACACGATCGAGCACGTCGATCACCAGGCGGTAGCGGTCGAGATCGTTGAGCATCACCATGTCGAAGGGGGTCGTGGTGGTGCCTTCCTCCCGGTAGCCGTGCACGTGCAGGTTGTCATGGCCCGCACGGCGGTAGGTGAGCCGATGGATCAGCCACGGATACCCGTGGTAGGCGAAGATGACCGGCTTGTCGGTCGTGAACAGGGCGTCGTAGCCGGCGTCCTCGAGTCCGTGCGGATGCTGGTCCGCACTCTGGAGCCGCATGAGGTCGACCACGTTCACGACCCGCACCTTCAATTCGGGCAGCCGTGAGCGCAGAATGTCCGCCGCGGCGAGCACTTCGAGTGTGGGGATGTCTCCGGCGCAGCCGAGGACCACATCCGGCTCCTCACCATCCACTTCCGTTCCCGCCCAGTCGAGGATGCCGATGCCGCGTGTGCAGTGCTCCACCGCATCCTCGATCGAGAGCCAGTTCGCCGCCGGCTGCTTCCCGGCGACGACGACGTTCACGTAGCCGGTGGTGCGGAGGCAGTGATCGTAGGTGGACAGCAGCGTGTTCGCGTCGAACGGCAGGTAGACGCGGACGACATCCGCCTTCTTGTTCGCCACGTGGTCGATGAAACCCGGGTCCTGGTGCGAGGCGCCGTTGTGGTCCTGGCGCCAGACATGCGAGCTCAGCAGGTAGTTGAGGGAGGACACCGGCGCGCGCCAGGGAATCCGCCGCGCCGAGTTGAGCCACTTCGCGTGCTGATTGAACATCGAGTCGACGATGTGGATGAACGCCTCGTACGAGTTGAACACGCCGTGACGCCCCGACAGCAGGTATCCCTCCAGCCAGCCCTGGCACTGATGCTCGCTGAGCATCTCCATGACCCGGCCGCTCGGGGTCAGGTGATTGTCCTCATCGATCGGCCAGTACTCGGCGTTCCACTGCTTTCCGGTGACCTCGTAGACCGCTTGCAGCCGGTTGGACGCCGTCTCGTCCGGTCCGAACAGCCGGAACGTGTGAGGGTTGGCCCGCATGACGTCGCGGAAGAACGTCCCCAGTACCGCCGTCGCCTCGGCGACCGTCTCCCCCGGCGACGGCACGTCCACGGCGTACTCCCGGAAGTCGGGGAGGCGCAGTTCCGTGCGCAGCCGGCCGCCGTTCGCGGCGGGGTTCGCGCTCATCCGTCGCGTGCCGTCCGGCGCCAGCGCAGTGATGAGGCCGACGGGGGCGCCGTCTTCGTCGAACAGGTCGTCGGGACGGTAGGAGCGCATCCAGCTCTCCAGGAGTCGGGTGTGCTCCGGCGTGTCCCTCGCATTGGAGAGCGGTACCTGATGGGAGCGCCAGTTCCCCTCGGCGGGATGCCCGTCGATCACCGCCGGGCAGGTCCACCCTTTCGGAGTCCGCAGGATGAGCATGGGCCAGGCGGGCCGTCCGCTGAGGTCGCCGGCGGCTGCGGCGCTTTTGATCGCCTCGATCTCATCCAGGATGCGGTCGAGCTCGATCGCCATCCGTCGGTGCACCGCCCGCGGATCTTCGCCGTCGAAACCGCCGGAGACGAGATGCGGCGTGTAGCCGTAGCCGCGCATCAGCGACAGCAGCTCCTCCTCGGGGATGCGGGCGAGAACCGTCGGGTTCGCGATCTTGTACCCGTTGAGATGCAGGATCGGGAGTACCACGCCGTCCGTGAGCGGGTTGAGGAACTTGTTCGAGTGCCAGGACGTGGCGAGCGGACCGGTCTCCGCCTCGCCGTCTCCGACGACAGCTGCCACGAGGAGATCGGGATTGTCCAGCGCCGCACCGTAGGCGTGCGAGAGCGCATACCCGAGCTCGCCGCCCTCGTGGATGGAGCCCGGCGTCTCCGGCGCCGCGTGACTCGGGATGCCGCCGGGGAACGAGAACTGGCGGAACAGCCGGCGCATCCCGTCCTCATCGCGGCCGATGCGCCCGTAGAGCTCGCTGTAGGTCCCGTCGAGGTAGGCGCAGGCGACGACGCCCGGTCCGCCATGGCCCGGGCCGGCGACGAAGAGCGTGTCGAGGTCGCGTTCGCGGATGACCCGGTTGAGGTGGGCGTAGACGAAATTCAGTCCCGGCGTGGTGCCCCAGTGACCCAGCAGACGCGGCTTGATGTGCTCCGGCCGCAGCGGCTCGCGCAGGAGCGGGTTGTCCAGCAGGTAGATCTGACCGACCGAGAGATAGTTCGCCGCACGCCACCACGCGTCGACCCGGTCGATGACGTCCTCGGACACGCCGGCGCCTGTCTCGCTCGCGACCACCCTGATCTCCCTCCGGTCACCGAATGCTTCAACGCCTCGACAGTGCCAAGGTCTCGCCTCCTCGTCTAGGGCCCTTCGTCCCGCCGACGCGCCGACGCGAAGCTCTGGAGCCGGACGAACTCCAGGGGTGCCCTGCCAGTACACCTCTCATCAGGGTCTCCCTCCACGTCGACGAAAGGGCTTGGCTGGGATGTCGTGACGGATTCCCTGCTCCGGACGCGCGGATCGGATCCTGGCGCGGCCGGAACCGTCACCCTGAACCGGAAGGAACACCTGCATGCGTGGAGTGGTCATGTACGCCCCCGGGGATGTCCGCGTCGAAGAGCGCGACGACCCGGGCATCGAGGAGCCGACCGATGCGGTCATCCGGGTCACCGCGGCCTGCATCTGCGGTTCCGATCTGTGGCCGTATCGCGGCACCGACGCGGTCACCCGGCCGACGCCGATGGGTCACGAGTACGTCGGCGTCGTCGAGCAGGTCGGCGACGAGGTCGAGCAGCTCTCGGTCGGGGACATCGTCGTCGGCTCCTTCTTCGCCTCCGACAACACCTGTGAGATCTGCCGGGCCGGGTACCAGTCCCGCTGCGTCCACGCCGTCCCGATGGGTGCGATCGGGACGCAGGCCGAGAAGCTGCGGGTCCCGCTGGCCGACGGCACGCTCGTCGTGGTCCCCGGCGCCCCGACGGATGCCCAGGTGCGCAGTCTGCTCGCGGCCTCGGATGTGCTCGGCACCGGCTGGTTCGCCGCCGTCGCGGCCGAGGCCGCTCCCGGGAAGACCGTAGCGGTCGTCGGGGATGGCGCGGTCGGCCTCCTCGGCATCCTCGCCGCCAGGCAGCTGGGCGCCGAGCGCATCATCGCGATGAGCCGCCACACGGACCGCCAAGCGCTCGCGCGATACTTCGGCGCCACCGACGTGGTGGAGGAGCGCGGCGACGACGGCGTCGCGAAGGTGAAGGAACTCACGCACGGACTCGGCGCGCACTCGGTGATCGAGGCGGTCGGAACCCAGGAGTCGATGATGCAGGCGATCCGGTCCACCCGCCCCGGAGGCCACGTCGGCTACGTCGGCGTCTCCCACGACGTCGTACTGCCGGGCGAGGAGCTGTTCTTCTCCGGAGTCCACCTGCACGGCGGTCCCGCCCCCGTCCGCCGGTTCCTGCCGGAGCTGATCCGCCTCATCATGGCCGGCGAGATCGACCCGGGAGCAGTGTTCGATCTCACCCTCCCGTTGGAGGAGGCGGCCGAGGGCTACCGGGCGATGGATGAACGGCGCGCCACCAAGGTCCTGCTCACCCTCTGAGGCGGAACGCCCGGCGTCGGGCCGACCGCTCACCGTCACGAACCGCCCGGAGCAGTTCCGTGAGTGCGGCGTTGTGGTACGTGTGGGGGTGCTCGGCCCGTCGGAGACGTTGCGTACGGGCGCCGTCGCGGCCCCCCGGGCCGCCCGGGGGTGGCGGCGCGCGTTGCGGATGTCCTCGCGGGCGCGGAAGATCGGCACTCCGCTCAGTCCAGCAGGTCCGCCCACAGCGGGGTGGAGATGTAGCGCTCGCCCGTGTCGCAGACGATCGCGACGATGGTCTTGCCCGCGTTCTCCGGGCGCTTCGCGAGCTGCAGGGCGGCCCAGACGATGGCGCCGGAGGAGATCCCGGCGAGGATGCCCTCCTCGCTCGCGAGCTTCTTGGCGACGTCGAGCGCGTCGTCGACCGACACGTCGACCACCTCGTCGTAGATGGTGGTGTCGAGGATCTCGGGAACGAAGTTCGCGCCGATGCCCTGGATCTTGTGCGGGCCCGGCTTGCCGCCGTTGAGGATGGGCGAGTCCAGCGGCTCGACCGCCACCACCTGAACCTCGGGCTTGCGCTCCTTGAGCACCTGGCCGACGCCGGTGATGGTGCCGCCCGTTCCGACGCCGGAGACGAAGATGTCGACGCCGCCGTCGGTATCGGCCCA
>JBQCCO010000089.1:0-28341 GCA_051962155.1 Leifsonia sp. | reverse complement strand
ACGCCCAGCGAAACCGGGAGCTGATCCTCGAGGCGGCACGCGCCGCGTTCTCCTCAGGAGCCGAGCCGGTCAGCCTGGAGGCGATCGCCCGCGACGCCGGCGTCGGGATCGGCACCCTCTACCGGCACTTCCCGACGCGCGAGTCCCTGGTCGAGGTCGTTCACCGCGACGGACTCGCGCTGGTCGTTGCCCGCGCCGCAGAACTGCTCGCCACCTACGATCCCGCCACTGCTCTTCGACTCTGGATGGACGAATACGCCGACTTCGTGGGCCGCAAACGCGGCATGGCCGAGTCGTTGCGCGCACTGTCGAAGGCAGGGGTGATCAGCGCGTCCGACACTCGCGCCCTCATCACTGAGACTCTGCAGCGCTTCCTGGATGCGGGCGCACGGGCCGGCACGCTCCGCGAGGACGTACGAGCCGAGGATGTCGCCGCCAGCCTGGTCGGCATCTTCCTCGCCGCGGACTCGCTCCAGCCCGGGCAGGCGGGCAGGATGCTGGACCTGCTGTTCGCGGGCATCCGGTCCACGTCATCCACGCGGTGACGGGTTAGACGCGACGAGCGGAATGCGTGTCCACCGCCTCCTCACCCTCGGAGGGAGCATCGATCGTCACACTCTCAGTGTGCGGAGGTATTCGATGGCTGTATCGACCGCAACCCGTACGGCGCTCGAGTCGCGACGCGCCTGACTCAGCAGCAGGCCGCCCTGCACGCTTGCAAGCATGCTGAGGGCGAGCGCATCCACGTCGATGTCGTCCCGTAGCACCGCGCGGTCGCGCATCGCGATCAGCCCACTTCGCAGCAGGCCCTCCCACTCGCCGAACGACTCCGCGAGCGCGCCGCGCGCGATCGGATCCGACTCAGCGAGACCGCTGACGAGCGACCCCAGCGGGCATCCGCCGATGCAGTTCTGCGCATCGAGTGTCGCTACGATCACATCCCGCCATTCGATGAGCGCTTCGAAGCTGTCCAGCCGAGCCAGTACGGTGCGGTGGACACCGAGCACCGCTTCGGTCTGGTGATCGATCACGGCCAGGATCAGCGCACTCTTGTTGGTGAAGTAGTGATAGAGCTGCGAGGCGCTTACCCGCGCCTCGCTCTGAATCTCCTCCAGTGTTGCGCTCTCTACGCCGGGCTCGAGGATCAGCTTCGAGGCCGCATCCACGATCCGCTGGCGGGTGGCCTGACCCTTGGCGGTGAAGCCGCGGACGGGTGGGTCGGTCTGAGTCGCGAGCGTCATGACGGAGAGGCTACCAGTTTTGTAGTTGACACTCCATTTTTTCGTGACGACGATTGGAGGATTCACTCCAACCGAAGGAAGAACATGACTATCGATTTCACCGGCGACACGGCTCTCGTAACGGGGTCCACCAGCGGGATCGGCCGCGCAACGGCCCTGAAACTCGCCCAGGCTGGTGCGCACGTCATCGTCAGCGGGCGCGACGCCGAGCGTGGCCGTTCCACTGTCGACGCGATTCGCAGTGCCGGCGGAACGGCAGACTTCGTCGCCGCGAACCTGCGCGACGCCGACGGCGTGCGTGATCTCGCGCGACGGGCCCTCGAGATCTCGGGCGGACGGGTGGACATCCTGGTCAACAACGCCGGGATCTTCCCGTTCGGAGCGACCCAGCACGTGACCGACGACGAACTCGAGTCGGTCACTGCCGTGAATGTCAGGGCGCCGTTCATCCTCGTCGCCGAGCTCGCACCCGCGATGGTCGCGGCGGGCGCCGGCGCGATCATCAATGTCACGACAATGGTCGCCAACTTCGGTATGGCGGGCATGGCGCTCTACGGCTCGAGCAAGGCTGCCCTGCAGTTGCTCACCAAGGCGTGGGCCGCGGAGTTCGGCCCCTCCGGCGTGCGGGTCAACGCCGTCAGTCCTGGCCCCACCCGCACCGAGGGCAGCGCCGGCATGGGAGAGGGGCTCGACCAGTTGGCGTCCACGACCCCGGCCGGGCGGCCAGGCAGCGCGGACGACGTCGCCGACGCGATCGTGTTCCTCGCGTCCGACGACGCCCGACACGTTCATGGAGCAGTGCTACCGGTCGACGGCGGCCGGATCGCTGTCTGACCGGCGGGCCCAGAAACGAAAGCTGCCTGGTGTCAGCGGCTCTTCCCTGAGACAGTCCACCCGAGTGGATGCGATCCCAGAGGTCCCTTCACCGAACGAATTGCGTGGTCGGGTCGAACCGCGGCTCGTAGTCCCAATGCGTGCCGTTGTGTCGCATCGCATCCCGTACGACTACGCGGCGGGCGATACTCGCCCGCCCCTCGGCTGAAAGTCGTACGGGATCGAAACGATCGAGTACGAGCGCGCGTAACGCGTCCCGCACCTCCTGGTGAGCGGGATCCTCGCTCAGGTCTGTCCGCTCCCCCGGGTCGGCGTCCAGGTCGAACAGTTGTTCATCGTGCTCGTGCACGAGGATGTATTTGAAGTGGCCGAGCCGCACCATGAAACACGGGGCGTACACCTTCTCCAAGTGGTATTCGGAGAACACGGGTCTCTCGATGGTGTCGGTGGGCGATGCGAAGTCGTGGTCGGCGTCTGCTTGGGCGATGAGAGGAAGCAGACTCCGCCCATCGATGTGCGCTCGGCGCGGCTCCGGAACACCCGCAAGATCGAGAACTGTCGGTAGCAGATCGATCAACGACACCGGTTGCGCGATCCGGGTACCCGCGTGCAGGGCGTCAGGGAACCGGGCTATGAGCGGCACGCGTGCCGACCACTCATAGAAGCACCGCTTCTGGACCATCCCTCGCTCGGTCATCATGTCGCCGTGATCACTGGTGAACAGCACGAGAGTGTTCTCCAACTCCCCTGTGGTCTCGAGCGCCTCCAGAAGCTGGCCGACCATGTCGTCCACAGACGAGAGCGCGGCGTAGTACGCGCGCCGGGTGATTCGGCGGGCCGCCGGGTCGCGCAGATCATACGCGGCGGTCTCGTGTGCGTCGTCCGCCCAGTCATCCATGACCGACCGCGCAAGACCTCCTGCGTCGTCCGGCTCGGAGAGGGGAATCTCGGTCTCCTCATAACGGTCCCACGCCTCCTGACTCACATGGAACGGATCATGCGGGTGATGGTAGGAGACCACGAGGCAGAACGGGTCGGATTGCTCCTCCAACGAGCGATTCAATAGGTACTGACGCGCGCGAAACTGGGTCTCCTCGTCGTAGGCCCGGAACATCGTCCACGGGCGTACGCCCGGGTCGGGCGGCGCATAGTGCCGGGCGTGCCCGCCGGCGGGGAATCGGCCCTCTTCATCCAATTCTGGAACCCAGTCGACTCCCGCGGGGAAGACGTCGGTCGTCAACCTGGTCCTGAACCCGTGGAGCTGATCGGGTCCGACGAAATGCATCTTGCCGCTGAGGGCGGTGTCGTAACCGTGCGCGGAAAGGTAGTGCCCCAAAGTCGGCTGGTCTGCAGGAAACACGGACGCGTTGTCGAACACACCTAAGGCCGAGGCATCCCTTCCCGCCAAGAGCGCCGCCCGAGATGGCGAGCACAGCGGTACGGCGGTGTAGGCGGCGTCGAACGTCACTCCCTGGTCGGCCAGACGATCGAGCGCCGGCGTCTGGACGGCGGGGTCACCATAGGGGCCGGTGAGAAACGGAACGACCTGATCAGCCATGACGAGGAGGATGTTCGGGCGTCCGTCAACCATGTGGGAACGATACCAGAAACGCCGCGAACTGGATCAGAAGAACAGGCGGACGTTGGCTCAGCGCCGTCTCGATCGGCGCACGAAGGTGCAAAGGAGCAGGACGGCGTAACAGAGCACCGCGGCTGTCGCGCCTCCGCCGCTCGCGGGTTCCTGCAAGACGGCCGCCACGATGAGCGAGCCGTAGACCACGAGTGCGAGGAGGGCGATCCAGCAGATCCATCGGTCGAATCTCCACGCCGCCCGGAGGATCTGTTTCATCCGGATGCCCGCACCGGCGACGAACCGTATGGCGAGCACCGTCCAACCGATCCCGATCACCAACACGACCACGATGGTTGCGAGCCGGACATCGATGGCCGAAGCAAACGAATCGGCGCCGTCGGCCGACAGGGACGCGTTCCTCAGCGCGAAGGACGCCAGGACTCCTGCACCGAGGAGGATGCGGAGGCGTGCCACCGTCGCTCCGATCGCTGCCAGGACATTACGACGGGCGAGGTCGGATGCGGGGTTAGCGGCGAGGATGTCGACGAAACCGGCCGCAGCCACGCCAGTCGCTCCCTGATGCATCGACGCGATGGCGAGGTTATTCTGCGCCGACGTCATGTGCGGGTCCAGCGCGAGAGCTCGGCGGAATGCTTGCTCGGCGTCCTTCGGCGCCTTCTGCGCGAGCAGGACGTTGCCGACCGTGTAGTGGGCGATGGCTTCGTCCGGCGCCATTTCGACGGCGCGGAGAGCGGCCGCAAGAGTGTCTGGGGTGACAGTCCTGGCCTTCAGTTCGACTGTGGCCACCTGCAGGTGGGTGAGCCAGTTCATCGGGGCTATGGCCCTGGCTCGGGCGGCGGCTCCAACCGCGGCTTGGTGGTTGCCCGCCTGCGACTCTGCGAAGGCGAGGACCCGCCACGCCCATTCGCCGTCCGGTGCGAGTGAGACCGCTCGCCGGGCGGTCTCGACGCCCCGGCGCGCGTCGCCGGCGTGGACCAAGGCGCGTGCGTACAAACAGAGCGCGCGGACGTCCTCCGGTGCCGAGGCGAGGTACGGGCCGAGCAGCCGCAGCGCATCCTGCGGCCGGTCGGCGTCGAGATAGACGGCTGCGCGCTCGCGGTCGCCCGTGTCGGCCGTCACAGCCGCTTCACTCGACGCAGGTAGGAGCCGAGTTCCGCGTACGTGCCGTCGTCGTTCCCGAACGCGACGACATTACGTGCGCTGTCCAGCCACGGCAGTGTCGACGGCTTGACCTGATCCAGGGCTGCCAGCATGTCGGCCATTCCAATCAGGCGCGGCTGGCCGCTCCTCACGCTGTCGAGCAGCGCCCGCTCTGCGGCGAGCTCGCAGATGTACGCGATGTCCGCTCCGGAGTACAGCTCCGTCCGCTTGGCGAGCTTCTCCAGGTCGATGCCCTCGATCGGGCGTGAGGCGAGGTGGGTCCGGAAGATCGCCATCCTCGCTTCGTAGTCCGGCGGCAGTACGAGCACAGTGCGGTCCAGCCGGCCGGGGCGGCGCATGGCCGGATCGACGTCCCAGGGCTGATTGGTGGCCGCCAGCACGAAGATGCCCTCGTTGGAGCCGTCGACGCCATCGAGCTCGGTCAGGAGCTGGTTGACCGTGCCGCGGGTCGCGGTGTTCCTGGTCTGCGAGCGGCGCTGGCCAAGTGCATCGATCTCGTCGATGAACACGACGCAGGGTCCTTCGCGCCGGGCGAGCTGGAACGCCTCGTGGACGTTGTGCTCGCTGTTCCCCAGGAACGGATCGAGGATGTCGGTCAGGCCGATGGAGATGAAGCGGGCGCCGAGTTCTCCGGCGACGGCGCGGGCGATGAACGTCTTCCCGCACCCGGGAGGCCCGTACATCAGGAGGCCTCCGCGCAGGCTCTTCGCATACAACTTCCGGAGTTCGGGGTTTCCGAGCGGCGCGAGGAACGACGCCTGCAGGCGGTCCTTGACGCTCTGCATCCCGCCAACATCCTGGAGGGTCACACTCGGTGACTCGGCATCGAACGCGGGTTCCAGGTCCGGCTGGTCACCTCTGGCGAACTCCGGCAACGCGACACCGTCCACCTCCTGCTCCGCGGCGTTCCAGTCGAAGTCGTCCGAGTGCGCGGACCGGTCAACCTCGGGCCCCGGGGAGGGAGGCCGGCCGGTCAACGACCAGGCCATCAGCTCGCGGGCCTCCCGATTGCCCGGATCGGCCTGGAGCACGGACCCCATCACAGAAACAGCCTCCTCGCCGAGGTCGTGCTCGAGCAGGAGTCTCGCGAGGTGCAATCGCAGTGCGACATCGTCGGGCGCGGCGTCCACAGCGCGCCGGAGTGAGTCGAGCAGGGCATCGTCCACGTTCGGAGCATAGCGACCACGGGACCGCGAACCGCGTCCGTGACGGACCCGTGCCGTGGAACCACCCGTCTCACGTCCCCAGGCGCACCCACATCAGCCGAGACGCGACCCCCACCACCTCCGGGCCGAGCAGCTTCTCGCCGCAGGCTCTTCTGCGTTCTTAAACCGATGGCGATGACCCATCACCATCAGCGCATGGTCGCCACGATCAACACGAAAGGCCGACACGACGTTTCCGTCAGACCGGCCTTTCCTCGTTCGCTTTGGGATATTTCATGATCAGGTATCCCGGAAATCCCTGAACTACCGTTCGTGGGTGCTTCAGCAAATCCGGAATGCCTCGAGCCGTCTGGCGCGGCGCCGACTTCCCCGGCTGGGATTCCAGGCTAAGACCGGATGCTTTCCAGCGAGCCACAGGAACCCCCGGTCCGAAGCTGTTTCCTGCGGAGCTCGGGCTTCCTCGAAAGCGGCTCGATTGCCTATAGCTAACACCCAGTTTTAGCTTTGCTGCGATACAGTGAGGTATGACCGGAGAGCCGGAGGATGCCTATCTGGAGACTCCAGCCGTCCTCAGGCTCGCGGGGATCCCTTATTCCTCGCTCGACTATTGGGTTCGCACGGGGCTTGTCTCGCCCTCGATTCGGACCGGCGAGGGGAAGAGGAAGACACGCCGATGGTCGATCGCAGATGCCGTTTGCGTGCTAACGCTAAAGGAACTGCGAGACGCAGGTGCTCCGGTGCGCTTGCTCGTGCGAGCTCGTGAGCATCTGAAAGACGGATGGCACCAGTCGCTCACATCCAAGATGCTTTTCTGGGATGGCGGCGATGTCCTATTGCTCGACGATTGGGAGAAACTGGTCTCGCTAATACGGGAACCGGGACAATCCACACTTCGCATCGTGGCGCTGCCGCTCGGAAGGTTCGCCTCGGACGCTGCTGCGGAAGTCGTATCACTGACCATTGGCAGCGAAGCGCCGATAGCAAGGACCGCCGCATCTAAACGCTCGGCCTAGTAGATCACCCAACCGCGCCGTAGAGTTCTCGAAATGGGGAGTAGAAGTGAACAGGATTAGCGTTCTAGATCGACCTCAATCTCACGACGGTGACGCTGCTGTTAAGACCGTCGCGGGATTGAGCACTGTTGGACGACTTGCTGACGATGTCCTAAGTGACATTCTCAAGTCGGATGCCGGTATCGCGTCCCTCGCCGATAGCGTTGCCATTCACCTTGCCGCCGACGCATTCAAAGCAGCGGCGGCAGCCGTCCAGGCGCCGGTGAGGATCTGGAACAGGGGGGATCTTGCAGACGCGCTGAAGCGAATGGCGCCAAGTTCGATCGATTCGGCCTCTGTCGCGCGGGACGCTTCATCTCAAGAAGAGTGGGCGGAGCGTCTGAACGAAATCGCGAGAGCTCTGGAAGCGACCGCGTCCGGCAATGAAAGCCCGGATCAACGCCGTCTCGTTGTCAGCGAGTTTGAGTCGATGGCCCAAGGAACGCTAAACGCGGCTTGGTCCACGGTTCACTCGCAGGCATACAGTTCGACGTGGCTGACAACCTAGAGCTGGTTCGCGGCGTCGTTGGATTCAAGCTGGCGCGCCTGCGTCTCGCAACTGCCGCGATTCCGAGACATAGGCGCGGGTCGAAGCTGCGCGCTCTGATGAACCACCTACTGAACCGTGTGGACAAGGAACTTGAAGCTCTCGCCCAGGAGGAGGCTCAGGCGGTCGGCGTCGACGCGTTGCATGATGTCGTTACTCGCAAGTACGAGCGTCTGAGTCCGCAGCTCGATTCGCTCCACGAGATCCTTGCGGCGTTTCGTGATGCTGTCGGTCGCTCGGACGTACCTGTCGGCCTGCAGCACCTTATTGATGTGCTGATGGAAACGGTGGTGATCGATCAGGGTGACCCGATCGTTCAGCTTTCCGCTGTCAACATGTACTCGACGATTGACCTGGTCGCGTGGGTAGATGACCTCTTCTCCCGCACGGGGTCGCCCCCGGCCGCATACTCAGGTAATCACCCGATAGCCTTCAACCTTCCCGCTCTTGATCCTCAGAATGCGCTTCTAGCACCGATCTTGGCTCATGAGGTAGGCCACACGGCCGTCAATCAGAGCCTCCTGAGGGCGCTCGAAGTGGCGATTGACCCTGCCCCCGTCGAGGCCCTCCTCGCCATGCAATTAAGCATCGCCGGCCTGCATCCCTCGGGAGCGGAAGCCGGCGAATGGGTCGCGTCTTTCCAGGCTTGGTGTGCCGAACTTATCTGCGACGCAATCGCCATCGCCGTGACTGGGCCGAGTTTCGTCTTGGCCTTCTGCGCCTTCGCGCCTCCATCCGCAAGTGCGCAGGTCGGTACGCATCCGAGCGAACGTGACCGCATCCGGATTCAACTGAAGCAGCTGGATGAAAGAGGCTGGACGCCGACGATGGAACGAGACTTCCCGTCGCTTACGGCATGGCTGCGCGATGCGTCCAACAACATGACTCTCACCGGAACGGCAAAGGAAACGTTCCTCCGCGGAGCCATCGCTCTGATCGAGAATGAGATCATCGCGGTCGCCGAGCAGCACATCGCTAGTGGCTTCGACCCAAAGTCGGCGGATGCATCCATCTCAGCCGCCGCCGACTGGCTAAGTCACGGCGTGCCTGCGGTCGAGTTCGAAGGTGAGGTTCTCGGCCCGTGGGCCATCGTTATGGCCGGGTGGATCGCAACTTTCCGAGAGCACGGCGATGACCCCGCATCATTGGCGAGCGGCGTTGGCGACACCGCGTTCAACGCCGTCGTCGTGAAAGCCCTCGAGATGTCCAGCATTGTTACTGCGTGGAGGGCACATGAGCGTTCTGCTTCGTGAGCAGATCGACGCACTGCTGGACGAGCGTGACAATGACAAGCGTCTCGTCATCACCCCGCTCTTGGACCGCGAAGAACAAGTGGGTCCGGGAAGCGTCGATCTTCGACTGGGTACCGAGTTCATCGAAGTGTCGCGCCAGGATAGTACGTCAATTGATCCGTTCGGGCACCACGAGGACGTCGACGCTCAGCAGTCAGAGGCGGATCGGAAGACTTACGTTGCACTTGGGGACCCGTTCATCCTCCATCCAGGTCAGTTCGTCTTGGGAGCCACGCTCGAGTTCTTGGTATTGCCCCCAAATCTGGTGGGGCAGGTGCTCAGCAGATCGTCCTGGGGAAGACTTGGCCTCCTGGTCGCGACTGCCGTAGCGGTGCAGCCTGGCTTCAGGGGCGTACTCACCCTCGAACTCGTCAACACCGGCAGCGTACCGATTGTGTTGCGTCCGGGCCTACGAGTCGCGCAGCTGCAGTTGTGGAGTTCGGATCGCCCAACTGATTCGCCGTACGGAGTTGGAGCGAAGTATTCGGCGCCCCTCGGACCAGAGAGCAACCGACTCGCATGGGAGGGCCGCGAGCGCGATGTTCTGGAAGCGATCACACGACGGATGCACGCTCGCTCCGCTGACTCTGACAGCGACAGCGATACTGAAGCGGAGTAGCGGGGTCAGCTGGTCGAAGCTGACCCCGCGGTTTCATTACCTGCGCTTCGCCTGAGACAGATCGCTCGCCGCCACACTCTTCTCGTTCTTGGTCGAGCGCGGGTCCGAAAGAATCTTCGAAGCCTTGGACGCGACCTTCGAGCTGGTGGTCCGGTTCGTGGACTTAGCCATTTTGCATACTCCCTCCCCGCTGGCGTACCAGTATGCTGAGGGTGCTTCCGACAGCAGTCCTCAGCGCCCGCGTGTCGGTCGACCTCGACACGTAGGCGTTGGTTTTATGTGGCACGTCGCCCGCCGGCGAGAGCGTGTGCCCGTGAGCGTTGTGCTCATGGTCTTGACGATGCATCAGCTCACCGGAAAAGGCCGAGCGGCTGCGGTGGCTGAGCGACCCTCATCGGCAATCGCTTCATAGCTTCGCCATCGATCTCGATCACCCAGGCCAGCATCCCAGGTTGTGTGAACTGGAGCTGATCGATGACCATCGCCATAGCGACGATCTGCTCGTCCCCCTGCGCAAGGAGTGGGGGTCGCCCTAATGTGAAGCCGGTCCGCAGTTCGAAGGCGGGCTCAAGTTCACCGGTCGGCGAGGGCTGGACTCCCAGTTGGTGTCTCTGACCGTCCTCCTCCTCCAGGTACACGCTGATCGTGTGGTTCTGGTTTGTAGCCGTGAACGGGACGTGGATTGTGACTCCGATGGCAATCCGAGGATGCGTCATCGGGAAGCTGTTGGCGAACAGGGTGTTCCAACCGATCCCGAGAGCGTAGATCTTCCCCTGGACCGACTCCGCAGAATCGGCCAGGAAGGCGTCTACTTCCATATCGATAGCCGTCATGCTGATTCCTCTTTATCTCTCGCTGCTTCGTCATACACAGAGTAACATCTTGTCATACAACTTTCCAAGCGGTGTCATACACTTACCGGAGCAAGTTAGACAGCTGCGAACCAACTGACAGGGTTAACATCGATATGTCTCCTAGGATCAACATGAGTAAGAGGACATGGGAACTTATGAGCGAAAGCAATAAGAAGCAGGAGAGCGAATCGACCAGACGGCCCAGCACGATGATCTCGGTCAGGCTGTCACCAGAAGAGGCAAGAGTGCTGCGAGAGGCGGCCGCTGCCAACGGTGAGTCAGTGTCGGAGTACGTTCGACGCGTCGCACTTTCTCCTCAGACCGAGTCGGCTGTCCGTGGGACGGTACTCTTTGACCCTCAGCGTCCAGCGATCGTGTCCGCGCAACAATTGAGCCACTCGTTCTCAGGTACGCAGACGATTGGTGACTCGTGGCGAGCTAATAGCTCCGGCAGTCGCTGATGGTCGCGGTGACCTCAGCAACTCATATGCGTATCGCGTGCGAGTAGCACCGCTTTATCGGTCGTGCTCATGTTACGGGACCCCGGCGGTGCGTTCATGGGTAGTGCTAGCGCCGCCAATTAAGTCCACATGACCACCGGCTCAGTTCGACTTGCGCCTCCACGTTGGTGCCTCCCTCTCGCTTCGCTTTACATAGCCCGCTCCAGGCCGGCTTCGAGCACGTCGCCCACGTTGTATCGGTCAGGGTCGATCTCGATGGTCAGTGTTTCAATGTCCTGAATCTCAGACTGCTGGGAATCTGCTGAAGCGATACCAGTCTGTAGTACGCGCCACGACTCAGTGCGATCGATACTCGTCACGAGGCTGGCGTTGTCGAAGTACGCGACTCCGAGCTCCACATTCGCCAGGTAGGTGAACATGACCTCGATCCCACTGCCGTCAGCCAGACGCCGGGCGACCAAGTCGTTCTCGAGAAGGTCACTGACCCGACCCCGCTGAGTTCGTCAGCATTACTAAAACCAAGCCCTACTGGGTCTACGAATGTACCCATAAGAGCTTCAACAAGGTCTTGAAGGGTGCTCGGTACGAGAACCTCGGCGACCCCGGCAAGCGCTCGGGGCGTGGGTTCGCCTTCCAGTACCTCGTCGCCACCCTTATGGCCGTCTCGGCGAACATCTGCAAGATTGCGAAGTTCTTCGAGAAGGACGCCAAGCGACAGCCCGGCAGACCTCTCCCCCGTACTCGACGACGCAAGGCAGCGACGGGCGCTGCGCTTGAGCGACGGGAAGCCTCTCCCCTGCTCGCCCCTCCGCAGTAGCAGCTACTACTCGCATCAACCGCTCCACCACCTGCGTACAGAAGGCGCTAGCCTGCCCTCGGGCAGGCTTTTCTGCGTTTGAGGCCGATTCCGATCACGGTCACGCATGACCTGGGCGATTAACACCAAAGGCCGGCCCGACGTCCCGTCGGACCGGCCTTTCCTGGTTCGCTTTGAGGTATTTCATGACCCGGTCTCCCGGAAATCCTGAATCACCCGTTCGTGCGCGAGGGGGGACTTGAACCCCCACGCCCTTTCGAGCACTGGCACCTGAAGCCAGCGCGTCTGCCAATTCCGCCACTCGCGCGAACCCAGGAACTCTAACACGGTGGCCGGATCGCACACCAATCGTGGCGTCCTCCCGACGGCTGATCTTCACCCGATAGCCAGTGCCTTTCCAACCGTTCCGACTAACATGCATGTAGTCATCGAGCCGGAAGCGGGAGACTGTGGGCATTCTGGACAACTTCGAGCGGGGGCTGGAGCGCGCCGTCAATGGCGCCTTCGCGAAGACCTTCCGCTCCGGGCTGCAGCCGGTCGAGCTCACGAGCGCCCTCCGCAAGGAGCTCGACACGAAGGCGGCCGTGGTCGCGCGCGACCGCGTGCTCGCGCCGAACCGGTTCGTGCTGCGCATGGCCGGAGCCGACTACGAGCGGATGCGGTCGATGGGCGCCGCGCTCACCGACGAGCTCATCGACTTCGTGCAGAAGCATGCCGCCGCCCAGCACTATCGGTTCGCGGGCGGCATCTCCATCGACCTGGTGCAGGACGCCGACCTTTCCGTCGGGATGCTGCAGGTCGAGTCCGAGAACGTGAAGGGCGATGTCGCCTGGACACCGGTGCTCGACATCGACGGCAAGCACTATCCCCTCAGCCACTCCCGCACGGTCGTCGGCCGCGGCGCCGACGCCGACATCACGGTCGACGACACCGGCATCTCCCGCCGGCACATCATGATCACGTGGGATGGGCACCGCGCGCAGGCGGAGGACCTCGGCTCCACGAACGGGTCGAAGCTTGACGGCCAGCCCCTCCGCAAGGCGATCCTCGAGCCCGAGTCGGTCATCACCATCGGCCGGACCCGGATCGTCTTCCGTGTTCTCCCCCAGGCCGCACCGGCACCGCGTGGAGGAGCGAACGACCCGACCCGCCGACACGACGCCGGCAACTTCTGGGGTCCCTCGTGAACCCCAGCGAGCTGACGCTGCTGGTGCTGCGGTTCGGCTTCCTCCTGCTGCTGTGGCTGTTCGTCTTCGGCATCGTCTATGCGCTGCGCACCGACCTTTTCGGGCAGCGCGTACGCAAGCTGCCCGAGTCTCAGGCGAGCGGCGCATCCCCCTTCCCAGCCGGCCCCGCAGCAAGCCCAGCGGCGAGCGCGCATCCCGCGCCCGCCGGCCCGACCGAGCCGGTGATGAAGGCCGCACCCGTCTCGTCCCTCCCGTCCGGCGCCAACCGCGCGGGCGGCCACGCGAACGCGAGCGTCCAATCCGCGCATCGCCTGGTCATCACCTCCGGACCGCGCGCCGGCACCGAGCTGGCCCTCGGCCGGGACCCGATCACGATCGGCCGGTCCGGGGAGTCCAACCTCGTCATCCGCGACGACTACACCTCCACCCACCACGCCCGCCTGCTCCTCTGGAACGACGAGTGGATGATCCAGGATCTCGACTCGACCAACGGCACCTTCCTCGACGGCCGCCGCGTCACCGTCCCGACCCAGATCCCACTCGACACGCCGATCAAGATCGGCACGACAACGTTCGAGCTGCGGCGGTAGGCGTGGCGGCGAACAAGGCAGCGGCCGTCTCGCACGTCGGGAAGATCCGCTCGAACAACCAGGACTCCGGGTACGCCGGCCGCGACCTCTTCGTCGTCGCCGACGGGATGGGCGGCCACGCCGGAGGCGACGTGGCGTCCGCGATCGCCGTGTCCCGCATCCGCGAGGCGGACCGCGAGTACGCGTCGGCACCGGAGGCCGAGTTCGCACTCCAGTCGGCACTGATCGCGGCGAACTCCCTGCTCGCCGAGACCGTGTTCGAGCACCCCGAGCTGACCGGAATGGGCACCACGGTGAGCGCGATGGTCCGCGTCGGCGACCAGATCGCGTTCGCCCACATCGGCGACTCCCGCATCTACCTGCTGCGCGACCGCGAGCTGAAACAGGTCAGCACCGACCACACCTTCGTGCAGCGCCTCGTCGACAGCGGCCGCATCACCGAGGAGGAGGCGATGGTCCATCCTCGCCGCTCCGTGCTGATGCGCGTGCTGGGCGACGTGGATGCGTCCCCGGAGATCGACACCTGGACGCTCGACACGCGGCCCGGCGACCGGTGGCTGATCTGCTCGGACGGCCTCAGCGGTGTCGTGAAGCACGACGACATGCAGGCGGCGCTCGCCTCCAAGGACGGCCCGAAGCAGGTCGCCGAGCGGCTGCTGAAGCACAGCCTCGACGCCGGAGCCCCCGACAACGTCACCGCTGTGATCGTCGACATCGCCGACACCGCCCGCGGCGACATCGTGAAGGAGCCGATCACCGTCGGCTCCGCAGCCGCGCCTCTGCAATTCGGCGCCGAGCCGAAGCCGACCGCCCGACCGGCGCGCCTTCCCGGACTGCGGTTGCACCCCATCCGCCCGGCGACCGGCCCGACGCACTTCGAGCCGCAGTCCGAGGACTACCTCGACGAGCTCATCGAGGAGGACGCGCGCCGGGTCCGGCGGCGGCGCCTCACCTGGATGATCGGCCTCATCGCCCTCGTAGTCGCGATCGTGCTCGCGATCTTCTTCGGCTACGAGTGGACGCAGTCCCGCTACTTCGTCGGAACCTCCCCCGACGGCAAGGTCGCCATCTACCAGGGCGTGCAGCAGGGGATCGGCCCGATCGGCCTCTCCCACCTGTACGAGGAATCGAACGTCACGGTCGACGACCTCCCCGAGTACGACAAGCAGCAGGTGGAGCAGACCATCAACGCCGACGACCTGCAGGCGGCCAAGACGATCGTGGAACAGCTGAGCGATGCCGGCCGACAGTAGAGCCCCCGAACGCGCGCAGGCCAGACCGGCCCGGACCACCACCGGGCCGGTGAAGCGGCTGCACCTTCCGGCGAAACTGCGCAACCTGGAGCTCTTCCTCCTGGTCATCGCGTGCGGAATCAATGCCGCCGCCATCGTGCTCGTCCAGCTCGGCGCCCTCGGCCATGTCGACCTCACGCTCGTGTACCTCGGCGCCGGCCTCTCGGCCCTCGTCGTCGGCACGCACATCGCCCTCCGCTTCGTGGCTCCGCAGGCGGACCCGTTCCTCCTCCCGATCGCGACGCTGCTCAACGGGATCGGGATCGCCGAGATCTACCGCATCGACATCCATTACGGGGACTCCGGATGGGACAGCGCCGGCATCAAGCAGATCGTCTGGAGCGCCATCGCGATCGTCTGCGCCATCCTCGTCGTGGTGGTCATCCGCAACCACCGCATCCTGCAGCGCTACACCTATCTCTTCGGGTTCGCGGCGCTGGTGCTCCTGCTGCTTCCCATGCTTCCGGGCATCGGCAAGGAGATCTACGGCGCCCGGGTCTGGATCGGCATCGGCCCGTTCAGCTTCCAGCCGGGAGAGATCGCAAAGCTGTGCCTCGCTGTGTTCTTCGCCGGCTACCTCGTCCAGGCACGTGACTCGCTTTCCATGGTGGGCAAGAAGTTCCTCGGGATGCGGTTCCCGCGTGCTCGTGACCTCGGCCCCATCCTCATCGTCTGGCTCATGTCCATGGCGGTGATCGTCTTCCAACGCGACCTCGGCACCGGATTGCTGATCTTCGGGCTGTTCATCGTCATGCTGTATGTCGCCACGGCCCGCATCAGCTGGGTCATCCTGGGCCTGCTGCTGATCGTGGGCGGCGCGGTCGTCGCGAGCCAGGTGCTGCCCTACGTGCACGACCGGTTCGCCAACTGGCTGAGCCCGTTCTCGAAGGGCGTCTACGACGCCCAGGGCGGCAGCTTCCAGCTGGTGCAGGGTCTCTTCGGCCTGGCCCACGGTGGTCTCATCGGCACGGGCCTCGGACAGGGCCAGCCCTGGATCACGCCCGTCGCGCAGAGCGACTACATCATCGCCAGTCTCGGAGAAGAACTGGGGCTCGCCGGGCTGTTCGCGCTGTTCGCGCTGTACCTGATCTTCGCCGCGCGCGGCCTGCGGATCGGGTTCGCCGGCCAGGACGACTTCGGCAAACTGCTCGCCGTCGGACTGTCGTTCACCGTGGCGCTGCAGTGCTTCATCGTGATCGGCGGCGTGACCAGAGTCATCCCGCTGACCGGTCTGACGACGCCGTTCCTGGCAGCCGGGGGTTCCTCCCTCGTCGCGAACTGGATCATCGTGGCGCTGCTGCTGCGATTGTCCGACACGGTCCGCAATCAACCCCGACTGGTGGTGAGCTGACATGAACCGTGAGATCAAGCGCGTGAGCACGATCGTCCTCGTCATGTTCCTGGCGCTGCTTGTGTCCACCTCGATCCTCCAGGTGTTCCAGGCGGATGCGCTGGGCGCCGATGCGCGCAACACCCGCGCACTGAACGACAGCTACTCGGCGCAGCGCGGGGCGATCCTCGTGGCCGGCCAGCCGATCGCGCAGTCCGTGCCCTCGAAAGACGTCTACAAGTGGCAGCGGGTCTACAGCAATGGGCCGCTCTACTCGGCGGTCACCGGTTTCTTCCCGATCAACGGCGAACCGACCGGGCTGGAGGGTGCCCTCAACGCGAAGCTCAGCGGCTCGTCGAACTCCCAGTTCTTCGATCGCATCAACGCCATCCTGACCGGAAAGAGTCCCCAAGGCGCCACGGTCCAGACGACGATCGACCCGGTCGCTCAGCAGGCGGCCTGGAACGCCCTGGGCGACAACCAGGGCGCCGTCGTGCTGCTGCAGCCGAAGACCGGCAAGATCCTGGCGATGGTGTCGAAGCCCTCGTACGACCCCAACACGCTCGCCTCGCATGACGGCAAGGCCGTCGACACGACGTACAACCAGCTGCTGACCGCGCCCGGCGACCCGCTCATCAACCGCACCATCGGCGGCAACCTGAATCCCCCGGGATCCACCTTCAAGCCGGTGATGAGCTCCGCCGCGTTCGGAACCGGGCAGTACACCAAGGACAGTCAGCTGCCGAACGTCGCCTCCCTTCCGCTGCCCGGCTCCGGCACGGTCGTGAAGAACGACTCCCTCACCACCTGCGGCCCGGGGGCGACGGTGTCCATCGCGACGGCGCAGATCCTGTCGTGCAACATCCCGTTCGCCGAGCTCGGGATGCAGCTGAAGCCCGAGGTGATCAAAGACCAGGCCGAGAAGTTCGGCTTCAACACCTCGTTCGACATCCCCATCCCGGTGGAGAAGAGCATCTACCCGCTCTACACGGACCCGGCGCAGCGCGCCCTCGGCTCGTTCGGCCAGATGTCGGACCGGGCGACACCGATGCAGATGGCGATGGTCTCGGCGGCGATCGCCAACGGCGGCACGCTCATGACGCCGAACCTCGTCGACACCATCCGCTCGGCGGACATGCAGACGCAGGAGTCCTTCCAGCCGAAGGAGTTCTCGCATCCGCTGACCCAGCAGAACGCCGACGTCATCAAGCAGATGATGGTGGACGGCGTCGATCACGGCGTTGCGAGCAATGCAAGAATAGACGGGGTCCAAGTCGGCGGTAAGACGGGCACAGCGCAGAACGGCGAGAACGACCCGTACACGCTGTGGTTCACGGGGTTCGCGCCGGCGAACGATCCGGAGTTCGCTGTGGCGGTTGTTGTCGAAAATGGCGGTGGTCAGGGTCAGAACGGCACGGGTAACTCCATCGCCGCTCCGATCGCGAGGAAAGTACTAGAGGCGGTGCTGAATAAATGAGACCCACAGCAGGGCTCACCTTCGGAGGACGTTACGAGCTCCAGTCGCGGATCGCGATCGGCGGCATGGGCGAAGTGTGGCAGGCCACCGACCTCGTGATCGGCCGTACCGTCGCCATCAAGATCCTCAAGGACGAATACCTCGGCGACCCCGGCTTCCTCGAGCGCTTCCGTGCAGAGGCCCGCCACGCGGCCCTGGTCAACCACGAGGGCATCGCGAACGTCTACGACTACGGCGAGGAGGACGGCAGCGCCTACCTCGTGATGGAGCTCGTCCCCGGTGAGGCGCTCTCCAGCATCCTCGAGCGGGAACACATCCTCAGCACCGACCGCACCCTCGACATCGTGGCGCAGACCGCCGCCGCCCTGCACGCCGCGCACGCCGCCGGCCTCGTCCACCGCGACATCAAGCCCGGCAACCTGCTGATCACCCCGGACGGCCGGGTCAAGATCACCGACTTCGGAATCGCCCGCATCGCCGACCAGGTGCCGCTCACGGCCACCGGTCAGGTGATGGGAACCGTCCAGTACCTCTCGCCCGAGCAGGCGTCCGGACACCCGGCCTCCCCCACCACCGATATCTACTCGCTCGGGATCGTCGCCTACGAATGCCTGGCCGGCCGCCGGCCGTTCACCGGCGAGTCGCAGGTGGCGATCGCGATGGCGCAGATCAACGAGGCGCCGCCGGAGTTGCCCGCCACGGTCGCCGAGCCCGTGCGGAACCTCGTCTTCGCCTGCATCGCGAAGAACCCGGCCGATCGTCCCGCTTCCGCCGCCCACCTCGCGCGGGCCGCTCAGGCCCTGCGGCGCGGGGATGTGCGCGCAGCAGCGGTCGCCGTCCCGGCCATCCTCGGGGCCGCCGTCGCAACCGACGCGGCGACGGTGCTCATGCCGTCGCCGGCCGGGCCCACCGCGGCGACGACGGTCCTGCCGGCGACCGCAGTCGCACCCATGGTCACCGAGGAGGAGACCGTCGCTCCTGTCGAGGAGCGCAAGCGCAGCCGCTGGACCTGGCCGTTGATCGCGCTGATCGCACTGCTGGCCCTTGTGCTGATCGGCACCCTCATCACCCTGCTGGCGCAGCCGAAGCCCGTGCCCACCCCGACTCCCTCGGACACGCCCAGTCACTCGGCATCGTCGTCGCCCACACCCTCGGCCACCCCGACCAGCAATACGGTCCAGATCACCGAGGCCGACTTCCTCGGGCTCACGGCGGACCAGGCGCGCGCGAAGCTGCAGTCGCTCGGGATGGTCGCCGACGTCTCGCAGGGCACGGCCGCCACCACGCAGGACCAGGCGAACAAGGTCTACTCGGTCAACCCGACCGGTCCGGTCCCGAAGGGCGCGACCATCGGGGTCAAGGTCTACGGCCCGGTCGCCCCGGTCCCGACGCCCACCGACACGGTGTCCGCCGATCCGCCGTCGGGGCAGGCCGCCCCGAACTCGCAGGTCACGGTGAGCTTCGGCGCGGCCACCTGCCCGGCCGGCCAGAACCGGATCGGCCGCCGGCTGTACGTCAACGGACAGCCCCAGACGCCGGTGAACGACACCAAGACGACCTGGAAGCCGGCCGCCACGGGGACCTACCAGCTGACGTACACCATTTTCTGCGGCGAGTCCGTCGAGTCGGGGCAGTCACCGGCGCTGTCCTACGAGGTCGGCGGCTCCAGTCCGACGCCGTCCGCCGGCGCGGGCGCCGGGAACAAGTGATCGCGGCGACGCTGCTCGGGGAGATCTCCAGGCAGGCCCCGCTACACTAACCCGAGTCATCACCCCAGAAGGAGTCCGCATTGAGCCCAGATAGCCGCCTGCTCGCAGGCCGATATCAGGTGGGCGAGCTCATCGGCCGGGGCGGCATGTCGGACGTTCATCGCGGCACCGACTCGCGACTCGGGCGAACGGTCGCTATCAAGCTGATCAAGCCGTCCCTGGCGACCGATCCCACGTTCCGCACGCGCTTCCGTCAGGAGGCGCAGGCCGCGGCCCGCATGACGCATCCCACCATCGTCCGCGTGTTCGACGCCGGCGAAGAGACGGTGCGCGAGCCCAACGGGCACGAGGCGCAGTTGCCCTTCATCGTGATGGAGTACGTCGACGGCGTCCTTCTGAAAGATCTCATCGCGAAGGGTCCGCTCGAGTTGTCCGAGGCGGTGCGCATCACCGAGGGCATCCTGACCGCACTCGAGTACTCGCACCGAGCGGGCGTCGTGCACCGCGACATCAAGCCCGGCAACGTGATGATCACGAAGACCGGCCAGGTGAAGGTGATGGACTTCGGCATCGCCCGCGCCATCAGCGACTCGTCCGCGACGGTCGCCCAGACCACGGCTGTGCTCGGCACCGCCAGCTACTTCTCACCCGAGCAGGCCAAGGGCGAGTCCGTCGATGCTCGTACCGACCTCTATTCGACCGGTGTCGTCCTCTTCGAGATGCTGACCGGGCGTGCCCCGTTCCGCGGCGACACGCCGGTCGCGATCGCCTACCAGCACGTCAGCGAGACCGCGGTCGCGCCGAGCACCGTGAACCCCAAGATCTCTCCCGCGATGGATGTGGTGGTCGCCCGGGCCCTGACCAAGGACCGCTTCGAGCGCTATCAGACCGTCGCCGAGTTCCGGGCCGACCTCGAGGAGGCCGCGGCCGGCCGCGTCCCGAAGCGCAAGCACGAGGACGAGTTCGCCGAGACCCTGTTCGGTCCACCGCCCAGCACGGTGTCGGGACCGGAGGCGGCCTTCCGTCAGCTCGCCGAGGACCAGACGATGACGCGCACCCAGCGGCGCCCTCCCGTCATCTGGATCTGGGCCGGCATCGCCATCATGGCGGTCGTGATCGTCGCCGTGCTCGGGTGGGTCCTGCGTCTTGCTCCGAGCACCACGATGCCGGACAGCTCGCGCAAGGTACCCAACCTGTCGGGGCAGACCATCGACAAGGCGACCTCCGAACTCGACGGCATGAAGCTGAAGTGGTCGCAGACCACCGAGTCCAGCCCCACCTACTCGCAGGGCCAGGTGATCCGCACCGATCCGGCCGCCGGAATCGTCGTCGCGACGGGCGACACCATCATGCTCTACGTCTCCACGGGCAAGAAGACCGTGTCGGTCCCCGACCTCCACAACATGACGGTGGTTGCGGCGACGCAGGCGCTGCAACAGGCGGGGCTGACGGTCGGACCGACCACGACGGAGAACTCGCCCAGCGTCCCGGCCAACGTGGTCATCTCCACCGATCCGGCGGCGAACGCGTCCGCCCACGAGGGCGACGCGATCGGTCTTCATGTGGCGAGTGGCAAGGTGACGCTCACCGACCTCACCGGGCAGACCATCCAGGCGGCCACGGGCATCCTGTCCCAGCTGGGCCTGACGGGCAACCCGAAACCGGACCCGACGTGTCCGCAGGACAAGGGCGCCACGATGGTGCACACCCAATCGGTGGCCCCCGGCGACGTTCCCCAGGGCAGCACAGTCGATCTGACCTACTGCTCGGGCTGACCGAGCCGGCCCGCGAGCGTGCCGCTCAGCCCAGCTTGACCAGCGGGTTGAGCTAGCGCGACGCCTCCGCAGCACCGGCGAGACCTGCGACCTCGAGCCAGTTGCCGAGCATGCGGTAACCGCCCTCCGTCAGCACGGACTCGGGATGGAACTGCACGCCGTAGATGGGTGCCTCGCGGTGCTGCAGTGCCATGATGACGCCTCCCGCCGTGCGGGCAGTGACCGTCAGGTCCTCCGGAAGCGTCCCGTCCACCACGGCGAGCGAGTGGTAGCGGGTGGCCGTGAAGGGCTGCGCGACGCCGTCGAAGAGGCGGCTCTGGTCGTGGGTCACCTGCGAGGTCTTGCCGTGCATCAGCTCCTCGGCATTCGTGACGACCCCGCCGAACGCCTCCGCGATCGCCTGGTGACCCAGACACACCCCGAGCAGTGGCTGACCGGTGCGCAGCACCTCTTCGACGACCGGGATGGACACCCCGGCATCGCCCGGCTTGCCGGGACCGGGAGAGATGAGGACAGCGTCGTACTCGGCGAGCGTCGCCGGCACATCGGCCGCCGCGATGTCATCGTTGCGGATGACCACGGTCTCAGCGGCCAGCTCACGCAGGTAGCCGTTCAGCGTGTAGACGAAGCTGTCGTAGTTGTCGATGACGAGTACTCGGGTCACGGCCCCACGGTACCTTCCTGGGGACCGAGGAGCGAATCCACCCACGGGAACACCCAGCTCACCAGCGCGAACAGCACGACCGCCACGAGGGCCAGCACGATGAGGATGCGCAGCCACACCGGCCCGGGCAGCACCCGCCACAACGCTCCGTACACGGTCAGCCTCCCTGTCCGACCGCGGCGGCGATCTCACTCGGCACGTCCTGCGGAGGCGCGAACGACTGGAACACGTTGTAGGCGATCAGGCGCTCGCCCGCGTGGAACGGCGGGTTGCACGTCGTGATGGTCATCAGGCGATCCGTCGGCGTCGCCTGCGGCTGGCGTGGGACGGGCAGAAGGACTTGCACGGCCGATGGCTGGACGAACTCGAAGTTGCGGAAGACGTAGGTGTACCAGCCGTCCTTCGTCTGAACATAGATGCGGTCACCGATGCGCAGCTTCGACAGGTCGATGAAGGTGTTGCCCCACCCGGAGTCGTGCCCGGCCACAGCGAAGTTCCCCACCTGTCCCGGCAGCTGCGAGTCGATGTAGTGCCCGACCCCGGCGGTGTAGCTGTTGAGCACGCGCTCGACGTCGACCGTCTGACGGATCGTTCGCTTCCAGCCGGGCCCGAGCCGCGGGACATAGATCACCGCGAACGGCTCGTAGGGGGCAGGTTTCGCCATCACGGGAGGGTCCGCCTGCGCCGGCTTGGTGTCCGGAGCGGCCTTCGGCGCCTTGAGGGCGTCATCGATCCACTTCTGACTCTGCTGGGCGGCGGCCTTCGTCTGCTGCCCGGAGACGACGAGGTTGTTCCACCAGATCTGCCAGTCCAGGAAGAGCAGGACCAGCACACCGGCGGTGATCAGCAGCTCCCCGATGACGCCGATGAACGAGACGCGGCGTCGCCGGCGGCGCGGCCGGGTCTCGAAGCTGGTCATGTCTCAGATTCTAGAGAGCCTCGCTGGGAAACGATCTCGCTCTCCACAGCCCCGAATCCGCCTGTATCCCCCGTTCGGGGGCATCAGGAACCTCTGGGCCTTCCCCGCTAGACTGGGGTGCTATGGCACGCAGCAAGTCGAAGACGAGACCCGAGCGACCGGTCCGAGCCGAGCGCAGCGCCGCTGCGTCCGGCGAAGAGGCCCCGAACCCGGTCTGGTTCAAGCCGATCATGTTCGGCTTCATGCTGCTCGGCCTGGTCTGGATCATCGTGTTCTACGTCAGCCAGAACCAGTACCCCATCCCCGCGCTCGGCGCCTGGAACATCCTGGTCGGCTTCGGAATCGCCTTCATCGGCTTCCTGATGACCACGCGCTGGCGCTAGCACCCAGCGCACCAACACTACTCGTCTCCCGGATCCGGGTCGGCCTTCCGCCGGCCCGGATTCGTCGTTCTCCACACTATCCACAGGGCACTTGTGAGTAGTTCCCGCGCGGTCACCCGCAGTGTCCCCAGTGTTAATAAGCCTGTGGAGAGTTACGTCAGTGTAATTCCCCACAGTGTTAATAAGCCTGTGGATAACTTATCCACGTGGTGTGGGAACTACACGAAGAAGTGGATGAGGCTCAGCAACACGAGCACGACGCACAGCAGCACGAGCAACGGCAACTGCCACCGGCGCCGCTGCGCCTGCCGGGTCTCGACGTAGACCAGCCCGACCAGGAACCCGCCGACCAGACCGCCGACGTGTACCTGCCAGGCGATGTTGAATCCGGGGAGGAAGCCGATCGCCAGGTTCAGGGCCACGAGCACGAGGATCTGCGTCGCGTTTCCGCCCAGCCGTCGCTGGATGATGAAGAAGGCGCCCAGCATCCCGAAGATCGCGCCCGACGCACCGAGAACGGGCTGCAACGGGGAGGTCAGCAGCAGCACACCGATCGACCCTGCGAATCCGCTGATCAGGAACAGCGCCAGATAGCGGGCCCGGCCGAGAAGCGGCTCGAGCGCCATCCCGAACACCCACAGCGTGTACATGTTCAGCCCGATGTGGATGAAGTTGGCGTGCGCGAAGATGCTGGTCAGCATCCGCCAGGGCTGGAAGGCGCCGAACGCCGAAGCCGGGTACGAGTACGCGCCGGCATAGACCAGCGATTGCGTGACCGAGGGCACGAACGTCTGGACGATGAACACGAGCACGCAGACCGCGATGATCGCGTACGTGATCGTCGGCGCGCCCGACCCTGTGGCGCGCGTGACCCACGCCGGCTTGGTCCGTGGGTGCGTGGCTCGCTGCTGGGCCATGCACTCCGGGCAGATCACGCCGACAGCTGCGGGAGTCTGGCAGGCGCCGCAGATCGTCCGGCCGCACCTCTGGCAGAGGACGAAGCTCTGACGATCAGGATGTCGGTAGCAGTAGTTCGCGCGGGCGTCGACGGGCTGAGTCATGGGTACCGTTCGCCCGCGTGCCTCAGACCTGCTCGACGTCGATGGACTCGATCACGACGTCGTCGAGCGGACGGTCGCGTGCGTCCGTCGGCAGCTCGGCGAGCTTGTCGACGACCTTGCGCGAGGCGTCGTCCGCCACCTCGCCGAAGATCGAGTGCTTACCCTGCAGCCACGTGGTCGGCCCGACCGTGATGAAGAACTGCGAACCGTTGGTGCCGCGGCCGCCCTGGATGCCGGCGTTCGCCATCGCCAGCATGTACGGCTGCGTGAAGTCGAGCTCCGGGTTGATCTCGTCGTCGAACTGGTAGCCCGGCCCGCCGACGCCCTGACCGAGCGGGTCGCCGCCCTGGATCATGAACCCCGGGATGATGCGGTGGAAGACGACACCGTCATAGAGAGGAGTGTTCGACTTCGCACCCGTCGAGGGGTGCGTCCACTCGATCTCACCTGTCGCCAGCCCGACGAAGTTGCGAACCGTCTTTGGCGCGTGGTTGCCGAAGAGGTTGACCTTGATGTCTCCGTAGTTAGTGTGGAGCGTGGCGACAGCGGTGTGCTTAGACATGGCACCAATTCTTGCACAGCGCGTATAGCCGACTTGGGCCGTCCCGGGAGCTCTCGGGCCATCCCCAGCCCTTTCGGTGGCAAGATGGACTTCAGTCGCCACCCCGATGCAACGGAGGAACAGATGAGCCTGACACGGAAGCGCAAGAAGGAGCTCACGCGACTGCGCCACGGCGCCGAGGATCTGTGGACCCAGCAGCAGGAGGTGCTGGCGAACGCCAACGCGCTGGCTGCCGAGGCCCGCAAGCAGGCGTCGTATTACACGCGTGAGGAGATCGCGCCGCGGGTCCGTGAGGGATACGAGCAGTACGTGCTGCCGGCGGCCCAGACGGCGAAGTCCACCGCAGGCCACTACGCCGATCAGGCGCGCCGGCGCGTCGTGAGCGACGTCATCCCGGCCGTCGGAACGGCTGTCGGAACGGCTCTCTCCGTGGTCGACCACGCGCGCGCCGCCCGAGCTGCCGCCTTCGCCGGCGACTTCAAGAAGGCCGGCAAGGAGCTGGCCAAGAAGCCGAAGGCGGCCCCGCCGAAGTCCGGCCCGGGCGCAGGCGGCCTCATCGCCATCGGTCTCGGTGTCATCGCGGCCGTCGGCCTGCTCTATGCGGTCTGGCAGACCTTCCGCGCTGACGACGAGCTCTGGGTCGCCGACGAGGAGGCCACTCCTCCGGTCTCCGACACCACCGCGCTGTAGTCAGCCTCAGGGTCCATTCGGGGGTTTCCCCGATGGCGCAGTGCACGAGCCGCCTGCGATTCTGGGCAGCATGAACACTTTGACACGTCCTCGTGAAGGTCGCATCCTCGGCGGAGTCTGCGCCGGTCTCGCGAACCGATTCGGCATGCGGCCCTGGACCGTCCGCCTGCTGTTCCTGCTGTCCTGCTTGCTGCCCGGTCCGCAGTTCATCGCCTACATCGCGATGTGGATCATCATCCCGGGTGAGCAGCCGAGGGCGGCGACCGTCTAATCCTGGCGAACGCCGGCCATCCCGAGCGCGATATCGATGAGCTCCACGCGACGCTTCGGCATGCCGGTGAGTGAGAACCAGCCGGCCTCGTCCGTCGTGCCGTCGCGCTCGTGCGACAGGCGACCGCCGACGATGCTCGCCCGGTAGACGATCCGGAGCGCGTGGAGCGGACCGGCCTCCGGGACGAAGCGGTGCTCTGCTGGGATCACCTTGGAGTCGATGCCCAGTAGCGGGCCGGCCTCGGCCTGGTAGCCGGTCTCCTCCGCGATCTCGCGGACCACCGCATCCACCGGGTCCTCCCCCGGCTCGATACCGCCGCCGGGCAGCGTCCAGCCCGACCGGCCGCCCTCGTTCCAGTGGGCAAGGAGGATGCGGTCGCCCTCGGTGATAACGCCGTAGGCAGCAACCCTGATGTCCATTGCACCAACGTACTGCCCAATGTCGGAGGCGACGGGCAGACTAGGGGTGATGCCCGAACTGCCGGAAGTCACCGCCCTCGCCGCCGACCTGGATGGTCGGCTGAAGGGGCGCGTCATCGAGCGGCTCAGCGTCCTCGCGTTCGCGGCGCTGAAGACGTTCGATCCTCCCGTCGAGGCCTTGAAGGGTCTGACGATCGCGGCTGTCTCCCGCCACGGCAAGTTCCTCGACATCACGGCCGGCGACCTCCACGTCGTGGTACATCTCGCCCGAGCGGGCTGGATCCGCTGGCGAGACGGCCCGCCACCGCCCCCGAGCGGGCGACCGGGCTCTGGCCCGCTTGCCGCGCGCCTGGTGCTCGACGACGGGAGCGGGCTCAACATCACCGAGGCCGGGACGAAGAAGAGCCTGGCCATCTACGTCGTGCACGACCCCTCCGACGTTCCCGGCATCGCGCGGCTCGGACCCGACCCTCTGGACCCGTCCTTCACAGTGGACGTCCTCGCCGGCATCCTGGCTGCGCAAGGTCGCGCCCAGATCAAGGGCGTGCTGCGCAATCAGTCGGTGATCGCCGGAATCGGAAACGCCTACTCGGACGAGATCCTGCACGTTGCCAAGATGTCGCCGTACAAGCCGGCCAGCATGCCGGCGGATGACGTCGCCCGCCTGTACGAGGCGATGCAGTCCACGCTTCGGGATGCGTTGGCGCGTGCCGATGGCCTCGCCGCCTCGGAATTGAAGAGCGAGAAGAAGTCGAACCTCCGGGTTCACGGACGCACCGGGCAGCCGTGTCCCGTCTGCGGCGACACGATCCGCCAGGTCATCTTCCACGACTCGACATTCCAGTACTGCCCCACCTGTCAGACCGGCGGCAAGCCGCTGGCCGACCGCGTCCTTTCGCGCCTTCTGAAGTAGCGGCCGAACAGCACGGCTGGTCAGCAGGCGCAGTCGATCGCGCCGACGGGGGCGGTGAGGGGATCCGCGTCCCGGTGCACGACGCCCGCGTCGTCCACGACCGGCAAGCCTTCGCGCGCCCAGTACTCGAAGCCGCCGATCAGCTCGCGGACGTCGTAGCCGAGGAGGCTGAACGCGAGGGCCGCTCGCGTGGATCCGTTGCATCCCGGACCCCAGCAGTAGACGACGACCGGTAGGTCGAGCGGGATGAGCTCGCCCGCTCGCGCGGCGATCTCGGCCGTCGGGAGGTGGATGCTGCCGGCGATCCGTCCTTGCTGCCACGCCGGCTCGCCCCTGCTGTCGACGACCACGAGGCGCTCGCCCGCATCCATCGCGGCCTTCAGATCCGACGGGTCGGTCTCGAACCGGAGCTTGGCGGCGAAGTGACGGGTGGCCTCGGAGGTCTGTGTTGTCATGGTTCGAGCGTAGGAAATGCGGGGCCTCCGCTGAAGAGACGATCGACGGCATCCGGCCGTATACGCCGTCGATCTCATGGAAGAATCCCCCTAATGCCGCCAAATCTCCGTTCAACGCCGACACCACCGACAGAACGCTGCTCGCGGAGTTGCAGCGCGACGGCCGCCAGTCGATCGCCGTGCTCGCGCGCACCGTCCACATGTCGAACAGCGCGGTCGCGGAACGCGTCCGGAGGCTGGAGGATGCAGGCGTGATCGCGGGCTACCGTGCAGTCGTCGAGCCCGAACGGCTCGGCTATGGCATCCTCGCCTACCTGCGGCTCCGCTACCCGAGCAGCCAGTACTCGCCGCTCTACGACCTGCTGGCCGGGATTCCGGAGGTGGTGGAGGCGCATCACGTGACCGGCGACGACTGCTTCATCCTCAAGGTGGTCGCCACCTCCATGCGGCACCTGGAGCAGATCAGCGGCGCGGTCGGGACGCTCGGAAGCGTCACGACCAGCGTCTCCTACTCGAGCCCGATTCCCAGCCGCCCGGTCGTCCCGCCCACCGACTGACGAGATCTCGAGAGAGGCCAGAGGCCTGAAAATGTGGAGCCTAGGAGATTCGAACTCCTGACATCCTGCTTGCAAAGCAGGCGCTCTACCAACTGAGCTAAGGCCCCGAATGGACACAGGGTGGGGATACGAGGACTTGAACCTCGGACCTCTTCGTTATCAGCGAAGCGCTCTAACCGCCTGAGCTATATCCCCGAATGGGCAGATACGAGACTACCCGATCCGCCCAGGCATTGTGAAATCGATCAGTTGTTGGTGAAACCGACCAGCAGGCCCCCGGTGATCTTCACCGAGAGGTTATAGAGGAGGGCGAAAACAGCGCCGAGAGCGGTCACCACGACGATGTCGAGGATGGCCACGATCAGCGAGAAGCCCATGACCTGCCCGAGGCCCAGGATGGAACGGAGGTCGCTGCCGCCGGCGCCCGAGATGTCCTTGAACAGGCTGTT
>JBQCCO010000088.1:0-2814 GCA_051962155.1 Leifsonia sp. | reverse complement strand
CGCGCTCGCTGCCGAGGGCGCGAGGGTCGTGATCAACAGCCTGGATGACCACGAGCAAGCAGCGATCACCCTGAGCGAGCTACGGAAGCAGACGGAGGCCATCCACGTCGACGCGGATCCCACCGAGCCAGCCGGCGCAGACACCTTGGTCCGTACCGCGCTCGAACGTTTCGGTCATGTGGACATACTCGTGAACAATGTAGGCGGCGGCCGAAACACTCCGTTTTCCGACCTCACCCTCGAGGAGTTCGAACGCACGCTCATGACGAACGTGCGCGGCACCTTTCTGATGACCAAGGCGCTCATCGACCCGATGGCGGAACGTGGGTTCGGTCGAGTCATCAACACGTCATCGCAGCTCGGCATCAAGGGCGGTCGCGAGTTGGCGCATTACACGACCGCGAAGGCCGGCCTCATCGGGTTCACCAAGTCGCTTGCGCTGGATTACGCCACGACGGGCGTCACGGTCAACGCGATCGCTCCCGGCAGGATCAGCACGGAACGGGAGAAGGGCAAGGCGCGGGTGAGTGAGGAGTGGCTCACGCGCAAACGTCGGGAGATTGCGATGCAGCGCTTCGGCAGCCCCGATGAGGTGGCGCCGACGGCCGTGCTGATCGCCTCGTCGCCCGGAGGAGACTTCTACACGGGCCAGACCTTCCACCCTAACGGCGGGGATGTGATGCCGTGAGCCGCAGCATCGAACTCCTGATCACCGGCGGTTGCATTGTGACGCCGGAGGGTGTGTCGAAGAAGAGTGTGGGCGTCTCGGAGGGCAAAATCGTCGGTCTTTACGACGATGGAGCGCCGACGCCGGAGGCTGACACGGTGATCGACGCGACCGGCAAGCACATTCTACCCGGTGGTATCGACGCACATGTGCACACGCGCGCCCCTGCACGTCCCGATCGCGAGACGTGGCAGAGCGGCACGGCGGCGGCGGCGCGCGGCGGCGTCACAACGATCATCGAAATGCCGATGTCACAGCCGCCTGGAAGCACGGCGGCCGCGATTCGAAACCGCCTGGCATCAGCGGTGGGTGAATGCCATATCGATTTCGCCATGTACGGCGGAGGCGCATGGCAGGACGAGCGTTCGATTCGTGAGCAAGCCGACGAGGGCATCGTGGGCTACAAGATTCTTTCGCACTCCGCCCCCGCCGGCCGAGAGGAAGACTTCGTCGGCATCTGCGCAGGGACGAACGCCGAGCTCTACGGCTCGTTGCGCGAGATCGCCAAGACGGGCCTGGTCGCCTCGGTGCATGCGGAGGACAATTCTCTGCTGCACCTGATCGAGGCCGAAGTGCGCGCTGCGTATGCGGGCGACCCGAAGGATCATGCCCGGGCACGGCCGACTTGGGTCGAAGAGGTCTCGATCGCTACCTTGCTAGTGCTCGCTCGCGAGTCCGGTGCACGATTGCACCTTCCTCACATCGGCTCGGCGGCGGCGTTGAAGGTTGCCGTGAATGCCCGACGCGATGGGCACCCGGTAACGGTTGAGACATCGCCGCACTACCTCGCATTCGACGTGACTTTGATGGATGAGCTCAAGGGCTTCGCGAAAATGAACCCGCCGCTTCGCACCGTCGCCGACCAGGAGGCGCTTTGGGCCGGTCTGACCGCGGGCGACATCGACATACTCGGGAGCGACCATGGGCCGAACCTGCCATCGGAGAAGCAGGGCGAAACGATTTGGGAGCCCAACGCTGGCAACCCAGGCCTCGAGGCCATCTACGCAGTGCTGATCGATGGCGCGCTCCGTGGGCGGACCAACCTCGAAACGGCTGCGTCTGCCATGGCGGCCGAGCCTGCCAGAATCTTCGGCCTTCCGAGGAAGGGGCGAATCGAGCTCGGCTACGACGCCGACCTGGTTGTCTGCGACACCAAGAAGTCGTGGACGTTCCGTAAGGAGGACTGCGCCTCAAACTCTCGAAGCAGCTACATGATGTACGACGGCCGCGAGTTCCGAGGGGTGTTTGAGACCGTCTTGAGCCGCGGGCGAACGGTGGCCGAGCATGGGGTGGTCACCGGGGCCCTCAACGGCAGATTCATCACACCCGCCTAGACGCGAACATGGCACTCCCCGAACCATCACCCGCTTTCATTCTCGGCGCGGTGATCATCGGGATCGCGGTATTCGCAGGCGCCGTCATCCAGGGGGCGACGGGCTTCGGTTCTGGCCTGATCGCTGCCCCGATGATCGGGCTCGTCGACCCGACCCTGCTGCCGGCCACACTCATTCTGGTCACTCTCCCGATGCCGCTGATGACCGGGCTACGTGAGATCAAATCCATGAGGCGATCCTGGGTGGGGTGGGGGCTCGTCGGACGGGTACCGGGAAGCCTCGCCGGCGCATTCGCCGTAGGGCTGCTCTCGCCGCGCCTCCTTGGCCTGGCGGCGGGTAGCGCCGTCCTTCTCGCGGTTGGTGCAAGCATGTGGAAGTGGCATCCCACGGTCACCCGAAGGTCGTTGGTCACTGCAGGCGCTCTCAGCGGATTCTTCGGCACGGCTACGTCGATCGGCGCACCACCGATGGCTTTACTCATGCAAGGCAGCGCCGGTCCCGAGCTCCGCTCGACGATGGGCGCGTTCTTCTTCTTCGGGACGGCAAGCTCGCTGCTGTTTCTGTCCCTCCAGGGTCTGGTCACTCCTCGAGATGTACTGTGCGCACTGGGGCTGGCAGTCCCGATGCTGCTCGGATTCATGATCTCCGGGAAGGTAAGGCCGTTCATCGACGACGGACGGTCCCGCGCGATCATCCTGATTCTGGTTGCTGCATCTGCAACATCGCTGATCGTGTCGTCGATCGTCTTCTGAG
>JBQCCO010000087.1:0-14872 GCA_051962155.1 Leifsonia sp. | reverse complement strand
ACGCCGCATCGCTCCGCGCTGCGGCTCCCCGGCGGCGAGACTCCGCCGGTCGCGGGGGGGGGGCCCCCCGGCCCCCCCCCCCCCCCCCCCCCCCCCCCCCCCGGCGCCGCCCCCCCGCCCCCCCCCGCCCCCCCACCCCCCCGGTCTCGGTTCAGGTCTCGGTCGGCGGTCACAGCGGACGGACGGACAGGATGTGGACGGGCTCGGTGAACGCATCCAGGCGGACGTAGTCGTCGGCGCCCCAGGTCCAGCGCTGACCGGTCACGTGATCCTTCACCTCGAACTGCGCTCCGAGCGGGATGCCGAACGCCGTCACATCCAGGTGGACGATGGTCTCGCGGACGGAGTGCGGGTCGACGTTGGCGACCACGATGACGGCGTCCGACTTGCCCGTGCGGGTGAACCGCCCATCCAGATACTTCGAGTAGACCAGGATGCTGTCGTCCTCGCTGGTCTGCAGGTGCAGGTTGCGCAGCTGGCGGAGCGCCGGGTGCTCGCTGCGCGCCCGGTTCAGCATGGTCAGGTAGCCCGCGAGCGAGCGGCCCTGCGCCTGCGCCTTGGCGTAGTCGCGGGGACGGTACTCGAACTTCTCGTTGTCGATGTACTCCTCGGCGCCGCTGCGTGCGACGTTCTCGAACAGCTCGTAGCCCGAGTAGACGCCCCAGGTCGGCGCGGCCGTCGCGGCGATCGCCGCGCGCACCTTGAACGCAGCCGGGCCGCCGAACTGCAGGTACTCGGTGAGGATGTCCGGCGTGTTGACGAACAGGTTCGGGCGCAAGTAGTCGGCCGTCTCATGGGCGATCGAGTCGAGGAACTCTTCGAGCTCCTCCTTCGTGTTGCGCCAGGTGAAGTACGAGTACGACTGCTGGAACCCGGCCTTGGCCAGGGTGCGCATGACGGCCGGACGGGTGAACGCCTCCGCCAGGAACACCACATCCGGGTCCGTGGCGTTGACAGTGTGGATGAGCCACTCCCAGAAGTGCAGCGGCTTGGTGTGCGGATTGTCGACGCGGAAGATGCGCACCCCGAGCGACATCCAGTGGCGGACGATGCGGAGCACCTCCTGGCGGAGGCCCTCGTAGTCGTTGTCGAAGTTGATGGGGTAGATGTCCTGGTACTTCTTCGGCGGGTTCTCGGCGTACGCGATGGTGCCGTCCGGGAGGGTGGTGAACCACTCGGGGTGCTCGGTCACCCAGGGGTGGTCCGGCGACGCCTGCAGCGCGAGGTCGAGGGCGACCTCGAGGCCCGCCTGCTTGGCCTTGCCCAGGAAGTAGGTGAAGTCCTTCTCCGTGCCGAGGTCCGGGTGGATGGCGTCGTGCCCGCCCTCGGCGGAGCCGATGGCCCACGGCGAGCCGGGGTCGTTGTCGCCGGCCTCGAGCGTGTTGTTCGGGCCCTTGCGGAACGTGCGCCCGATGGGATGGATGGGCGGGACGTAGACGACGTCGAAGCCCATGGCGGCGACCTCGGGGAGGCGCTTGGCCGCGGTGCGGAAGGTGCCGGACTGCCACGAGCCGCCGGGCAGCTTCTTGGCGCCCTCGGAGCGGGGGAAGAACTCGTACCAGCTGCCGACGCCGGCCCGGGTCCGCTCCACCAGGACGGCCCGGGTGGCGGACAGGGACGGGAGGCTGACGACGGGCCGCTCGGTCAGCACCTTCTGGATGCGGTCGTCGATCGACGCCTGGAACCGCTCGTCCACGGTCCGCTTGTCGTCGGCGACGACCTTGGCCGCCTCCGAGAGGTGACGCCGCTCGGCCGTGCTGCGCCGCTTGTCCTGGGAGGCGCGCACGAGCAGGTCGTGACCCATCCTGAGCATTAGCTCCACATCCATCCCGGCGGGCACCTTCACCTCGGCGTTGTGCCGCCAGGTCGCGTACTCGTCGGCGTACGCCTGGACGCGGTAGCGCCACAGCCCCGTCTGCTCGAGCTGCACCTCCACTTCCCAGCGGTCCGTGCCCGGGGTGAGGGGATGCATGTGATGCTCGGTCTGGACGCCGGAGGGGTCGAGCAGCAGCAGGTCGACGCCGATCTTGTCGTGCCCCTCCCGGAAGGCGGTCGCACGGAAGGGGATCACCTCGCCGCTGAACGCGCTCGCCGCCCAGAGGCCCTCATCGACCTGGGGCGACAGCTCCAGGATGGGGATGCGGGGGAGCAGGGGCTCGTACGATCCCGTCGGCGCATCGGTGGCGAGGGAGGTGACGATCTCGGGCGCGTTCGCCCGATCCGTTCTCTCCGCCGCGCTCTTCCGCGTGGCCTTGGATGTGTTCGTCTCGGGTCCCGCCGCCTCATTCCGGGCGGGCGGTTTCACCGTGGCCGCCTCTGTCGCTGCGGCTGCTGACCTGGTCGCTGCGTTCTTCACCACGCCCCCGACCGTACACTCATTAACCCGCCCGACATGCGCCTCCCTTACAGTGGACCGAGTGAAGGCCATCCGAAGATTCACCGTCCGAGCCGTACTCCCCGAGAACCTCTCCGCATTGGAGGAGATCGCAGGCAACCTCCGCTGGTCCTGGCATGAGCCGACCAAGGAGTTGTTCGCCCGCATCTCGCCGGAGCTCTGGCAGCAGGTGCGGCACGACCCCATCGCCCTGCTGGGCGCCGTCGACCCCGCGCGCCTGGCCGAGCTGGCAGGTGACCAGGGCTACGTGGACTGGGCGAACCACATCCGCGACGACCTCCACGCGTATCTCCGCGAGCCGCGCTGGTACCAGTCGCTCGGTGAGGACGCGCCCAAGACGATCGCCTACTTCTCGCCCGAGTACGGCATCGCGGCCACTCTGCCGCAGTACTCCGGCGGCCTCGGCATCCTCGCCGGCGACCACCTGAAGGCGGCCAGCGACCTCGGTGTGCCGCTCGTGGCGGCCGGCCTGTTCTACCACTCCGGCTACTTCTCGCAGGCGATCACGCCCGACGGCTGGCAGCTGGAGCGCTACCCGGTGCTCGACCCGGACGGCCTGCCGCTCAGCGTGCTGCGCGACCCGGACGGGTCGCCGGTTCAGATCACGCTCGCGCTGCCCGACGGCGTCCTCCATGCGCGCGTCTGGCAGTCCGCGGTCGGCCGCGTGACGCTGCTCCTGCTCGACACGGACATCCCGGACAACGAGGAGCGACTGCGCTCGGTGACCGACCGTCTCTACGGTGGTGGAGGCGAGCACCGGCTGCTGCAGGAGCTGCTCCTCGGCATCGGCGGCGTGCGCGCCGTCAAGGCCTGGACCGAGCTGACCGGGGCGCCGGAGGCGGAGGTGTTCCACACCAACGAGGGCCACGCCGGGTTCCTCGGACTGGAGCGCATCTCCGACCTGATCGGCGAGGGGCTGACGTTCGACCAGGCGCTGCAGGTCGTACGCGCCGGGACGGTGTTCACCACGCACACGCCCGTCCCCGCCGGCATCGACCGGTTCGACCGGCCGTTGGTCCAGCGGTACTTCTCCACGACCCTGCTCCCCGGTGTGAGCGCGGACCAAGTGCTCCCGCTCGGTGCGGAGGACTACCCGGGCGGATCGCCGGACGTCTTCAACATGGCCGTCATGGGCCTGCGGCTCGGCCAGCACGCCAACGGCGTGTCGCAGCTGCACGGCGAGGTCTCCCGCCAGATGTTCAACGGCCTCTATCCGGGCTTCGACCCGCAGGAGGTGCCGATCGACTCGGTCACCAACGGCGTCCACGCGCCCACGTGGACGGATCCGATGCTGCGCGCGCTGGCGCTCGAACGGCTCGGCACCGAGGACACCACGCACGCCGACTGGGGCAACGCCGGCGCTGTGAGCGACGCCGATCTGTGGGGTGTCCGCACTCGGATGCGCGAGCAGCTGGTGCAGGACGCGCGGCGGCGGCTCGAGGCGGCCTGGGAGGACCAGAACCCGGGCGGGATCGCTCCGGCCTGGATGGAGGACCTGCTCGACCCGAACGTCCTCACCATCGGCTTCGCCCGGCGCGTTCCCACGTACAAGCGGCTCACGCTGATGCTGCACGACCCCGACCGGCTGCGCCGCATCCTCACCGACCCCCGCCGGCCGGTGCAGTTCGTGATCGCCGGCAAGTCGCATCCCGCCGACGACGAGGGCAAGCGCCTCATCCAGAAGCTCGTGCAGTTCGCGTCGGAGGCCGACATCCGGCAGCGGATGGTGTTCCTGCCCGACTACGACATCGGCATGGCGCAGCTGCTGTACCCCGGGACGGACGTGTGGCTCAACAACCCGCTGCGCCCCCTGGAGGCGTGCGGCACGTCGGGCATGAAGGCGGCGCTGAACGGCGGGCTGAACCTGTCCATCCTCGACGGCTGGTGGAACGAGTTCTACGACGGCGAGAACGGCTGGGCGATCCCGTCGGCCGACGCCGCCGGCGACGGTGCCGAGCGTGACGCGCTCGAGGCGGAGGCTATGTACGACCTGATCGAGCACCAGATCGCGCCGCGCTTCTACGAGCGCGACGGCGACGGAGTGCCGACGGCCTGGGTGGCACGCATCCGTCACACCCTGGCG
The DNA here is from genome assembly GCA_051962155.1 of Leifsonia sp. GTDB lineage: Bacteria > Actinomycetota > Actinomycetes > Actinomycetales > Microbacteriaceae > Leifsonia. Next base: position 10,394 of record JBQCCO010000087.1, on the reverse strand, counting down.
ACACTGTCCTCGCCGCTGTCGGCGGAGCGCATGGTGCGCGAGTACGTCGAGCGCCTGTACCTGCCGGCGGCCGGCTACGAGGACCGCCTCAGCGCCGACGACTATCTCGCAGCGCGCGACCTCGCCGCGTGGAAGACGCGCGTGCAGGCCGCCTGGCCGGGCGTCGACGTCGCACACGTCGACGCGGGAGGGCTGGACGCGGTGCCGCAGGTCGGCGACGAGCTGCACGTCCGCGCGCTGGTGCACCTCAACGGCCTGACGCCGGAGGACGTGCAGGTGCAGGTGGTCTACGGCCGCAGTCACGACGGCGGCGACCTGATCGATGTGCACCGGCAGCCGCTCACGGTCGACTCCGGCATCCCCGGGATCGGCGACCCGTCGGTGGCGCACGAGTTCGTCGGCACCGTCCGCCTCGCCTGGGCCGGCTCGTTCGGCTACACGGTCCGCGTCGTCCCGGTGAACGACCTGCTCCTCACGCCCGCCGAGCTCGGCCTCGTCACCTCCGCCTCCTGACGCCCCGCCCCCACCCTCGAGTCCGCACAGATTGCACGTCGGAAGCGCTTTCCGTGTGCAGTCTGTGCGGACTCGACGGTGGGACGGAAGGGAGTGGGAGGCTACTTGGCGATCGGGGCGTAGGCGGCGGACGTTGCCGTGAGGAGGTCGGCGGGCGCGAGCTCGAGGTCGAGGCCGCGCTTTCCGCCCGAGACGAAGACGGTGTCGAAGAGCTGCGCGGTCTCGTCCACCACGGTCACGTGGCGCGTCTTCTGGCCGACCGGGCTGATGCCGCCGACGACGTAGCCGGTGCGCCGCTCGGCGACCGCGGGGTCGGCCATGGTCGCACGTTTGGCTCCGACGGCCGCGGCGAGCGCTTTCAGGTCCAGCATGCCGGTCACCGGGACCACGCCGACGACGAGCCCGAGATCCGTGTCGGCGAGCAGCGTCTTGAACACGCGGTCGGGCTCCACGCCGAGCGCCTCCGCCGCTTCGAGGCCGTAGGAGGGCGCAGCGGGGTCGTGCTCATACGGATGCAGCGTGAAGGGGATGCCCGCAGCGGTCAACGCGACCGTCGCCGGCGTGCCGGCGGTCGCCTTCTGCCGGGCCATCAGCCGTGTGCCGCCGGAGCGGGGGTCGAAGCGGCAGCATCCACTCCGGTCGCCGCGACCGCAGGCTCCACGCGCGGCCCATGCGCGCGGTACAGCTGCATCGACGTCCCGCCGACGAGCCGCGCCGCGCCCGGAGCGACCTCGGTCGCATCCTCGGGGATGGGCACCTCGGTCGCCGAGTCCCACAACAGCCGGTAGCCCGTGACCCCGGGCGCGACGGGGAGGGACACCTCCACATCGTCCTCGACCCCGTGGACGATCAGGAGGACGCGGTTGAACTCCTCCTTGTCGGGGGTGGAGGCGGCGAGGTACTGCAGGGTCCGGTTCTCGGGGGAGTTCCAGTCCTCGTCGTCCATCCGCTGCCCGGTGGCGTCGTACCAGTCCATGTGGCTGGCATTGGGCGTGGTCTGGCCGTCGACCGCGTACCGGCTCGGGCGGAGCGCCGGATTGTCGCGGCGCAGCTGCAGCAGACGTTTCGTCGTGTCGTACAGCTCGCGCTGCTCACGGGTGCGCAGCCAGCCCATCCAGGTGAGCTCGCTGTCGTGGCAGTACGCGTTGTTGTTGCCGCGCTGGCTGCGGCCGTACTCGTCGCCCGCCGTGAGCATGGGCACGCCGGCCGAGAGCAGCAGAGTCCCCATCAGGTTCCGGACGGCTTTGGCGCGGGTCATCAGGATCGCCTCGTCCGTCGTCGGTCCCTCGACCCCGTGGTTGAACGACCGGTTGTTGTCGGTGCCGTCGCGGTTGTTCTCGCCGTTGCCGAGGTTGTGCTTCACGTCGTAGACGGTGAGGTCGGCCATGGTGAAGCCGTCGTGCGCGGTGATGAAGTTGACGGAGGCGAGCGGTCCGCGCTCCGGTGAGAAGGTGTTCGAGGAGCCGGCGAGCCGCGTCGCGAAGCCTCCGATGCCGACCGGCGCCTGGCCGTTGCGCCGGGTGTCGGAGATGTCCGCCAGCCAGAAGTTGCGGACGCGGTCGCGGTAGCGGTCGTTCCACTCGGACCAGCCGTCGGCGTGCGAGGCGCCGGTGCCCGACGTGGGACCGGGGAAGTTGCCGGTCTGCCAGCCGCCGAGCCCCACATCCCACGGCTCGGCGATGAGCTTGACGCCCTGGAGCGCCGGGTCGGTCTGTGCGGCGACGAGCAGTGGATGGTCGCGATGGAAGGACGCGTCGGTCCCGCGCCCGAGCGTCGCGGCCAGGTCGAAGCGGAATCCGTCGATCTGCATCTCATTCGCCCAGTAGCGGAGGGAGTCGAGCACGAGCCGCTGCGGAACCGGGTTCCCGAAGTCGAGGGTGTTGCCGCATCCCGTCACGTCGATGTAGGCGCCCGTGCCGTCGTGCCGGTAGTAGGTGGCGTTGTCGATCCCGCGGAAGCTGGTCCGCGGGCCGCCGATGCCCTCCTCGGCCGTGTGGTTGTAGACGACGTCGAGGATGACCTCGATGCCGGCCAGATGGAGCAGCTTCACCATGCCCTTGAATTCGGCCAGGACCGCCGCCGGCCCGGCCGCCTGCGCTCCGCGCGAGGCGTAGTGCGTGTGCGGGGTGAAGAAGTTGAGGGTGTTGTAGCCCCAGTAGTTGGTGAGGCCCTCCTGGATTAGGCGCTGCTCGGACACGAACGCGTGCACCGGGAGCAGCTCGACCGCGGTGACACCGAGGTCCTTCAGGTACCCGATCGTCGACTCGTGCGCGAGGCCCGCGTAGCTGCCGCGCAGTTCTTCGGGAACCGCCGGGTTGAGGCGGCTGATGCCCTTGACGTGCGCCTCGTAGATCACGGTGTGATCGAGCGGCGTGGCGGGCTTCTGCGCATCCCCCCAGTCGAAACCGTCGGCGACCACGACCGAACGCCAGCCGTCCGACGCCACCCGGATGAGGCCCCGGGCGTACGGGTCGAGCAGCAGCGCTTCGGGGTCGAACATGTTGCCGGGAGCAGCAGGGCCGGACACGCGGACCGTGTAGCGGGTGCCGACCGCGAGCGATCGGGAGCGGCCCAGCCAGACGCCGTTCGCATCCCGCGTCATCGGGACGGTCTTCACCAGCCAGTTGGGATCGGTCTCGTCGAACAGGCACAGCTCCATGGCGTCCGCATTCGCAGAGAACACCCGGAGCTCGCCCCCGTGCGGCCCGAGGCGGACGCCCAGATTGCGCAGGGGATCGGTCGAGGTCATGCGCTCTAGAGTAGTGATACACGCCTGGATGAAGCTGCGGAGGGCATCGTGCCGGTCTACCTGGACCACGCCGCCACCACGCCGATGCGCCCGGAGGCGATCGCCGCCTACACCGAGGCCATGGGCGTCGTCGGAAACCCGTCCAGCATCCACAGCCAGGGCCAGCAGGCCCGGAGGATGCTCGAGGAGGCGCGCGAGACGATCGCCGCGACGCTCGGGGCGGAGCCGATCGAGGTCGTGTTCACCTCCGGCGGGACCGAGGCGATCAACCTGGCGATCAAAGGGATGTACTGGGCCCGCAACAGCGGCGCGCGGCGGCCGCGCATCCTGGTCCCGGGAGGCGAGCACCACGCGACGCTCGACACCGTCGAGTGGCTGGAGCGCGCCGAGGGCGCCGAGCCGTCCTGGCTGCCGCTCGATGCGGAGGGCGCCATCGTGGTCCCGGACGGCATCGAGGGGTCGGATGCCGCCCTGATGACCTTCCTCGCCGTGAACAACGAGGTCGGAACTGTGCAGCCGGTGGCGGCGCTCGCCGAGGTCGCGCGGGATGCCGGCGTGCCCGTCCATGTGGATGCGGTGGCCGCGTACGGGCACCTGCCGCTCGACTTCGCGGGGCTCGGGGTGGATGCGCTCAGCGTCTCCGCGCACAAGATCGGGGGGCCGGTGGGAATCGGGGCGCTCGTCCTGAACCGGACCTCGACGGTGGTGCCGCTCATCCACGGCGGAGGGCAGCAGCGGCAGGTGCGCAGTGGGACGCAGGATGTGGCGGCGGCGGTGTCCTTCGCGGTCGCTGCGCGGGCGGCCGAGGCGGAGCGCGAGGCGGAGACCGTACGGCTGACGGCGCTGCGGGACCGGCTCATCCACGGGGTGCGGGCGGCCGTGCCGGAGGCTGTGCTGAGCGGGCCGGAGCCCGGGGGAGCGGGAGGTGCGCGGGTCGCATCCAATGTGCATTTCACCTTCCCCGGTGCGCAAGGGGACTCGCTGCTGTTCCTGCTCGACCTCGCCGGTGTGTCGGTGTCGACGGGCTCGGCGTGTCAGGCGGGCATCCCCGAGCCATCGCACGTGCTGCTGGCGATGGGACGCAGCGAGACCGAGGCGCGGAGCGCGCTGCGATTCACCCTGGGCCGCACGTCGACCGACGCCGATGTGGATGCGCTGCTCGCGGCGCTCCCCGGCGCCTACGCGCAGGCGTCGCGGGCGGGGCTCGCGGAGCGATCGCCGCGGCTGGGCGGAGGAGGGGCCGGCGAGCGCGCGTAGAATCGGCGGGTGAAAGTTCTGGCGGCGATGAGCGGTGGTGTCGACTCGGCGGTGGCGGCGGCGCGTGCCGTCGAAGCCGGGCACGACGTGGTCGGCGTGCACCTCGCGCTCTCGCGGATGCCGGGGACGCTGCGCACCGGCAGCCGGGGCTGCTGCACGATCGAGGACTCGATGGATGCGCAGCGCGCGGCCGACATCATCGGCATCCCGTACTACGTCTGGGACTTCTCCGAGCGCTTCAAGCTGGATGTTGTGGACGACTTCATCGCCGAATACACCGCCGGCCGCACCCCCAACCCCTGCATGCGCTGCAACGAGCGCATCAAGTTCGCCGCACTGCTGGAGAAGGCGCTCGACCTCGGTTTCGACGCGGTCTGCACCGGGCACTACGCGGCCATCCTGACCGATGAGGACGGCAACCGCGAGCTGCACCGGGCGAGCGCGTGGGCGAAGGACCAGTCCTATGTCCTCGGCGTGCTGACGGCGGAGCAGCTGGCGCACGCCATGTTCCCGCTCGGCGCGACGCCGTCCAAGGCGGAGGTGCGGGCGGAGGCGGCGGCGCGCGGCCTGAGCGTCGCGAACAAGCCGGACTCCCATGACATCTGCTTCATCCCGGACGGGGACACGCGCGGCTGGCTCGCCGACCGCGTCGGCACGTCGACCGGCGACATCGTCGACCGGGAGGGAAACCGCCTCGGAACGCACGAGGGCGCCCACGCCTACACGGTCGGCCAGCGCAAGGGCCTGAACGTCGGCTACCCGTCGCCGGACGGCCGCCCCCGCTTCGTGCTCGAGGTGCGGCCGAAGGAGAACACCGTCGTCGTCGGCCCGCGCGAAGCGCTGGACATCGCCGAGGTCGCCGGGTCGCGCTTCACGTGGGCGGGGATGCCGCCGGCCGACCCGGCCACGCCGTTCGCGTGCGAGGTGCAGATCCGGGCGCACGCGGATCCCGTGCCGGCGGTGGCCTCCGTGACCGATGGCGAGCTGGTGGTCCGGCCGGACGTGCCGCTCAACGGAGTCGCGCCCGGGCAGACCGCCGTGGTGTACGTCGGCACGCGGGTGCTCGGCCAGGCCACGATCGACCGCACGGTGTCGGCCGTCCCGGCCTGAGGCCGCCCCGTCCCGACGCCCGCCGGCACCACCGTCGGAGGTCACGAATAAGCTGGGCGCGTGGCGATCGAGACGACGACCGACGACCAGCTCGCGCAAGCGGGGGCCGAGGCACAGCAGCTGACGACACGCATCCTCGAGCTGCGTGACGCGTACTACGAGCGCGACACGGTGCTCGTGAGCGATGAGGAGTACGACCGCATGATGCGGCGGCTCGAGGAGCTCGAGCGGCTCCATCCCGAGCTCCAGTCGCAGGACAGTCCCACGCAGACCGTCGGCGGCCGCGCCCAGACGACGCTGTTCGCCCCGGTCGAGCATGCCGAGCGGATGCTCAGCCTCGACAACGTCTTCTCGCTGCAGGAGTTCGAGGCCTGGGCCGCGCGTGTGGAGCGCGACGCCGGGCGCCGCGTCGACTACCTCTGCGAGCTGAAGATCGACGGCCTGGCGATCAACCTGCGCTACGAGCGGGGCGTGCTCGTCTCGGCCGCTACCCGCGGCGACGGGGTCGTGGGGGAGGACGTGACCGAGAACATCCGCTGGATCCCGGCCATCCCGAGCCGCCTGGCCACCGATCAGCCGCCCGCCCTCGTGGAGGTGCGGGGCGAGGTCTTCTTCCCGGTCGCCGAGTTCGAGGAGCTCAACGCCCACCAGCTGGAGGCGGGCGAGCGCGTCTTCGCCAACGCCCGCAATGCCGCGAGCGGATCGCTGCGCCAGAAGGCCGAGGGCAAGAACCCGGCCCAGCTGGAGCTGATGCACAACCGTCTACGACGCCTCCACATGCTCGTGCACGGCATCGGCGCCTGGCGCAACCCGCCCGTCGAGGCGCAGTCCCAGGTGTACGAGCTGCTCCAGAGCTGGGGACTCCCGACCTCGTCGCACTACCGCGTGATGGACGACGCGAAGAAGGTCGACGAGTTCATCGAGTACTACGGCGCTCACCGCGGGGCCGTGGAGCACGAGATCGACGGAATCGTCATCAAAGTGGATGAGCTGGCTCTGCACGACGAGCTGGGTGCGACCAGCCGAGCCCCGCGCTGGGCCATCGCGTACAAGTACCCGCCGGAGCAGGTCAACACGAAGCTGCTGGACATCGTGGTCAGCGTCGGCCGCACCGGCCGTGCCACCCCGTTCGCCGTGATGGAGAAGGTGCGCGTCGCCGGATCCGAGGTCCGCCAGGCGACCCTGCACAACCAGGAGGTCGTCAAGGCCAAGGGCGTGCTCATCGGCGACACCGTGGTGCTGCGCAAGGCGGGGGACGTCATCCCCGAGGTGCTCGGCCCGGTGGTGGAGCTGCGCGACGGCAGCGAGCGCGAGTTCGTGATGCCCGAGAACTGCCCCGAGTGCGGGACGAGGCTCGCTCCGGCCAAGGAGGGCGACATCGACCTGCGCTGCCCGAACGCCGAGTTCTGCCCCGCCCAGGTGCGGGGCCGGGTGGAGCACATCGGCTCGCGCGGCGCGCTCGACATCGAGGCGCTCGGAGAGGTCGCGGCCGCGGCGCTCACCCAGCCGCGGTTCCCCGAAACGCCTCCGCTGCCGACGGAGGCCGGGCTGTTCGGGCTCTCACTCGCCGACATCTTCCCGATCCAAGTCGTGGTGCGGGATTCGGAGACCGGACTGCCCAAACTGACGGACTCGGGCGAGGAAAAGGTAGACACTCCGTTCCGCCGTCGACGGCAGAAGAAGGATGGACCGTTCGACCCCGGCGCGGCGGAGTTCTCGGGCGACGAGCTGTACGTGCCGTCGAAGAACGCCACGGAGCTGCTGAGCAATCTGTCGGCCGCGCGGGAGAAGCCGCTGTGGCGCATCCTGGTCGCCCTGAACATCCGTCACGTCGGCCCGGTCGCCGCGCGCGCCCTCGCCAATCACTTCGGTTCGCTCGACCGCATCCGGTCGGCGTCGCGTGACGAACTGGCCGCCGTGGATGGCGTGGGAGGCATCATCGCGGACGCCGTTCTGGCCTGGTTCGAGGTCGACTGGCACCGCGAGATCGTGGAGCGCTGGGCGGCAGACGGCGTGCACTTCAGTACGCCGGGACACCCGGGTCCGGGTCACGCAGCGGAGGCCGGGGGAGTGCTCGCCGGGCTGACGGTCGTCGCCACCGGCTCGCTCGACGGGTACAGCCGCGAGGGCGCGCAGGAGGCCATCATCGCGGCGGGTGGCAAGGCGGCATCCAGCGTGTCCAAGAAGACGGATTTCGTGGCAGCCGGTCCCGGCGCGGGGTCGAAGCTGGCGAAAGCGGAGGAGCTCGGGGTCCGCATCATCGACGCCGCGCAGTTCAAGAAGCTGGTCGAAGAAGGTCCCGCAGCCCTCGAAACGTGAGTTTTCAGTCCTCCATTGCACCGACAGGATCCGAATTCTCCCCCTGAATCGGGGGTAGAACGCGTTGCCGTCCGCCACCCGTTCACGGGTAGAGTCGAGACGTGCGCTTGGCCCGAGCGCACCCGCATGAGCTTAGCTCGCTCGCTCTCGGAGGGACCCGGACGGAGTGCTGGTCGGCTTTGCAGCTGTACTGATTACCTCGGTCGTCTCCGGACTGACCGGGGCTTCTGTGCTGCCCGCGGAGGCGGCGCCGGCCCCGGTCGCATCCATCTCTTCTGCGGCATATCTCTCGACGGCTTCCTCCGCATCTTCTTCCGCTTACGCCTCAGCTGTCTCCGGCCCGGTCTCCGACGTGCCTGCCGGACCGGTCGGTGGCAGCGCGTCCGCAGCGGTTCTCAGTACGCTCGCGGGAGTCAATGCGTCGGCCCTGCCGTCGTTCCTCGACGCCAACCGGGCGAAGCTCCAGGCCCTGCTCGTCCAGGCGCCGGCCGCCTCAGAGGTGAGCCGTCTCTGGAATCTCATCGACCCCGCCAAGCAGAAGCTCCTCATCAAGGCGGCGCCGCACGTGATCGTCAACCTGGAGGGGGTGCCGTACGCGGTTCGCGGCCGCGCCAATGCGCTCGACCTGATCCAGACGATCGCCGGCGTCACGAAGACCCTCACCACGGAACACGGCCGGACGGAGCGCGTGACCCTGCAGCGTCAGCTCGAGACACTCGACAACGTCAAGAAGGCCCTGTCGAAGCACGACGGCGTCACGCGCACGCTCGTCACTCTCGACCCCTCGCCGGACGCCAAGGCGGCGATCGTCGTCGGCGACCTCCGGACGGCGGCTTACGTGAGCGTGCTTGTCCCCGGGATGTACATGTCGGTCGGTGAGCAGATCGAGGCGTGGGCCCAGGTCGCCCAGGAGCAGTACGACCTGCAGACCGGCGTGCTCCGCCGCATCCTCGGACCGCGTGGCAGCGCCACGGCGCCCGGCGTCGCGGTGGTCGCCTGGATCGGCTACCAGACCCCCGTGCTCACCAACATCGGCGGGACCGCGCTCGCCACGCAGGGCGCCGACAGCCTGGAGCGGACCCTGCAGGGGATTCGCGCGCTGCGCGACGGCGACCAGCCGTTCCTCAGCGTCTTCGCGCACTCCTACGGCTCGACTGCCGCTCTGATGGCGCTCGAGCGTCACACCGTGAGCGTGGATGCGCTGGCGCTGATGGGCTCGCCCGGAAGCGCCTCCCAGACGGTCGCCGGGCTTTCCGTCGTGGGCGGCAACGTCTTCGTCGGCGAGGCTCCCATGGATCCCATCGTGAACAGCGCGTTCTTCGGCAGCGACCCGGGCTCGCCCGGGTACGGCGCGAAGCCGATGGGTGTGGGCGGCGCGGTCGACCCTCTCACGCATGCCACCCTCGCCGGCTCGTCGGGGCACAATGCCTACTTCACCGCTGGCACGGAATGCATGCGCAACCTGGCGATGATCGGGATCGATCGCGGCGACCTCGTGCTCGACGGCAACGGCGTCCCCGACGACGGCCCAGGCTCGAACGCCGCGCAGGCGTCCCGCTGAGACCCTGGCGACGAGGTCGGCATCCGGGGCACGGGCCGTTCGGCTCGCTCTAGAATCGAGAGAGGCGGGCCGCGACGCGAGCTCCGCCACTTCACCACCGAATCCCACGGAGACGCACCCTTGTCTGAAACCAGCGCAGGCGAAATCAGCGCGGAGCAGGTCGCGCACCTGGCGAACCTCGCCAGGATCGACCTCAGCCCGGAAGAGCTCGAGAGCCTCACGAAGGAGCTCGGCCAGATCGTCGAGTCCGTCGCCAAGGTCCAGGAGGTGGCCGGTCCCGACGTTCCCGCGACGAGCCACCCGCTGCCCTTGACCAACGTCTTCCGGCAGGACGTGGTCCGGCCGTCGCTGACGGTGGAGCAGGCGCTGTCCGGAGCTCCGGAGCGCGAGGGCGACCGCTTCTCCGTCGCCACCATCCTGGAGGAGGAGTAAGCACATGACCGATCTGACCAGGCTCTCCGCCTCCGACCTCGCCGAGAGGCTCGCCAGCCGTGAGGTCTCCTCCGAGGAGGCCGTCCGCGCCCACCTCGACCGGATCGAGGCCGTCGACGCCGACGTCCACGCGTTCCTCCACGTCGCCGCCGACAAGGCCCTGCGCACCGCCGCCGAGATCGACGGCCGCCGCGCCGCCGGCGACGCGCTGGGTCCCTTGGCCGGCGTGCCGATCGCGATCAAGGACGTGCTCGCGACGTACGACATGCCCTCCACCTCCGGGTCGAAGATCCTCGAGGGCTGGATCCCGCCGTACGACGCCACCGTCGTCCGCAAGCTGCGCGAGGCCGATCTGGTGCCGCTCGGCAAGACGAACATGGACGAGTTCGCCATGGGTTCCTCCACCGAGCACTCGGCGTACGGGCCGACCCGCAACCCGTGGGACCTGGAGCG
>JBQCCO010000086.1:0-7580 GCA_051962155.1 Leifsonia sp. | reverse complement strand
CACGATGCACGTCATCTCCAACGCCTCGTGCACCACGAACTGCCTGGCGCCGCTCGCCAAGGTGTTCAACGACAACTTCGGCATCGAGCGCGGCTTCATGATGACCGCGCACGCCTACACCGCCGACCAGAACCTGCAGGACGGACCGCACTCCGACCTGCGCCGCGCCCGTGCCGCCGCGATCAACATCGTCCCGACCTCCACGGGTGCCGCCAAGGCCATCGGCCTGGTGCTCCCGGAGCTGAAGGGTAAGCTCGACGGCTTCGCGCTCCGCGTCCCGGTCCCCACCGGCTCGATCACCGACCTCACCGTCACGGCATCGCGTCCGGTCACGGTCGATGAGGTCAAGGCCGCCTACAAGAAGGCCGCCGAGGGTCCCCTCAAGGGCATCCTGAAGTACACCGAGGATGAGATCGTCTCCAGCGACATCGTCTCCGACCCGCACTCGTCGATCTTCGACGCCGGCCTGCTGCGCGTCCTCGGCGACCAGGTGAAGCTCTCGAGCTGGTACGACAACGAGTGGGGCTACTCCAACCGTCTCGTCGACCTGACCGAGTACGTCGCCGAGCGTCTCTGAGCCGCGGCAGCCGACGTGACGCTCCGTACCCTCGACTCACTCGGTTCGCTCGCCGGAAAGCGCGTCGTCGTCCGCTGTGATCTCAATGTGCCCCTCGAGGGCGCGACGATCACGGACGACGGCCGCGTGCGAGCGTCGATCCCCACCCTCAACGCCCTGATCAACCAGGGCGCGAAGGTGGTCGTCATCTCCCACCTCGGCCGTCCGGAGGGCGCGCCCGACGCCCGGTACAGCCTGGCGCCGGTCGCCCAGCGGCTCTCCGAGCTGCTCGGCTCACCCGTGACGTTCGCGTCCGACACGGTGGGCGGTGCCGCTCAGGATGCCGTCGCCGGCCTGGCGAACGGCGACGTCGCCCTGCTGGAGAACCTCCGGTTCAACCCGGGGGAGACCGCAAAGGACGAGGCGGAGCGGAAGGCATTCGCCGAGAAGCTGGCCGCCTTCGGCGACGCCTTCGTCTCGGACGGCTTCGGTGTCGTCCACCGCAAGCAGGCGAGCGTCTACGAGCTCGCGCAGCTGCTTCCGAGCGCTGCCGGCACGCTGATCCAGGCCGAGCTCGAGGTGCTCGACCGGCTGACCGAGAACCCGGAGCGCCCCTACGCGGTGGTGCTCGGCGGTTCGAAGGTCTCCGACAAGCTCGGTGTCATCGGGCACCTGCTTCCGAAGGTCGACTCGCTGCTGATCGGCGGCGGGATGCTGTTCACCTTCCTCGCGGCGCAAGGCCTGAAGGTCGGCTCGAGCCTGCTCGAGGCCGATCAGATCGACACCGTGAAGGGCTACCTGGCCAAGGCCGAGGAGCTCGGCGTCGAGCTGGTGCTGCCGCGTGACGTCGTGGTCGCCTCGAAGTTCGGTGCGGATGCGGAGCACGTCGTGCGTCCGGTCGACGCGATCGAGGACACCGACTGGGCTGAAAAGGGCCTCGGGCTCGACATCGGCCCGGAGACGGCGGAGCTGTTCGCCGAGTACGTCCGGCGCTCGAAGACGGTGTTCTGGAACGGCCCGATGGGCGTGTTCGAGCTCGCGCCGTTCGCGGCGGGAACCAAGGCGGTCGCGCAAGCACTCACCGCGGTCGACGGCCTCAGCGTGGTCGGCGGCGGCGACTCGGCCGCGGCCGTGCGTGCGCTCGGCTTCAGCGACGACCAGTTCGGTCACATCTCGACGGGCGGAGGCGCCAGCCTCGAGTTCCTCGAAGGCAAACGTCTCCCCGGTCTGGAGGTCCTCGGATGGCTGCAGTGAGCCCCTCGGTGCGGCGGGTCCCGCTCATCGCCGGCAACTGGAAGATGAACCTGGATCACCTGCAGGCGATCGCGTTCGTGCAGAAGCTGGCGTGGACGCTGAAGGATGCGCACCACGACTTCTCGAGTGTCGAGGTGGCGGTTTTCCCGCCGTTCACGGATCTTCGCAGCGTGCAGACGCTCGTGGCGGCCGACAAGCTGCCGCTCGCCTTCGGCGGGCAGGACGTCTCCGAGCACGAGTCCGGTGCCTACACCGGCGAGATCTCGGCCGCCTTCCTCGAGGCACTCGAATCGCGCTACGTCATCATCGGGCACTCGGAGCGGCGGACGCTGCACGCCGAGACCGACGAGCAGGTGGCTGCCAAGGTCGCTGCGGCCCTGTCGCACAACATCGCCCCGATCATCTGCGTCGGTGAGACGGCGGAAGACCTGGAGACGCACGGCGCCAGCGCTGTTCCCGTCGCTCAGCTCCGCGCCGCGCTCTCGAAGGTCGACTCGGCCGCCGACTTCGTGGTGGCGTACGAGCCGGTCTGGGCGATCGGCTCCGGCCAGGCTGCCACGCCCGAGCAGGCCGAGCAGGTCGCGGCGGCGCTTCGCGGCGTCATCGTGGAGCTGCTGGGCGAGGATGTCGCAGCCAAGACGCGCATCCTCTACGGCGGATCGGTGAAGTCGGGCAACATCGCGGCCTTCATGCGTGAGCCCAACGTGGACGGCGCACTGGTCGGCGGCGCGAGCCTCGACGTGAACGAGTTCGCGGCCATCGTCCGGTATCAGAAGCACGTCGGGCTCTGACGAGCACCGCACGTTATACTGGTCGTTGGTTTCCCCGGGCGTCGCCCGGTCGCTTTCCGAAAGGTTCCCCGTGCTGATTCTCCAGGTCGTCCTGCAGGTGCTGCTGGGCATCACCAGCCTCCTGCTGACGCTGCTCATCCTTCTGCACAAGGGCCGGGGTGGCGGTCTGTCCGACATGTTCGGCGGCGGCGTCACCTCCAACCTCGGCGCCTCCGGTGTGGCCGAGCGCAACCTCAACAGGATCACCGTGATCCTGGGCCTGATCTGGATCGCGTGCATCGTCGTGCTCGGTCTGATCACCAAATTCAGCGCGTAAGCGCACCACGGTAGAAGGAGACACAGCATGGCTTCCGGAGGCAGTGCAATCCGCGGCTCGCGCGTCGGCGCCGGCCCCATGGGCGAGCAGGACCGCGGCTTCCACGCCGATCGGATCGCCATCTCGTACTGGGACGCGCTCGGCAATGAGACCGTCCGCTACTTCGCGGCGAACCTCCCCGAAGAGGAGATCCCCGACATCATCGACTCCCCGTCGTCCGGCCTCCCGGCCGGCCGCGACAAGGAGAACCCGCCGTCGGTGGCGAAGGCGGAGCCGTACAAGACGCACCTCGCCTACGTGAAGGAGCGTCGCAGCGAAGAGGAGGCGGAGCAGTTGCTCGAAGACGCCCTCAACCAGCTGCGCGCCCGTCGCGGCCGCCCCACGAGCACCGAGGCGTAGAAGACCCAGCGTGCGGCTACACTTCCTACCACGGGTAGGAGGTCGTGGATGCGTGGCTCACGGGACGATCGAAGCGATCTCCCGCGCGAACTGGGGGAGGCCGTCGGCACGCTGAGCCTGCTGGCCCTCCTGGACGAGGGCGTGCGCGCTGCCGTCGACGCCGAGCGGCTCCTGACGCGCTGTCAGGACGACGCGGCGCCGAGCGCTGCGGACGCGCGGAACGCCCTCCACCTGCGCATCACCTTCGCGGGACTGCAGCGCTGGGTCGAGGACCTCGAGCTGACAGGCCCTGAGCAGGAGGTGCGGGACGAGACGGCTCGCCTGCTCGCTTTCTACCTGCACCTGCTGACGCACGCGTTCGAGCGGGACATCTCCACGGCAGGGCGCGACCGCCTGGCGATCCGAAGTCGCGGACCGCTGACGGGCGCGCCCTGCGCGCGGCTGATGACTCTGCGGGAGCGGGTCAGTAGCTGGGCGCGATGAGGTTCTCGGGCACGTCGACCGCGGCTTCCTTGTCCACGAAGAACACCGTCCGCTTCCGTCCCTTGGCGCCGGCGACCGGCACCTCTGTGTAGCTCGCGCCGGCGAGTGCGAGCCCGAGCGCGCTCGCCTTGTCGCTGCCTGCGAGGACCAGCCAGATCCGATCGGACGAGTTGATCACCGGCCGGGTGAGGCTCAGTCGCTCAGGCGGAGGCTTCGGCGACTCGCGCTCGGCGATCACCGTCGCCTCGGTCTCGCGGATGCCGGGCCGGTCCGGGAAGAGCGAGGCGATGTGCCCATCGGGACCGACGCCGAGGAACATGATGTCGAACTTCGGGCAGGGCCAGTCGTTCGACCCGAACGCCTGCAGCTCGGCCGCGTAGACGCGCGCCGCCTCGTCGATGTCCGGGATCTCGTCCGACGACGGGAACGGGTGCACGTTCTCGGGAGGGAGTGCGATGTGGTCGAGGAGCGCCTCGCGCGCCTGACGCTCATTTCGGTCGGGGCTGTCCCGCGGAACGAACCGCTCGTCGCCCCACCAGACGTGCACCCTCGACCAGTCGATGGTGTCACGGGCGGGGGAGGAGTTGACGGCCTCCAGCACCGCGATCCCCATCGTCCCGCCGGTCAGCGCGATGTTGGCGCGTCCCAGGTCGTCGAGGATGTCGATGGTCTTGGTGAGGAAACGCGCCGCCACGGATGCCGCCAGGGCCTCCTTGTCCGGGTGGACGAGCACCCGTCGTTCGTTCGTCATGCCCTGACGCCTGCTCCTTCGTCGGAGGTCTCCAGCAGTGCGAGACCCTTGGTGATCACCTCGCCATAGAGGTCGTCCGGGTCCAGCCTACGCAGTTCTTCGGCGAGGCAGTCCCGGAGGTTCCGGCGCGGCAGGGACAGATCGTGCGTCGGCTGTCCCGGCTGCGACAGCCGGGCGACGTTCGGGATCTCGCGCGCGAGCTCGATCACACCGGATTCGCGTTCCATCTTCACGCCGTGGATGCCGCCGGAGCCGATCGCGCGCGAGGCGAGGTCGTACTGCACCGGCACCTGCAGCTGCAGGCGCAGCCATGCGGCGAGCAGGAGGGTGGAGGGGGAGTCGGCCGCGCCGGCCACATCCACGGCCGTGATGGGCTCGTAGGGCGGCTGGTCGAGGACCGCGGCGAGCTGGGCCCGCCACAGCGTCAGACGCGTCCAGGCGAAGTCCGTGTCGCCCGGGGCGTAGGTCTCCCCGAGGTGGACCAGGAACTCCTGCGGGTTCGGCTGCGTCGAGGCGTCGGTGATCCGGCGGGTCGCGATGCGCCCCAGCGGAGAGGACGAGGCCCTCTCGGGTGCGAGCCCCGGCCACCAGACGACCACGGGAGCGTCGGGCAGGAGCAGGCCGGTGACCAGCCCCTCCTCGTCGCTCGCCGTCTCGCCGTAGGCGCGGAGCACGATGACCTCGCTGGCGCCGGCGTCGCCGCCGACCCGGATCTGCGCGTCGAGACGCGGCTCCCCGTTGTGGCGGTCCTCCTCGGTGGACACCACGATGACGCGCATCGGGTGCTCGCGGGAGGCGTCGTTGGCGGCCTCGATGGCCTCCTCCTCCTGCCCGAGGTGGGTGGCGATGATGAGCGTCAGCACGCGGCCGAGGGCGACGGCGCCGCCCTCCTCGCGGATCTTGACGAGCGCCTTCGAGATGTTGCTGACGGTCGTCGCCGGAAGATCGACGATCATGGACGCCTCCAAACGCGGCCGTCACGGGCGAGGAGCTCGTCGGCCGACTTCGGGCCCCAGGTTCCGGGGCGGTACTGCTCGGGCTGGCCCTGCGTGGCCCAGAAGTGCTCGATCGGGTCGAGGATCTTCCAGGAGAGCTCGACCTCCTCGTGGCGGGGGAAGAGCGGCGGGTCGCCGAGCAGCACATCCAGGATGAGCCGCTCGTAGGCCTCGGGGCTGGCCTCCGTGAAGGCGTGGCCGTAGCCGAAGTCCATGCTGACGTCGCGCACCTGCATGCCGGCGCCGGGGACCTTCGAGCCGAAGCGGATGGTCACACCCTCGTCGGGCTGCACGCGGATGACGAGCGCGTTCTGGCCGAGCGCGCTGGTCTGCGACTCCGCGAAGAGCTGCTGCGGCGCGCGCTTGAAGACGACCGCGATCTCGGTGACCCGGCGGCCCAGGCGCTTGCCCGCGCGCAGGTAGAACGGTACGCCCGCCCAGCGGCGGGTCCCGATCTCCAGCTTGATGGCCGCGAAGGTCTCCGTGGTGGACTGGGGATTCATCCCGTCCTCCTCCAGGAAGCCGGGGACCTTCTCGCCGCCCTGCCATCCGTTGCCGTACTGGCCGCGCGCCGTTGCCGTCGCGAGGTCTTTCGGAAGCCGGACGGCCGCGAGGATCTTCTCCTTCTCGGCGCGCAGGTCTGCGGCGTTGAACGAGATCGGCTCCTCCATGGCGGTGAGCGCGAGCAGCTGCAGCAGGTGGTTCTGGATGACGTCCCGCGCAGCGCCGATGCCGTCGTAGTAGCCGGCACGGCCGCCGACGCCGATGTCCTCGGCCATCGTGATCTGCACGTGGTCGACGTAGTTGGCGTTCCAGATCGGCTCGTACAGCTCGTTCGCGAAGCGCAGCGCCAGGATGTTCTGGACCGTCTCTTTGCCGAGGTAGTGGTCGATGCGGAAGACCGAGTCCGGCGGGAAGACCGTCTCGACGACGGCGTTCAGCTCACGAGCCGACTGCAGGTCGTGACCGAACGGCTTCTCGATGACGACGCGGCGCCAGCCCTTGCCGTCCTGGTCGGCGAGACCGGATCGTTTGAGCTGCTCGGTGACGATCGGGAACGCCTTCGGGGGGATGGACAGGTAGAACGCGTGGTTGCCCATCGTGCCGCGCTCGGCGTCCAGCTGCTCGACGGTCGCCTTCAGACGCCGGAAGGCGTCGTCGTCGTCGAACTCGCCCGGCACGAAGCGGATGCCCTGTGCGAGCTGCTGCCACACATCGTCGTCGAACGGCGTGCGGGCGTACTGCTTGACCGCCTCGTACACGACCTTCTCGAAGTCCTGGTCCTCCCAGTCGCGCCGGGCGAACCCGACGAGGGAGAATCCGGGCGGCAACAGGCCGCGGTTCGCGAGGTCGTAGACCGCCGGCATCAGCTTCTTGCGCGACAGGTCGCCTGTCACTCCGAAGATGATGAGGCTGCTCGGCCCCGCGATGCGGTTGAGGCGTCGGTCGGAGGGCAACCGCAACGGGTTGAACTCCGGGGTGATCTCCACCGGTGACAAGCGGGTCGTCTCCTTGATCAGCTGCTCGGTCGACATGGTCAACGCGCTCAGTTGACGGCCTCGAACAGCGAGACGACGTCCGCCTCGGGGTTCGTGAGGGTCAGGGTCAGCACCGGGCGGCCGTGCTCGCCGAGGACGCTGGCGTCGCCGGCGGCCTGGGCCTGGATGAGCTGCCCGAAGGTGAAGGGGCGCCCGGGGATCTCGAGGTCCTCGGACGGAGTGGCCGTGATCTGCAGGAACACGCCGACCGCGGGACCGCCCTTGTGGAACTGGCCCGTGGAGTGGAGGAAGCGGGGTCCCCAGCCGAAGGTGACCGGACGGTTCGCCTTGGCCGCCAGCAGGTCGCGGATGCCCGCGAGCTGGGGGAGCGCGTTGCGGTTCACGTACGCCTGGACTGCGACGTAGCCGTCGGGTCCGAGCTGCGCGAGGAGCGCATCCACTGCGGCCTCCTGCGTGTTCGCCTCGCCGTGGAACGCGCCCGTGGTGCGCACCTCGATGCCGCCGGCGGTGAACGCCGGCGTGACCGGCTCCGGCCG
>JBQCCO010000085.1:0-22116 GCA_051962155.1 Leifsonia sp. | reverse complement strand
GGGACGCGGCCCGTCGCCACGAGGAACTCGTCGGTCTCGAGCACCGTGTCGTCGCTCAGCTCCAGCCGGAAGCCCTCGTCGTCCGTGCGCTCCACACGGCGGGTCTCGGTGTCGAGGTGGAGGGTGACGCCCAGCTTCGTGAGGGACTCGGCCACCAGCTCTCCGGCGAACGGCTCGTCTCCGGCCAGCAGACCGCTGCGCGCGATGAGATGCACCTCGGTGCCGAACCCGGCGTAGGCCGTCGCCATCTCGGTGGCCACGACGCCGCCGCCGAGGATCGCCAGCGACAGGGGGACGCGCTGCACACTCGTCGCCTCGCGGCTGGACCACGGCTCGCTCTCACGCAGGCCCGGGATGTCGGGGAGCAGCGAGGCGGAGCCGGTCGACACCGCGACGGCGTGCTTCGCGCGCAGCACCGTGACCGTACCGTCCTCCGCGGTGACGGTCACCTCGCGGGGCGCCGTGATGACGCCCCAGCCGCGGACGAGGTCGACGCCGGCGCCCTCGAGCCACTCGACCTGCCCGCTGTCGTTCCAGTTGCTCGTCATCTCGTCGCGCCGCTTGAGCACCGCCGCCACATCCAAGTCGCCGGTGATCGCCTCCCGCGTGCCCCCGACCTTCCGCGCCGCCCGCAGCAGCGCTCCACTGCGCAGCAGCGTCTTGGACGGCATGCAGGCCCAGTACGAGCACTCCCCGCCGACGAGCTCCGACTCGACGATGACCGTCTTCATCCCGCCCTGCGCGGCGCGGTCCGCGACGTTCTCGCCCACTGCGCCCGCGCCCATCACGATGACGTCGTAGTCCCTGGTGTCCGTCATGCCCACTCCCTGCTCTCCCGCGGACCCCGCCGCGATTCTCGTCCTGTCCGCCGTGTCGTGCCGTCCCCGTGCGGCCTGTCGCCCGGTGGCCCCTCCGGGATCCGGGGTCCGCGAGGACCGGGAGGTCACCGCCCCACGAACTGCGCCTCGGTGCGCGTGAGGAAAGCCTCCATCCCGATGCGCGCGTCCTCGCTCGCGGCCAGCCGCACCAGGGCGGGCTGCAGCTCGGCCTCGGCCGCCGCGTCGCCGGCGCGCACCGCGCGCTTCGCGTTCGCGAGGGCGGCCTGCACCGCGAGCGGCGCCTGTGCGGCGATCCGCTCCGCCACTTCGAGGGCGCGATCGAACTGCGTCCCGTCGTCGACGACCTCCTGCACGAGGCCGATGCGATGCGCCTCCGCGGCGTCGAAGAGGTCGCCGGTGAGGATGTGTCGCATCGCGTTGCCCCACCCCACCGCCCGCGGGAAGCGCAGCGTGGCGCCGCCGAACGGCAGGATGCCGCGGGTGACCTCGATCTGCCCGAATCGGGTGCCGCGCGCGGCGACCGCGATGTCGGAGGCCAGGATGAGCTCCACACCGAGCGTGAGACAGGTGCCCTGGACGGCGATCACGACCGGCTTCGTCAAGGGGGTGCCCGACACCTGCCAGGGGTCGATGCCGTCCGGGCCGACGAACGACAGCCCGTCGGCTCCGATGCGCGGGCCGAGGTCGGCGAGGTCGAGGCCGGCCGTGAAGTGGTCGCCCACCCCGTGCACCAGCCCGACCCGGAGCTCGGGATCGCGCTCCAGCTCCCCGTAGGCGTCCGCCAGCCGGGTCAGCAGGTCGAAGTCGGCGGCGTTGCGCTTCTCCGGGCGATTCAGCCCGATGAGCAGGATGTGACCCCGCCGCTCCGTGATGATCTTCGGCTCGCTCATGGCCTCCACGCTACTGCCCTGCCGCAGGGCCCTCGGGCGGCGTGGCCGCTGCCGGCGAGGCGGTCGGCCCGGCGAGGGCCCCGAGGATGCGCAGGATGACCGGGAGGTCGCGTCCGGCAGCGTCCGGGGATTCGGGGGCGAACTCCATCAGGCCGGCTCCGGCCAGGTCGAACCGGCGGCGGAGTGCCCGGACCGCCTCGGTCAGCCGCTCCGGCTGCACGCCGAACGGCTCCGGGTAGCCGATCCCGTCGATCGAGGACGGATCGAGCACATCGAGGTCGATGTGCACGTACACCGCCGTCGCGCCCGTGGCGGCCACCGCCTCCACCAGGGCGTCCGGGTCGTCCAGCTCGTCGGGGGAGAGGACGCGGATCGCGTGCTCCTCCACGAAGGCGGATTCGCCGTCGTCCAGCGCCCGCGTGCCGGCGAGGATGAGCTGCAGCGGCTCCAGCATGTTCGCCCCGGCCGAGGCCAGACCGTCCGGCCCCTCGCCGAGGAGCGCGCGGAGCACCATCCCGTGGAACGCTCCGGAGGGGGAGGAGGCGACGTCGTTGAGGTCGCCGTGCGCATCGAACCACACCACGGCGACCGAGCCGGCGGGATGCGCTCCCAGCGCATGCTGCACCGCCCCCAGCTCCGCACCGCAATCGCCGCCGATCGTGATCACGGGAGCCTCCAGCAGCCCCAGCTCGGCCGCCGTCGCCTCGCGCACGGCGGCCAGCGACGAGAAGCGGTTCACGCCCGTGCCGAGGGACTCGCCCGCCGTCGCCGGCACCGGGACCACATGCGTGCGGGCGGGCGGCAGGTCGCCGCGGATGGCGTCCGCGCCGTCGATGAGGCGCATCGCACGCGAGGACCCCGAGCCCTGCCACTGCGGGACGACGAGGAAGGATGCGGGGCTCACGCCTCAGCGCCCGACGTGCCGGCCTTCAGTGCCGCGAGCCGCGCATCCACCTCGGTCAGCTCGCCCAGGTCGTCCAGCTGCTCGAACTGGGCGTCGAGGCTGGAGGAGGCGAGCTCCTGCGCGCCGCGCACGCGGGCCTCCTCGCGGCGGATCTTCTCCTCGAAGCGGGAGACCTCACTGGTCGGATCCATGATGTCGATGCTCTTGACCGCATCCATCACCTGCGACTGCGCCCGGGCGCTCGCGGCTCGCGCGACCAGCTCGGCGCGCTTGCTCTTCAGCTGCTCCAGCTTCTCCTTCATCTGGTTCAGGCCGGTCTTCAGCTTCTCGACGACTTCGGTCTGCGCGGCGATCTGCGGCTCGGCGGCCTTCGCTTCGTTCTCCGCCGAGATCTGCCGCTGCAGCGCCACCTTGGCGAGATTGTCGAACCTGTCCGCGTTCGCCGTGTCGCCGGCGGCGCGATACTGGTCTGCCTGGCGGCTCGCGGCGAGCGCCTTGTCGCCCCACTCGCCCGCGGCGTCCACGTCTTCGCGGTGGTCGTCCTCGAGCATGCGCAGGTTGCCGATGGTCTCCGCGATCGCGCTCTCGGCGTCCGCGATGCTGTTCGTGAAGTCGCGGACCAGCTGGTCCAGCATCTTCCCCGGGTCCTCCGCCTGATCGAGGAGGGAGTTGACGTTAGCCCGCAAGAGCTGCGAGATCCGTCCGAAGATGGACTGCTTCGCCATGTGGTCTTCCTTTCGCTTCCGCCCCGAGGGCGATCATCCGTGTTACGCCAGGTCGTTCAGAACCGTCCGCCGCCGCGCCGGCTCCGCGTGCCGCCTCCGCCGAAGCTTCCGGCGCTGAACCCGCCGCCGCCCCAGCCGCCGCCTCCGCCGCCCCAGTTCCCGCCGCCGCCCCAGCCGCCGCCGAGGCCACCGCCGAGCACGGAGTCGATCAGGATGCCGCCGAGGATGGCGCCGACCGCGCCGCCCCCTCCACCGGGACCGACCGTCCCTCCGCCGAAGACGCCGCCCAGGCCGCCGCCCATTCCGGGCTGGAACCCGCCGACGTCCTGCTGTGCCAGCTGCGTGGCCTCGTCCGCGAGCTGCGCGGCGCGCTGGGCCTGTGCGAGCGCGGTCACCGCATCCGTCGCGGCCGTCTGCTCCGCCTGCGCGACGAGGCGCGACGCCTCGGCGAGCCGGGTGCGGGCCGCAGGTCCTACCGCTCCGCGCCGGGCGGTGAGGAAGTCCTCGCAGGCGGACACCCGGGCACGCGCCGTCAGAAGCGTCTGCTGCAGCGCCGACTGGGCGCGCTGCGCCTGCGCCCGGGCGTCGCGGACGCCCTGCAGCACGGAGTCGATCGACCGGTTGGCGGCGTCGAGCCGCCGGGCGAGCTCCAGCGGGTCCACCCGGCCGGCAGCAAGCGCTGACTGGACGTCCGTCACGGTCTGCTCCGTGCCCGCCGCGGTGGCCGCGATCGTGCCGCCCGGATCGCTGGAGGCGGCGAGCGCGCGTGCCTCCGCCAGATCGCCGCGCAGCTCCGCGATCGTGCGGTCGAGCGATTGCTGCGCGGCATCCAGGTCGGTGCCGAGCCGGTCCACGGCGTCGAGCAGCAGACCGGCCTGATCGGCGGACTCCTCGGCGGCGCGCACGCCGACCGCGGCCGCGCCCGCGTTCCCCGCCGCCTGCTGCGTCGCGCCGGCCAGTGCCGTCTCGGCGAAGTCGAGCCGCTGACTCGCCTGGTCGATGTTGTCGTGCACCGTGGCGAGCGCGGCGTCCGCGTAGCGCCGGGCGAGCCCGTCGAGCGTGGACCGGGCGGTCGTCAGGCGCTGCCGGAGCGCCGACACGCGGCTCGTCAGCTCGGCCGTCGCCTCCGGGATGCGCTTCTCCAGCGCGCGCAACTCGTCGAAGGCGTCGGCTTGCGCGTCGAGTGCCTGGTTGGCCGCGCCGCACAGCTGGACGATGTGGATGTTCCACTCGCGCCGCTGCTCGTCCGTATCGGGCTCAGCATCATCCAGCCGCTGCTTCAGCGCGAAAGCCTCGCGCAGCTGTCCCTTGGCCGCATCGAGCGCCGCCTGGAACGGCACGACGGCCGGGCCACCGTACTCGGCGGTGGCGTACGCGAGCTCCTGTTCGCTGGTGCGGATCGCGTCGTCCGTCTGCACGAGCGCCGAACCGGCTCGTCGCTCCAGGTCGGCGAGCGGGATGGTGTGCAGCTCGCTCTGCGGGGTCGCCGGCCCCGCGGCGGCCTGCTTCCTCCGCGAACGGCGCGTGCGCACCAGCAGGAAGACGAGGAGACCGACCACGATGACGCCGGTCAGGAACACCCAGAAGACGGTCGCACCTCCGCCGGAGCCGCCCAGGGCGTCGCCGAGGCCGGCCGCGGCCGCAACCCCCGCTCCCGCCCAGTCGCCGGCATGAAGCTTCGGCTCGACGTTGTTCTGCTCGATGCCGTCGAGCTGTTCCGGGCTCACCGGGCCGGCGTCGTCGCCGGAGAGGTAGTACGTACGTCCCGTGGTGGACACCGCGAGCAGGTATTCGCGCTGGCCGAGCCCGTTGCGGGCGGCGGTCTCATTGGCCCAGTCCGCCGCCTCGGTCGGAGCGGTGAAGGAATCGACGTAGACGACGAACAGGTCGACATGATGCTGGGCGTACAGCTGCTCGGCGGCCGCCGTGATGGCCGCTACGTCCCCCTGGCTCAGCACATGGGCGTCGTCGACGACGTGGCCCGCCCCGAAGTCGACGGGATCCTGCGCGGCGACGGTCGCCCCCGGTCCTGCCGCGAGCGGTCCCGCCGCGAGCCCGAGCGCCAGCAGGGCCCCGGTCAGCAGACGTAGACCTGGCAAGCGCATCCACCCCTCGCGTTCTCGGGTCCGGCTCTCGGGCCTGGGTTGTACCGCGCCGAGTCTATTTCCGGCGACTGTGTGCTGTCACTGTTTCCGCCTGTTACAGCTGCGTGTGCGCTCGGCGGGGCCGGCTGCTGGGATGGAGGCGTCCGGTCGAGAGGAGGAGCGCATGTCGCAGCAGCCTGTCCTGGCCGTCGTCGAGGCGACGCGCTTCCGCCCGCACGACCCCGCCTATCACGAGTACGTGCAGTTGCTCGTCGGCAATGTCATCGCCGAGGCGCGATCCCACGGCTGGAGCGTGATCCGGCTCGCCGCCGACCGCGGAACCGCTGCTCTGCTCTCCGGCACCGGGCAGGCGGACGCCATTGTGATCGTGGGCGGGGAGGACATCCACCCCCGCTTCTACGACGCGGAGACCGGCTACGCCAACGAGTCCCGGCACCTTCCGATCGCGGACGCCGCCCAGATCGCGCTCGTCCGCTCCGCCGTGGCACGCCGGACACCGCTGCTCGGCATCTGCCGCGGCCTGCAGATCGTGAACGTGGCCCTCGGCGGGACGCTCGTGCAGGACCTCGGCGACCAGTGCGGCCACGTCAACCGCGGTGTGCCCATCCCGCAGGTGCTCACCACCCACACCGTCCAGCCGGAGGCGGATTCCCGCGTCGCGGAACTGCTCGGCGCGCGCCCCGTGGAGGTCCGCAGCGCACACCACCAGGCGGTCGACCGGCTCGGCGCCGGCCTCGCCGTCACCGCCCGGTCGCACGACGGCCACGTCGAAGCGATCGAGCACCAGGACGCCCCGTTGCTCGCGGTGCAGTGGCACCCGGAGGACGTGCAGGCGCCGGCCGGCCAGCTCACGGCGCTTCTTGGTGTCCTGCGGTCCGGCATTCTGGATGCGGAGCTCGCCTCCCGGTCCGTCGTCGCGGCCTGAGGCGCTCAGTCCCTGACGGCTGCGGTCAGTCCTGCACCGGCCATCCGTGGTCGCCCAGCAGCGGCACGAAGGCAACGGCTCCCAGGTCCGTCTTCGTCAGCATCCCGTCGTCTCCGCGGGTGAACAGAGCGAGGTGCTGCGCTCCTCCCGGCCGGCCGACAGGCATCACGATGCGGCCGCCCAGCGCGAGCTGCTCCGCCCAGGGACGCGGGACGGACGGTCCGGTGGCCGCGGCGACGATCGCGTCGTACGGCGCGCCCGGCGGCCAGCCGAGCGTCCCGTCTCCGGTCACGACCTCGACACGGTACCCGAGCGCTTCGAGCGTCGCCGCGGCCTCCACCGCGAGGTCGGGATGCCGCTCGATGCTCACCACCCGATGGGCGAGCTCCGCGGCGACGGCGGCCGCGTAGCCGGAGCCGGTCCCGACGTCCAGCACTGCGTCCTCGGGACCGATGTGCGCGGCCTCCAGCGTCAGGGCGACGATGTACGGCTGCGAGATGGTCTGGCCGTTCCCGATAGGCATCGGATGGTCCTCGTACGCATACGGCGCCGCCCGCTCGTCGACGAACAGGTGCCGCGGCACGCGTCTCATCGCATCGAGGACCCGCTGATCCTCGATCCCGCGGCTGACGAGCTGCTCCTCGACCATCCGCGCTCGTTCGAAGGTGTGCTCGTGGTTCGTGCCGCCATTGAACCACCGCGGCGGCTCTCGCGCACGACCGAATTTCTTCTGCTCGAGGTGGACCATCCGGGGCCCGACGGCGCGGAGATCACGCCGTCGTCCTCATCCACGCCGTCCTCGGGGGTCGGCTACTGATCGGCACGGTTCGCGCCGATCATCCGAACGCGCGGGCGTGCTCCACGAGGCGGTCGAAGGCCGCATCCAGGTCCGGGTCGGCCCGCTGACGCTCCGGGTCGGCCAGGTACCACTCCACGATCTCGCCCGCGCCGCGCGCGAACGGGATCCGAGGGCTGAACTCGGGCACGAGCGCTTTCACCTTCCGGTTGTCGAAGTGCATCGAGTGGGCCTTGTCGCCGAGGAGACCCGGCCCCACCTCCGGAATCACGGCGGCGATGGATTCGCTGGCCACGTGCACGAGGTCCGCCTCCACCCCGAGCGCCTCCGCGAGGTAGCGGTAGATCTCGTCCCAGGTCGGTGCCTCGTCGCCGGTGATGTGGAAGGCGTCGCCCACCGCCTCCGGCCGGCCGAGCAGGCCGACGAAGGCGACGGCGAAGTCGGTGTTGTGGGTGATCGTCCAGCGGCTCGTCCCGTCGCCGTGGACGACGACCGGGGCGCCGCGCCGCATCCGCTCCAGGTCGGTCCAGCTGCCCGTCGTCGGGATCAGCGTGCGGTCGTACGTGTGCGAGGGGCGGACGATCGTCGCCGGGAAGCCGCGGTCGCGGTACGCCTCGACCAGGAGGTCCTCGCACGCGATCTTGTCCCGTGAGTACTGCCAGAAGGGGTTCCGGAGCGCCGTGGACTCGGTGACCGGGACGCGCGACGGCGGCTTCTGGTACGCCGACGCCGAGCTGATGAAGACGAACTGGCCGACGCGTCCCTCGAACAGGTCGAAGTCCGTCCGGATGTGCTCGGGGGTGAAAGCGAGGAACTCCGCCGCCACGTCGAAGCTGCGCTCGCCGAGGACGCGGTGCACGCTCTCCGGGTCGCGGATGTCGGCGTGCAGCACCTCCACGCCGTCGGGCAGCGGCCGGGTGGAGCTGGCGCCGCGGTTGACCACCGTGACCTCGTGTCCGCGATCGACCGCCTCGGCGACGCACGCCGAGCTGATCACGCCCGTCCCACCGATGAAGAGTGTCCGTGTCGCTGCCATGCCCCGCTCCTTTACGCGTCCCCGTCGTGCACCTGCCCGTCGCCGGTGCCGGGAGGTTCCGCCGAATGGCCAGGCTAACCCCGCGGGGCGCGGCACGCGAGGTGCCCCATCATCCCATCCGCTCCGTTCTCCCGTCCCGTTCCGTTCCTCCCGCTCCCGTCCCTGCCGTTCCTTCCCGCTTGCGAAGGAGATTCGACCGTCTCGCGGCCGAATCTCCTTAACCACTGCCAATCGAAGGAGATTCGAAGCCATTCGTCCTTCGTTGCACACCACCCGCCTCTTGCGGGTTCTCCACAGATCGGCGGCCGGCCCGCCGACGATCCCGCCGGCGCCTGGAGACTGGGCACATGATCGACCAGCACACGTTGACCCGCCTGGGCGGGATCGCCACCGCCCATCAGCTCCGCGCCGCCGGAGCTTCGTCCGAACAGTTGTCGGCGGCGGTCCGAACCGGTGAGCTGCGCCGGATCCGCAAGGGGGTCTATGCGCTGCCCACCGCCTCGCGCGATGCGCTCACCGCTGTCGTCGGACGCGGACGGCTCTCGTGCGTGACCGCGGCGCGCACGTATGGTCTGTGGGGAGGCGACGACACGCGGTTGCACCTTCAGCTCGCTCCGAACACCCGGGCGGGACCCCGGGGTGGCTGCGTCCGGCACTGGCTGCCGACCGAATCGCACGAGGAACTCTGGAGGGTCAGTCTTGCGGACTGCCTCCGCTCGGTGGGGCGATGCGCCGATGAGGAGACGGCCGTCGCGGTATTCGATACCGCAATCTCGACCGGCCTGACGAATCCTCTGGCCTTGCAGGACGTGCTAGCCGGAACACCGGCCAACGTTCGCGCGAGAGCGCTGCTCGCTCGCCCGGGCTCCGATTCCGGTGTCGAGTCGATCGTGCGTCAGCGGCTCCAGCGCCGTGGGCACCTCGTGGAGCAGCAGGTGCACGTCGACGGCGTGGGGCGGGTCGACCTGCGAGTCGACGGCGTGCTGTATCTCGAGGTCGATGGATTCGAATTCCACAGCGATCGCCAGGCGTTCGACCGCGACCGACAGAGGGATGCCGGGCTGGGCTCCCGTGGCCTGGCGCGCATGCGGGTCTCGGCCGCTCAGGTGCGCAGGAACTGGCCGACTGTCCTCCGGGCGATGGATGCCATCCTCGCGCACTCGGTGAACTCACAGGGAGCGCGGGACCAAGCCGGTGCCCTCGCGTGTTCCACCTACTGACGGCGTCGCAGCCAGCGCGCCGCACGAGGAGGAATCGTGACACAGGACTACCGCAAGGACCCGGAGGCCGTCTCCCGCCTGACCCCGCGTCAGTACGAGGTGACACAGGAGGCCGCGACCGAGCCGGCGTTCCGCAACGAGTACTGGAACAACCATGAGGAGGGCCTCTACGTCGACGTCGTGTCGGGGGAGCCGCTCTTCGCGTCCGTGAACAAGTACGACAGCCGCTCGGGATGGCCGAGCTTCACCGTTCCGGTCGAGCCGGGCAATATCGTCGAGAAGGTCGACCGGGCCTACGGAATGGTGCGCACCGAGGTGCGATCCGCCCACGGTGACAGTCACCTGGGCCACCTCTTCGACGACGGTCCCGCCGAGGCCGGAGGGCTGCGCTACTGCATCAACTCGGCCGCTCTCCGCTTCGTCCCGCTCGCCGAGCTGGATGCGGCCGGATACAGCCAGTACACCCACATCTTCGAGAAGTAAGGAGCATCACAATGACGCAGAAGGCCATCCTCGCCGGAGGCTGTTTCTGGGGAATGCAGGACCTCATCCGCAAGCTCCCGGGCGTGGTCGGCACGCGCGTGGGCTACACCGGCGGCGACGTCCCCAACGCCACCTACCGCAACCACGGCAGCCACGCCGAGGCGATCGAGATCGAGTTCGACCCGGAGCGCACCAGCTACCGCGACCTGCTCGAGTTCTTCTTCCAGATCCACGACCCGTCGACGAAGAACCGTCAGGGCAACGACGTCGGCACCAGCTATCGCTCCGCGATCTTCTTCGTGGACGACGAGCAGCGCCGGATCGCCGAGGACACCATCGCCGACGTTGATGCGTCGGGCCTCTGGCCGGGCAAGGTCGTCACCGTGGTGACGGCGGCCGGACCGTTCTGGGAGGCGGAGGCGGAGCACCAGGACTACCTGGAGCGCATCCCGTGGGGCTACACCTGCCACTTCGTGCGCCCGGGCTGGAAGCTTCCCAAGCGGGAGGCCGCCACAAGCTGACAGGCCGAGCCGTCGCGGTCTGACGGCTGAGCCGCCCGAGACGCCGCGAGCTGAGGGCTCAGGCGGCCGCCCGCTCCAGCAGGACGGCCACCTCCAGGTGGCCGGTCTGCGGGAACATGTCGAGCACACGGCCGGTCCGGATGCGGTAGGACGGCATCCGGGCCAGGTCGTGGGCGAGGCTCTTCGGGTTGCAGCTGGAGTACACGACGCCCGGGACGCCCGAGCCCTCCAGCCACTGTGACAGGTCCGCGCCGATGCCCCGCCGGGGCGGGTTCACGATCACCAGTTCGGGTGCGGCCGCAGCGCCGAGGGCGAACGCCGTCGCGTCCCCGGCGCGGAAAGCGACCTGCGGCAGCCCCGCTGCCGCCGCACTCGCGCGGGCGCTGCGGACCGCCTCCCGGCTGGTCTCCACGCCCACCACCCGTCGACCGGGCGCCGCGACGTGCAGCGCGAACCCGCCGACTCCGCAGTACAGATCCCACACCGAGGCAGGCGCGAGCTCGTCCACCCACGACGTCACCTGTTCGTAGAGCGCCGTCGCGACGGCCGTGTTCGTCTGGAAGAAGCTCTGCGGCCGCAGGCGCAGCGACACGGCTCCGAGCCGCATGGGCAGCGCGGACTCGCGAGTGAGCACCACATCCGTCTCGCCCTCGACCACGGCCTTGTGCTCCGGCTGGATGTTGACGGTGACGACGCGCGCGTCCGGCAGTTCGGCGAGCAGCCACGGCAACCCATCGCGCACGAGTGCCACGGTGCGCTCGGAGCGCACGACGAATCGCACCATCAGCTCCCCGTCCGGCGACTCGGTCACGAGGACGTATTTGAGCTCGCCGCGGCGTTCCGGCACCTGATACGGTTCCAGCCGCTGCCGGCGGACGAAGCGGGCGAGGACAGGCAGAGCAGCCCGGATCCCCGGGGAGCAGATGCCGCACTCGCGCAGATCCACGCCACGCCCCGCCTCATCGAGGATCCCGATCGTCGGAGCCTCGAGGGACCCCCCGACGACCATCTTCGCCTTGTTCCGGTATCCCGCCTCGGCGCTGGCCACCGGCGGCAGCCAGACCGCATCGCCGAACGGTGCCAGCAGCTCACGGGCGAGGCGGTCCTTGCCCATCAGCTGCTCGGAGTAGGGGACACCCATCAGCGTGCACGAGCGGCACACGCCGGCGTCGAAATACGAACAGTCCATGGATGGTGCCCCCAGTAGGATTTGAACCTACGGCCTTCTGCTCCGGAGGCAGACGCTCTATCCCCTGAGCTATGGGGGCCAGGGTGCTCACCAGGCTAGCATCCCCTCCGCCGCGGCCGTGAATCCGGGCGGCCGTCCATCAGGTCGCGGGAATGTTGCCCAGCACGCTCTGCATCAACGGTGCGGCATCGCCCGGTTCGAAGAAGGCGCCGGACTCCGCGACCACCCAGTAGCTGCCGCGGAAGATCTGAACCTGGCCCGAGGTGCCGGGCTCGAAGTAGCCTTCCACCTGCGGGGGGACGCCGTACGTCGGTACAGGCTTGGAGGCCGTGATCGCCGCGTTCTTCAGGCCCTCCAGCTGGCTGGCCGGCGGCTTCGCGACAGCGATCTGCACCACCTGTCCGCTGGTCTGGTTCTTCCAGGCGCAGGACACCCCCTGCCAGTCGGCGATCTTCTTCTCGAGCGTCCCGTCCTTCGGTGCGTAGCCCGGGTCGACTCCGTAGTTCGGGTTGAACGCGTAGAGCTGGTCGGCGGTCAGCACCTGGTCGCAGGTGAGCCCCACGGGGGTCGGCGGGTCGGTCGGGGTCGGCGTGGGCGTCGGGCCGGCCGACGGTGAGTCGCTCGCCGCGGCGGGTCCGTCGGAGGAGGCCGACGACGTGGGCGTCGGCGAGCAGCCGGCGAGGGCGGCGACGATCAGGCCTGCGGCGGCGGTCGCGGCGAGAAGGGCGAAGCGGCGGGAAGTGGAGGGCATTCGTCTCGTCTTTCTGCTCGGCGCGCGGCGTCCGGGCACGCGTCGGGTTGACCCTATCAATTCGGCCGGTGGGGACCGCGGGAGCGGCCCCGGGCATCCCGGTAGAATCGTTCCTCATGACTCCCGCTGACCTCTCCGCCGCTCTCCTCGACATCGTGACGACGGTGGTCGAGCGGCGACGCGAGGCCGGCGCCGACGTCCCCGAGCTGTCCCTGACCACGGACGATATGCCGCTGGAGCGGCCCAAGAACCGCGACCACGGCGACTGGGCGTCCAATGTGGCGATGCGCCTGGCCAAGAAGGTCGGTGCGAACCCCCGCGACCTCGCGGGTGAGATCGCCACCGCTGCGGCCGGCATCGACGGCGTCGCCTCCGCCGAGGTGGCCGGCCCCGGCTTCATCAACTTCCGGCTGGATGCGGCCGCCGCAGGACTCCTGGCCAAGACGATCGTCGACGCGGGCGACGCCTACGGTCGCGGTCACACCTACGACGGCCTCCGGGTGAATCTGGAGTTCGTGTCCGCCAACCCCACCGGCCCGGTCCACATCGGCGGAGCCCGCTGGGCGGCCGTCGGCGACAGCCTGGCGCGCATCCTCCAGGCCGAAGGCGCGGACGTCACGCGCGAGTACTACTTCAACGACCACGGCTCGCAGATCGATCGGTTCGCCCGCAGTCTGCTGGCCGCATACCTCGGCGAGCCGACACCGGAGGACGGCTACGGCGGGGCGTACATCGGCGAGATCGCCGAGCGCGTCACAGCCGCCTACGCGGCCGACGAGACCGGCGGCGACCTCGCGGCCCTTCCGCGCGAGCAGCAGCAGGAGGTGTTCCGCTCGATCGGCACCCAGCTGATGTTCGCGGAGATCAAGGCCCGTCTCCATGCCTTCGGCGTCGACTTCGACGTGTACTTCCATGAGGATTCGCTGCACGAGTCCGGAGCGGTGGAGCGCGCCATCGCGCGCCTCCAGGAGCAGGGCCACATCTTCGAGGCCGACGGCGCGATCTGGCTGCGCACCACGGCATTCGGCGACGACCGCGACCGCGTCGTGATCCGGTCGAACGGCGAGCCCGCGTACATCTCCGGCGACCTGGGCTACTACCTCGACAAGCGCGAGCGGGGCTTCGAGCAGAACATCATCATGCTCGGCGCCGACCACCACGGCTACATCGGCCGCATGATGGCGATGGTCGAGGCGTTCGGGGATGTGCCGAACGTCAACCTCCAGATCCTCATCGGCCAGATGGTCAACCTGCTGAAGGACGGCGAGCCGGTCCGCATGTCCAAGCGTGCCGGAACGATCGTGACGCTCGACGACCTGGTGGATGCGGTGGGCGTCGATGCGGCGCGGTATGCCCTGGTGCGCTCCTCGACCGACTCGCAGCTCGACATCGACCTCGACCTGCTGACCAAGCGCAGCAATGACAACCCCGTGTACTACGTGCAGTACGCTCACGCGCGGACGCGGTCGGTCGCGGCGAACGCCGAGAAGTCGGGAGTCGACCACAGCGCGTTCGCCCCGGAACTGCTGACGCATGAGACCGAGTCGGCGCTGCTGGGCGGTCTGCAGGAGTTCCCGCGGGTGGTGGCCCTCGCGGCCGAACTCCGGGAGCCGCATCGCGTCGCGCGCTACATCGAAGAGCTGGCGGGCCTGTACCACGCGTGGTACGCAGTGAGGGACGGTTCGACGCGCGTGCTCCCGCACGGCGAGGAGCCCGTGACCGATCTGCACCGCACGCGCCTCTGGCTGAACGACGCGACCGGGCAGGTCATCCGCAACGGACTGGGCCTCGTGGGGGTGTCCGCGCCGGACCGCATGTAGCCGCCCGAACGCACCACGACCGAACGGAGGGACGACCGGATGAGCGACGACACCACGAAGCTGTCGACCGAACCGGAGACGCCCGCGCCCGCCCGGCGCAGGCGGCCTCGCTGGCAGCGACTGCTGCTCACCGTAGGCATCCCGGTGGTCGCGGTCGTGGTCCTGCTGGTCGTGGTCGACAGCGTCGCCCGCGCCTATGCGGAGCAGCGCGTCTCGGCCGAGATCGAGAAGAACCTGCCTGCGGGGGTGAGCGGCCAGGTCTCCACCCATATCGGCGGGTTCTCGGTGCTGCAGCAGTACCTCTCCGGGAGCTTCGAACGCGTCGAGCTGGATGCGCCCCGGCTGGTCGTGCAAGGGGCGCCGCTGAACGCGACCATCGTCGCCACCGGAGTCCCCACCGACTTCTCCAAGCCCATCGCGGATGCGACAGGCACGCTGTCCATCGGCCCGGCCGCCCTCAACACCCTCGTGAAGATCCCCGGGGCGACGGGGGACATCACCCTGGGGCCCGGCACCATCGGCTACGACGGCAAGATCGATCTGCTCGGCCTCCCGGTCGGGTACACGATCACCGCGACGCCGAAGGCGGCGGGCAAGCAGGTGCTGCTGCAGCCGGACAATGCGTCGCTGAAGACCGGGGGAGGCAGCGTGGACCTCCGCCGGCTGCTGGAGGCGCTCACCGCGCGCGGCCCGTTCCCGGTCTGTGCCGCCCAATACCTCCCGAACGGCGTCCAGGTCGAGAACATCGCCGTGACGCCGACCGAGGCGACCGTGCAGCTCACCGCGAGCGGCTTCGTCCTCGACCAGCGCTTCCTGAACAGCAAGGGGAGCTGTTCGTAACACGCAGGGGGGCTGCACGAGGCCCCGATAGACTTCTCGTGTCATCTCCATCCGGCTTCAGGGACCAATCCGGGTCCGCTCGCCTGTGAGACCCCCACTCGTCACCACCCGTGAGGTTCCCTATGGCCCGTTCCGATGCCGCACCCAACCCGCTCGCCCCTCCGTGGCTTCATGTCCCGGAGGACGCGAACGCTCTCGTCCCCGGGCTCTGGTCCCGCACGACCGCCCGCGTCGACGGTGAACTCGTCGTCGGCGGTGCGGCCGTCGGTGAGTTGGCGGAGCGGTTCGGGACGCCGCTGTACGTGGTGGACGAGGCCGACGCCCGCGCCCGCGCCGCCGAGGTGCGCCGGGCGTTCGACCGGGCCTTCGCCGAGGTGGGGTCCGCAGCGAAGGTCTACTACGCGGGCAAGGCGTTCCTGAGTATCGAGGTCGCGCGGTGGATGGATGAGGCCGGGTTGAACATCGACGTCTGCACCGGCGGCGAACTGGCTGTCGCTCTCGCCGCGGGCGTCGACCCCGAGCGGCTGGGCTTCCACGGCAACAACAAGTCGCTCGCCGAGATCGACCAGGCGGTCGGCGCGGGCGTCGGCGCGATCGTCATCGACAGCCTCCAGGAGATCAGCCGCGTCGCAGAGGCCGCCGATCGCCACGGCGTCCGGCAGAGCGTCCGCCTGCGGGTGAACAGCGGCGTGCACGCGCACACCCACGCCTTCCTCGCGACCGCGCACGAGGATCAGAAGTTCGGCATCGCCCTCGACCGGGCGGTCGAAGCGGTCGCCCTGATCCGGTCGCACGGGTCGCTGGAGTTCCGCGGACTGCACTGCCACATCGGCTCGCAGATCTTCGGCGCGGACGGCTTCGTCGAGTCCGCGGCGCGTCTCCTGTCGGTGCACAAGGAGCTGCTGGCCGGGGGAGACGTGCCCGAGCTGAACCTCGGCGGCGGATTCGGCATCGCCTACACCGGGGCCGACGACCCTGCGCCGATCGACGAGCTGGCGCACCGTATCGCCGTCACGGTCCAGACGGGGTGCGAGGAGCTCGACATCCCCACGCCGGTCGTCGCCTTCGAGCCCGGCCGCTCCATCATCGGGACCGCCGGCCTGACGCTGTACACCGTCGGCACCACCAAGGACGTCCCCGTCATCTTCCAGGACGACGGCGAGACCGCCGTCCGGCGCTACGTGAGCGTGGACGGCGGGATGAGCGACAACGCCCGCCGTGCGCTGTACGAGGCGGACTACTCGGCGCGGATCGCGAACCGGGTGTCGGCAGCGGCCCCGGAGCTCGTGCGCGTCGCCGGGAAGCACTGCGAGAGCGGCGACATCGTCGTGGACGCCGAGTACCTGCCCGGCGACATCGTTCCCGGCGACCTGCTGGCGGTGCCCGCGACCGGCGCCTACTGCTGGTCCCTGTCCAGCAACTACAACCATGTGGGCCGGCCGCCGGTGATCGCCGTGCGGGACGGGGAGGCGCGGGTCATCGTCCGCGGCGAGACCATCGAAGACCTCCTCGCCCGTGACGCAGGGTACGCACCCGCCGCCTACGCGACCACCGCCGGATCCGTGTCGAAGGAGCGCAGCAACGCATGATCGAGTACCGCAATCTCCGCGTCGCCCTGCTCGGGGCCGGCTCCGTCGGCTCGCAGGTCGCCCGCCTCCTGCTCGAGCAGGGGGACGAGTTCGCCTCCCGCGTCGGCGCCCGGCTGGAGCTCGTCGGCATCGCCGTCCGTGACGTGGATGCGCCGCGCGACGCCGACCTGCCGCGCGAGCTCTTCACGACCGACGCGAGCTCCCTCATCCTCGGGGCCGACATCGTCGTGGAGCTGATGGGCGGCGTCGAGCCCGCTCGCGGCTTCGTGCTGGAGGCCCTGAACTCCGGAGCGGACGTCATCACCGCGAACAAGGCCCTGCTGGCGACGCACGGCCCCGAGCTCTTCGACGCCGCGGAGCAGGTCGGCGCGCAGCTCTACTACGAGGCTGCTGTCGCCGGCGCCATCCCGATCATCCGCCCGCTGCGCGACAGCCTCGCCGGCGACCGGGTCAACCGCATCCTCGGCATCGTCAACGGCACCACGAACTTCGTGCTGGACCGGATGGATGTGCACGGCGAGACCTTGCAGGACGCCCTCGCCACGGCCACCGACCGCGGCTACGCCGAGGCGGATCCGACCGCGGACATCGGCGGGTACGACGCGGCCCAGAAGGCGGCCATCCTCGCCAGCCTCGCCTTTCACACCGTCGTCCCGCTGGAGCGCGTCTACCGCGAGGGCATCACGAGCGTGACGAAGGCCCAGGTTGATGCGGCGCGCGAGGCCGGAGCGGTCATCAAGCTCCTGGCCATCTGCGAGCGGCTGACCGACCCGGAGACAGGCGAAGAGGGCGTCTCCGCCCGCGTGTACCCCGCGCTGATCAGCCGGGAGCACCCGCTGGCGGCCGTCCACGGCGCGCACAACGCCGTCTTCGTCCAGGCGGCTTCCGCCGGCGACCTGATGTTCTACGGCGCAGGCGCCGGCGGCGTCGAGACGGCCTCCGCCGTCCTCGGCGACGTGGTCTCCGCCGCCCGGCGGCACGTCGTCGGCGGACCGGGCGTCGCCGAGTCGACCCACGCCGGCCTCCCCGTGCTCGACGTCGGCCGCGTGGTCACCCGCTACCAGATCACCGCCCAGGTGGAGGACCAGCCCGGCGTGCTCGCGGCCGTGGCCCGCATCCTCAGCGACGGCGGCGTCAGCGTCGAGACCGTGCAGCAGTCCGTCCCGAACCAGACCGGCCCGGTCATCATCCCCGGTCCGACTCTCGCGGGCGGTGCGGCCACGGCCGCGTCCGGTGCAGCCGCGGGCAGTCCGATTCACGGCGGTGGCAGGGCCACCGCTACCCTTGTCATCGGTACCCACGAAGCCGAGGAGGCCGCGCTGGCGGCCACCGTGGAGGCTCTCGCCGCGAGCGACGTCGTGATCGCCATCTCTTCCGTTCTCCGAGTCGAAGGATCGTAATGCCCCAGCCCAAGGCCTACAGTCGTCAGTGGCGTGGCGTCCTGCGTGAGTACGCGGACCGCCTGAACATCTCCGACGCCACTCCGATCGTCACGCTGGGCGAGGGCGGCACGCCGCTCATCCCGGCCCCTGCGCTCTCCGCGCGGACGGGCGCCGACGTCTGGGTGAAGTTCGAGGGGATGAACCCCACGGGGTCGTTCAAGGACCGCGGCATGACCATGGCCATCTCCAAGGCCGTCGAGCACGGCGCGAAGGCCGTCATCTGCGCCTCCACCGGCAACACCTCGGCGTCCGCCGCCGCCTATGCGACGCACGCGGGCATCCAGGCCGTCGTGCTGGTGCCCGAGGGCAAGATCGCCATGGGCAAGCTCAGCCAGGCGATCGCGCACAACGCCCAGCTGCTGCAGGTGCAGGGCAACTTCGACGACTGTCTCGACATCGCCCGGGAGCTCGCCACCAACTACCCGGTGCACCTGGTGAACTCGGTCAACCCCGACCGCATCGAGGGCCAGAAGACGGCGGCCTTCGAGGTCGTGGAGGCCCTGGGCGACGCGCCCGACTTCCACATCGTCCCCGTCGGCAACGCCGGCAACTACACGGCCTACCACCGCGGCTACACCGAGGAGCTGCAGCGCGGCGAGTCGACGAAGCTGCCGCGCATGTTCGGCTTCCAGGCCGCCGGCAGCGCGCCGATCGTCCTCGGCCACGCCGTCAAGGAGCCGGACACGATCGCCACCGCCATCCGGATCGGCAACCCCGCGTCGTGGGAGCTCGCGCTCAACGCGCGCGACGACTCCGACGGGTACTTCGGCGCGATCGACGACGCCAAGATCCTGGAGGCGCACCGCATCCTCTCCGCCGAGGTCGGGATCTTCGTCGAGCCCGCGTCCGCGATCAGCGTCGCCGGTCTCCTCGAGCGGTCGGATGCGGGCATCATCCCGGCGGGATCCACCGTCGTCCTGACCGTCACCGGCCACGGTCTCAAGGACCCGCAGTGGGCCCTCCGCACGGCCGACGGCTCCGACGTCCAGCCGACCGTCGTCCCGGTCGACACGACCGCGATCGCCGACGTGCTCGGGCTGTCGGCGAACGCCGAAGCGACGTCGGAGGCGACCGCGTGACCTCGCCCGACCTCCGGGACCGCGCGGTCACGGTCAAGGTTCCCGCGACCAGCGCGAACCTCGGGCCGGGCTTCGACACGCTCGGGCTCGCGCTCGCGCTCTACGACGAGCTCGAGGTCGCGGTCCGCGACGAGCCCGGCGCGACCGTCGAGGTCATCGGGGTGGGCGAAGGCGAGGTGCCGACCGACGAGAGCAACCTCGTCGTCCGGGCGATCGCGCACACCTTCGACGCTGTCGGCATCCCGGTGCCCGGCCTCCGGCTGCGGGCGCGCAACAGCATCCCGCACGGCCGGGGGATGGGTTCCTCCGGCGCCGCCATCGTCTCCGGCATCATGGCCGCCAAGGGCCTCCTGGAGGGTGTGGTCGACCTCGACGCGCAGCAGCTGCTGGCGCTCGCGAACGACATGGAGGGCCACCCCGACAACGTCGCGCCCGCCCTGTTCGGCGGTCTCACCATCGCCTGGGTGACCCCGGACGGTCCGCGTTTCAAGAAGCTCATCGTGCACCGCGGCGTCTCGCCGCTCGTGCTGGTCCCCGAGCACGTCATGTCGACGGCGCTCGCCCGCAGCCTCCAGCCGCAGTCGGTGCCCCACGAGGACGCCGTCTTCAACGTCTCCCGCTCCGCACTGCTCGTCGCCGCTCTCATCCAGAGCCCCGAGCTGCTGCTCGCCGCCACCGAGGACAAGCTCCACCAGAGCTACCGGGCGTCGGCCATGCCGGAGACCGACCGGCTGATCACGCTGCTCCGGGAGAACGGCTTCGCGGCTGTGGTCTCCGGGGCGGGTCCGTCGATCCTGGTCCTCGGGAGCGACCCGGGCCAGCGGCTGGCCGCGGCGAAGCTCGTCGAGCAGTCGGCGCAGACGCGCTGGCAGCCCCTGATGCTCGCCGTCGACTTCAAGGGCGCCACCGTGACGCCCCAGGAGGCGACCGTCTCGGACACACCGGCGGCCTAGCGTCGGGAGCGTCGGTGCCGAGGTGGTAAACTGCAGACGCACCCGCGAAGAACCCGCGTCACGAGCGAATCCAGCTTCCGGGTGATCTCCTAGCAATCATGCCGTCACTCCTGCCTGCCGTCCCGGATGTCCGGGCGGCGACGTAGCGCGGATCAGAACGCAGCGCGTAACCGGCAGTTCATGTGACGAAGCTTCACAGACGGCGCGCGTAGACGCGCCGGGGGAAAGGATCCTCTTCCGTGACTGATGTCGAACTCCACGCCGGGGGCGTGGACACCAGCGACCTGACCGCGCTCAAGGTGCCAGAGCTTCAGGCTCTCGCCGCCGGGCTCGGGCTCCAGGGCGCGACCCGGCTCCGCAAGGGCGAGCTGGTCGAGGCGATCGCCGCCGCACGTGCGGCGTCCGCTCCGGCCGACGCCGACGGGGCCGCCGAGGCCATCGAGCCGGCCGTCGCCGCCTCGCAGGTGCTGACCGAACCGCTCATCGCCGAGCCGATCGGCGCCGAGCGTGTCGAGCCGACCGTGGGCGACCCGGTGCTGCCGCAGGCGGATGCGTTCGCTGCGCCGGCCGCCGACGCGCCCGTCGCCACTGCGCCGGCCGCCGAGGCGCCCGTCGCCGCTGCGCCCGCCGCTACCGAGCAGCCGCGTCGCCGTGGCTCGCGCCGTGCCAGCAGCCCGGACGGCACTGCCGTGTCCGGTTCCGGCGTCGCCGCCGGCGCGCACGTCAACTCCGGCTCCACCGGTGTCGAGTCGCTCATCCCCGATGTGGATGCGCTCCTCGAGTCCGCGCTCGCCTCCCGCGAGCAGGCCCGCGGCCAGCAGAACGGCGGCCAGCAGGCCGGCGGCCAGCAGAACAACCAGAGCGGCGAGCAGGGCCAGAGCAATGGCCGTCGCCGCCGCGGTCGCGGTCAGGGCGCCCAGAACGGCGACCAGGGCCAGAGCGGCGAGCAGCCGCAGTACGGCCAGACCGAGCAGCCGTTCTCCCAGCCTGAGCAGGCCGAAGCCGGCCTTCCGGCCGAGAACCTGCAGGGTGAGCAGGGCGACTCCTCTACCGAGCAGCAGGGCCAGGGCCGCAACCGCCGCAACCGCAACCGGAACAAGAACTCCGGTCAGCAGGGCGAGCAGACGCAGACCCAGGGCCAGCAGAGCCAGGGCCAGGGCCAGCAGGGCCAGGGCCAGCAGAACCAGCCGCGCGATCTGCAGCAGGGCGGCCAGCAGGGCGACGGCCAGCAGAACCGCGGGCAGACCGCGCAGCAGCAGGCTGAGGGCGACCGCGCCGGCCGCTACCGCGACCGCAACCGCAAGCGCCGCGGCGGCCCCGTGGGCGACGAGTACGAGCCCGAGCTGGCCGACGACGACGTCCTCATCCCCGTCGCCGGCATCCTCGACGTGCTGGACAACTACGCCTTCGTGCGCACGACCGGCTACCTGCCGGGCGCGAGCGACGTCTACGTCTCCCTCGGCCAGGTCAAGAAGTACAGCCTGCGCAAGGGCGACGCCGTCGTCGGAGCGATCCGCCAGCCGCGCGACAACGAGAACAACAGCCGCCAGAAGTACAACGCGCTGGTCAAGGTCGACTCCATCAACGGGCAGACCCCGGAGGAGGCCGCTGCGCGCGTCGAGTTCGGCAAGCTGACCCCGCTGTACCCGCAGGAGCGCCTGCGGCTCGAGACCGAGCCGAGCAAGGTGACCCAGCGGATCATCGACCTGGTCGCGCCGATCGGCAAGGGCCAGCGCGGTCTCATCGTCGCGCCGCCCAAGGCCGGCAAGACCATCGTGATGCAGCAGATCGC
Organism: Leifsonia sp.; assembly: GCA_051962155.1. GTDB lineage: Bacteria > Actinomycetota > Actinomycetes > Actinomycetales > Microbacteriaceae > Leifsonia. The sequence goes on along the minus strand of JBQCCO010000085.1, from coordinate 217 downwards.
CAACGCGATCACCGCCAACAACCCCGAAGTGCACCTCATGGTGGTGCTGGTGGACGAGCGGCCTGAAGAGGTCACGGACATGCAGCGCACGGTGAAGGGCGAGGTCATCGCCTCCACCTTCGACCGCCCCGCCGAGGACCACACCACCGTCGCCGAGCTCGCCATCGAGCGGGCGAAGCGCCTGGTGGAGCTGGGCCACGACGTCGTCGTGCTGCTC
>JBQCCO010000084.1:0-12629 GCA_051962155.1 Leifsonia sp. | reverse complement strand
GTCACCGGTGCGGGCCGCGGACTGGGCCGGGCGCATGCGCTCGCCCTTGCCGGCCAGGGCGCGGCTGTCGTGGTCAACGACCTGGGTGGTGACGTCCACGGCGAGGGTCGCGATGCGACGCCGGCGCAGCAGGTGGTCGCGGAGATCGAGCAGCTGGGCGGACGCGCCGTCGCGAACGGGGCGAACGTCGCCGACTGGGCCGAGTCCGAGGCGATGGTGCGCCAGGCGGTCGAGGAGCTCGGCGGGCTCGACATCCTCGTCAACAACGCCGGCACGATCCGCCGCGCCCCGGCGGCGGAGTATCCGGCCGGCGACTGGGACGATGTGCTCACCGTCAACCTGGATGCCGTCTTCCACCTCTCACAGGCCGCCGGCCGCCACATGATCGCGCAGGGAAGCGGCCGCATCATCAACGTCGCGTCGATGCTCTCCTTCCAGGGAGGCGTCTTCGTCCCCGCCTACACGGCGTCCAAGCACGCGGTCGCGGGGCTCACGAAAGCACTCGCCAACGAGTGGGCGGTCTCGGGGGTCACGGTCAACGCCGTCGCGCCCGGCTACATGGCGACCGACAACACCGCGGCCCTGCGCGCCGATGCCGAACGCGAGGCGTCGATCGTCTCCCGCATCCCCGCCGGGCGCTGGGGCACGGCGGCAGACCTGCAGGGCGTCTTCGTCTTCCTCGCCTCGGATGCCGCGGCCTACGTCACCGGCGCCATCGTGCCGGTCGACGGCGGCTGGCTGGTCCGCTGACCTCCGCCTCACCTTCTGGCCCGAACACCATCCGCCGACATCCGAACAGGAGCATCATGGCCACCCCCATCGAGCAGCGCTACGCCACCAACCCTGCCCAGATCCCGGGCATGACGACGCAGCAGCTGCGTGACTCATACCTCGTCCCGGAGGTGTTCGCCCCGGGCGAGATCCGCCTCACCTACACGCACCACGACCGCATCGTGCTCGGCGGCGCGACTCCGGCCGGGGGTGTGCTGGAGCTCGGCGGCTACCCCGAGATCCGCAGCGACTACTTCCTCGAGCACCGCGAGCTGGGCATCGTCAACGTCGGCGGCACCGGAACGGTCACGGCGGACGGCGAGGTGTACGAGCTGGTGAACGGCGCCTGCCTGTACCTGGGCCGCGGCATCCGCGAGGTGTCGTTCGCCGGCGACGCGTCGCAGTTCTACCTCTTCTCCGCTCCGGCGCACACGAGCCACCCGGCCGCGCTGGTCTCGCCGGGCGAGGGCACCGTGCGGGAGCTCGGCGACCAGGTGACGAGCAACCGGCGCACTCTCAACCAGTACATCCACGAGAACGGCATCGCGAGCTGCCAGATCGTCATGGGCGTGACGCAGCTGCACCCCGGCTCCATGTGGAACACCATGCCCGCTCACACGCACGATCGCCGCACCGAGTGCTACCTGTACTTCGACGTACCGGAGGACGCGCGCGTCATCCACGTCCTCGGTGAGCGCGAGGAGACCCGTCATCTCGTCGTGGCCGACCGGCAGGCGATCATCTCGCCGAGCTGGTCGCTGCACTCGGGCGTCGGGACCGCTGCCTACTCGTTCGTGTGGGCGATGGCGGGCGAGAACCAGACGTTCGACGACATGGATGCTGCGCCGGTCACCGACCTCGCGTGAACGGGATGCGGCCCGCGGGCCGCACCCGCAGCCGCAGCCGCAGCCGCAGCCGCAGCCGCAGCCGCAGAAGAACATCGCCTCATCGTGGAGGCGGAGAATGGAGACACAGATGTCCGAGGCGATGACGCTCCGCGCGAGGTCCGGCCGGAAGATCCGGGGGCCCGTCCTGACCGCCCTGGTGAGCGCCGCGCTGGTCGCGACATCCATCGGCCTCCCGGCCGTCGCGCAGGCGGCGCTGACCGATCCCGTCGTCGTCACCGTGAACGGCACGGACGTGGCCGCGGCAGCCAAGAACGTCAACGGACTCACCTTCAAGGGCTTCGGCCTCCTCTCGGGCAACTCGACCAGCTCGCTGCTGATGGACTACAAGGCGCAGCATCCCGACAAGTACTGGCAGCTCATCCAGACGCTCTTCGGCGGGTCCAACCCGATCATGAACACCGTCAAGATCGAGATGGGCAACGATCGCAACACGTCCACGGGCCCGGAGGCGGCGACGATGCGCACCCGCGCCGAGTACCCGAACGTGCAGCGGGAGCCGGGGTTCCAGCTCGCGGCCGACGCCCAGAAGGTGGCCGCGGGCACCGTGCACGTCAGCCTCCTGCGCTGGAGCCGCCCGACGTGGGTGGCGACGGACGCCGACCAGTACATCTGGTTCAAGAACACCGTCCTCGCCGCGTACCGCGAGTACGGCATCATGGTCGACTCGATCAACCCCGACACGAACGAGACCAGCACCCCGAACACGTCGCTCTACGAGTCGTTCTCGGGCTGGCTGCGCAACGACACCACGGGGTACGAGGGCGCAACCGCCGGCGACCCGAACGACGGCTTCGCGAGCGCCGAGGAGGCGCAGCTGTTCCACCGCATCAAGACCATCGCGGCCGACACGGTGGGCACGCCGCCGCTGTCGTTCGGCAACGCGATGACGGCGACGGACCCGACGCTGCGCAACGCCGTCGACGTGGTCGGCTTCCACTACAGCAGCGCGGACGACTCCAACGGCAACCTGAAGAAGCTCGCGCAGCAGTTCGACAAGGAGGTGTGGAACTCCGAGGGCCAGTCGACCTTCTCGAACTCCGCCGACCGGCCGAACAACAACGCGAGCGACGAAGCCGGCGGCAACGGCACCCAGTTCGGCGGCACCAACAGCGCGCTCGAGATGGGCAACTGGATCACGACGGGGTTCGCCGCAGCCAACCGCACCTTCAGCATCTTCCAGCCCGCGATCGGGTCGTTCTACGACGGCATGCAGTACTCCTCGAAGGAGCTCGTGAGCGCCCGCGACCCGTGGTCGGGCTGGACCTACTACGACGGCGGCCTGGACGTCCTCGCCCAGTTCACGCAGTTCGCGAAGCTCGGCTGGGAGAACTCGGACAACACCGCCGGGATCTGGCGGGCGATCCCGCAGGCGTCGGCCAGCCAGCTCGGCACGGGCAACCCGCCGAGCGGCGCCCGCACGGGCGGAGCCTCCTACACGACCCTCGCGGCGCCGGATGCCTCCGACTTCTCGACGGTCATCGTCAACGACAGCAAATACACGCGCACCTACACGATCGCGGCGAACGGGCTGAACCTCGGCGACGACAAGACGATGGAGCTCTGGGAGACGCGGGCGGCGGATGCCGGCCAGGCGTACGACGCGAACTACCTGAAGCCGGTCGACGAGATCTCGCCGGCCGCCGACGGGTCGTACACGTTCACCGTGAAGCCGTGGTCGACGCTGACCGCGACGACGCTCGACCACGCCACGAAGGCGGCGGACGGCTCCCTCACGCCGAAGGCGGGCTACGGCAACACGCTGCCGACCTCCACGGAGTACACGGCCGCCGACGGCGGACGTGACGTGCTCGACACGGACTCGTCGGGCAACACCAACGGCGTTACCGATGACGCGTACCTCTACGCCGACGACTTCGACTACGCGAACGAGGGCGACATCAAGACCTACGACTCCGCGACGGGCGCGCTCGTCGACAGCGGCGAGTCCTACCTCGACAGCCGGGGCGCCCAGGCGAAGCCGGCCGGAACGCCGGGTGTGTCGGTGGCCGACAACGGCGCCACCCCGCGCTACACGGACGACACGAACGGCGCGTTCGAGTCCGTCGCCACCAGCGACCCGGCTCACGGCCGCGTGCTACGCCAGCAGGTCGGCCCCGGCATGGCCGGCAGCGCCTGGAACGCGGGCGACCCGAAGACCACGATCGGCGACGGCCGCTGGGCCGACTACACCGTGTCGGCCGACGTGCGGTTCGAGGCGACGGCCTCCGGCCAGTACGCCACGATCGGCGCCAGGGAGCAGGGCGGCACGGCGAACGGGCAGAATGTCTCGGCGGCCGAGCTGAAGGTCGACCCGACGGGCGCCTGGACGTTCGCGCGCTTCGGCACGACCGTCTCCAGCGGCACCGTGGCGGGCGACACCGGCGTCGCGTTCCAGTCCGGCGCGGGGGTGTGGAACACCCTGGCGGTGACTGTCGCCGGGTCCGTCTACAGCGCATCCATCAACGGCAAGCAGATCACCGCATACACGGATGCGTCGCCCCAGGCGACCGGCCGCATCCAGCTCGGGTCGAGCTTCGACTTCGTCGACTTCGACAACCTGAAGGTCACCACCGTGCCCGGCTACACGCCGTACTACGCGCAGCTCATCGACGGAATGCACCAGGCGAGCTGGGCCGACCGCTCGACGCCGGTCCTGCAGTTCGACAGCGGCTGGAGCAACATCAACGGCCAGGGCATGTTCGAGTACCAGCGCACCGCCTCCAACAGCACGCGCCAGGGCGCGTCGATGACGTACACCTTCACCGGCACCGGACTGGACATCATCGGCACGAACACCGGCAAGCCGACGCTGAACGTCACCGTGGACGGGAAGCAGGTCGTCGCGAACGCGCCGACCCTCGCCTCCGGAAGCGAGCGCACCGCGTTCGAGCTGCGCGGCCTGAGGAACGGCACGCACACCGTGGTCTTCTCGACGGCCAACGCCAGCCCGATCGACGTGGATGCGGTGGGCGTCATCACCGCGAACGCCGACTCGGCGAAGGTCGACACGACCGCGCTCGCTGCCGCGGTCGCGAAGGGCGATGCGCTGAATGCGGATGATTGGGGCACGGACTCGTGGTCCCGCGTGAGCGCGGTGCTGTCGGATGCACGATCCGCCGTCGCCGATCCGTCGGCGTTCGGCCTCGACGCGGAGGGTGCCGCAGCGATCGGTGCCCGGCTGACGGCCGCGATCGACGCACTCGTCCCGAAGGATGTCAGCACGGACGTCCGCGATCTCGGGATGACCGCTGTGACGACGGCCGGCCGCTCGCTGCCGAAGACCATGTCGATCGACGGGTCGAGCGTGGAGGTGACGTGGGATGCCGCATCCCTCGCCGGCGTCGCCTCGACGGCCGAGCTCGGGAGTTTCACGGCGACAGGACGCACGACGGACAAGACCTCCGCCGGCGTGTACCAGCGCTTCAGCGTCGTCGTCCTGATGGTGCCCGCGAACCTCGCGTACTTCATCGACTCCGGCGCGTCGACGTCCTCCGCGCCGTCGGCGTACGCAGCGGTCGCAGGACTCGATCCGTACCTCCAGAACGCCGCCGCCGACCAGAAGTGGGATGGCGCGACCCCGGGCTCCACGTGGGGATACTCCACCGCAGCGACCACCCTCGCCGCCGGCACGCCGACCGACTGGGGCTCGTCCTACATCGGCGCCGACTACAACAAGCCCGTCACGTACCATCTGAGCCTGCCCGCGGGCCGCTACAACGTGGTGGGGGTGCAGGCGCCGCGTGCCGGCCTGACGACGAACATCTACTCGAAGGTGGGCGTCCACGGCGGCACGGCGACGACGGTGACGGCGGCCTCGAACGGGACGGCGACCCCGGTCGCCCAGCGCATCACGCTGGATGCGCCCGCGGTCGTCGACCTCGAGTTCGGCACGAACGGCACGAGCGGCTACAACGCGCGGCTCGCGCTCGCCTACGTGCAGACGCTCCCGCGCGACCTCGGAGTGCAGGGGACGCTGGGCCTCAAGGATGCACTGCCCGGCACGGTGAAGGTCGACGGCGCGGACACGGCGGTCACCTGGGACGACGCATCCGTCGCCCGGCAGCGCACCCTGTACGGCAAGCTCTCCGTCTCGGGCACGATCGGCGCCGACGCGGTGCCGGTGGTCGCCTCGTTCGAGGTGATCCCGATGGGTCTCGTCTACTTCATCGACGCAGGCACGAACGGCGTCGCGTCGCCGGAGTACACCGCGGTGAAGCAGTCGGTCCCGACGCTCCTCAACGACACCGTCGACCGGGCGCAGCCGGCCGCCGGCCAATGGGGCTACGACCCCGACGGGATGGTGACGAAGGCGGCGACCGACATCACCGACAAGTACTCGACGGGGTTGTACCAGAACACGACCCGGCTGACCTATCACCTGCCCCTGGACGCGGGTACGTACACGCTCACCGGCGGTTTCACCGAGTGGTGGAACCTCTCGCGGTCGATGTACCAGACGATATCGGTGAACGGCACGGAGCTCGCGAAGGGGAGCATCCCGCTGTCCGGCACGAGCACGCCGCTGGCCGAGGACCTCACCTTCACGCTGGATACACCGGCCACCGTCGACTACGTCGTCACCAACGAGGGTGCGGGAGGCGAGAAGCCCGTCATCTCGTGGCTGGCCGTGGCCGACGTCACCAAGCCCGCGGCTCCCGCCGACGTGACGGCCGCCGCCACCGGCGACACGTCGATCAGGGTCTCGTGGGCACCGTCGTCGCCGGCGGGACTCGGGTTCACGGGGTACCGGGTGTACGACGGGGATGCCAGTACCCCGGCCTGCACGACGTCGAAGACCTCGTGCACGATCACGGGCCTCGACCTCGGCTCGACGCACACCTACACCGTGACGGGCGTCAACCAGCTCGGCGAAGGCTCGCCCTCGGCGGCCTCGAACCCGGTGACGCTTCCGGAAGTGGCGTCGAACGACGGTGCGACCTCGGCTCCGGACACGGCGGTCCTCTCGTCGAACGACGGGTGGGACAACGGGTTGAAGGACGGTACCTTCGACGTCACGATGAACCTGTGGTGGGGTGTCAACGGCCAGCTGTTCAAGCTCTACCAGGACGGCACGCTGGTGAAGTCGGTGCGACTCACGATGATGTCGCCGCTCGGCCAGCAGGCGGTCGTGCACATCGACGGCCTCATGAACGGCACCTATACGTTCACGGGCGAACTCGAGAACTCGCAGGGCACGACGGCGACCCACCCGCTCACGGTGAAGGTGACGGATGCGTCGCCCGGCACACCCGTGCTCTCCGCGAGCGCCCCGCGTGCAGGCTCCTTCACTCTCTCGGCAGATCTGTGGTGGGGGACCAACGCGACCTCCTACACGTTCCGCGAGGGGGCCACGGTCATCGGTTCGGGCAGCCTGATGGCAGCCACGCCCGGCGCGCAGCATGCATCGGTGGTCGTCACCGGCGCAGCCGCGGGAACGCACACCTACACGGTGACGTTCACCAACGCTGCCGGCTCCACCACGAGCAAGCGACTCTCCGTCACGGTGCACTGACTGCGGCACTCCTCGCGGGTCCCGAATGTGCGGGTCGCGACCTGTTCTGCCCTTTGTCGCAGTGAGCGGGTGGCGGTCGGATGTCGTCAGGAGGTGACGGCGCGGAGGACGTCGGCGGGTGCGAGCCATCCGACGAGCACGTCGTCGGCGACGACCGGGATACCGTCCGTCGCCTCCGCTCCGATGACTCGGTCGAGCACGTTCGAGACGTGGTCATCGGTGGAGAGGGTGGGGATCCGTTCGCTGAGGTCTGCAGCGGTCCGCCGGGTGGCTTCGTCGTCGGTCGCAAGCGCAGAGGCGGCGTCGGCGGCCGTAAGGACTCCAAGCAGGGCACCGTCGGCTCCGACGACCGGAGCCGCCCGGCGGTGGGATGCTCCGAGCCGGGCGATGGCTGCGCGGGCGTTCTCATCGCCGGAGATGGTGGGTGGCGGCGGTGACATGAGCGACGAGACGGTCGTGCTTCGCAGGGCGGGCAGCGCGGGCGCGGTGAGGTCGACGCCGCGCCGGCTGAGCTTGCGGGTGTAGATGGTGTCCCCGCTGAGCAGCCGGGAGACGCCGGTGGCGACGATCACGGCAAGCAGCAGCGGCAGGATGATCGTGTACTCGCCGGTCAGCTCGAACAGGATGATGCCGGCGGTGATCGGCGCCCGGGTGGCCCCGGCGAAGACGGCGGCCATACCGACGAGGGCGAACGTCCCGGCCTGTCCGGAGAGCCCGGGTTGGACGAGTCCGATCGCCTCACCGACTGCTGCTCCGAAGGCGGCCCCGATGACGAGGCTGGGGGCGAAGACTCCGCCGGACCCTCCGATGCCGATGGTGAGGCTGGTCGCGGCCATCTTGGCGACCACGAGAAGCAGGAGGAAGCCGATGGTGTATCTCCCCGCGACGCTCGCTTCGAGTACGGGGTAGCCGACCCCGTACAGCTGCGGCATGGCGAACAGCAGCAGGCCGAGCAGGAGGCCGCCGACGGCGGGGCGCAGCCACTCCGGTCCGCGCCATGCCCCGTCGCAGAGGTCTTCGATCGCGTAGAGGATCTTGCTGAACAGCACGCCGACCGCTCCGGCCAGAAGACCGAGGCCGGCGAACAGCAGGTACTCGCTGGGGCTGTTGACGGTGAAGGCCGGCAGAGCGAGGAAGGGGTGATCGCCGAACACGGCACGGCCCACCACGGAGGCGGTGATCGAGGAGAGCATGACCGCGGCGAACGAGCGGGTGGCGAAGTCGCGGAGGATCAGCTCGAGCGCGAAGAACACGCCGGCGATGGGGGCGTTGAAGGTGGCGGCGATGCCGCCCGCCGCGCCGCATGCGACCAGGGTGCGCAGCTGGGATTCGGACATGCGGGTGATCCGGCCGAGCGTGGAGCCGAGCGCCGAGCCGATCTGGACGATCGGTCCTTCGCGGCCGACCGAGCCTCCCGACCCGATGGTGATGGCGGAGGCGAGCGCCTTGACGACAGCGACGCGTCCCGGGATGTGCCCGCCGCGTCGCGCCACCGCGTACATGACCTCCGGTACGCCGTGGCCGCGGGCCTCCCGCGCGAAGCGATGCACGAGCGGCCCGTAGAGGAGGCCGCCGACGGCCGGGGCGAGGATGACGAACGCGCCGCCGAGCCACGGGACCCACGGGTTCGCGGGATGGCCGGTCGTGGCGGAGTAGTCCGTCGTGCCGGTGAAGATCAGCGTGGCGGTCTGCACCAGCCACCGGAATACGACGGCCGCGAGACCTGCGCCTGCTCCGACGACGACCGCCGCCGTGATCAGCGGGGCGGGGCCGGCCAGCGCGCGGCGCCAGCCGTGCGTCAAGCTTGCCTGTGATCCCGTCAGGATTCCACGGATGCTCGCCGGGATGGCCGACACGAAGCTCCAATCATGTAGAAGTGCAACTGTTGCAGAATTGCATCAATAGGGTAACACTGGAGGAACCATGCAGAATCACGGCTTCCCGCACGAAGCGACCGAGGCGACGCTGCGAGCGTCACGGGCGCTGCTCGGGATCGTCGCGCGCTCGGTCGCGGACGCGCTGGAGCAGGTGACGCTGCCACAGTTCCGAGTACTGGTCGTGCTCGCGGGGTCCGGCGCGATGCGGATGGGTGCGCTGGCCGCGCGAGTCGGCGCGGTGCCGTCGACGTTCAGCCGGACCATCGACCGCATGGTCGATGGTGGCTGGGTGGCGCGGCAGGAGAGTCCGCAGAGCCGACGGGAGATCCTCGTCGATCTCACTGAGGACGGACGCCGGCTCGTCGACCAGGTCACCGAGCGTCGGCGCCGCCAGGTGGCCTCCGTGCTCACCTCGCTCACCACGGACGAGCAGCAGCAGATCATCGCCGCCCTGGAGCTGTTCTCGACGGCTGCGGGCGAGCCGACACCGGAGGACCTGTTGACGCTCGGACTCTGACCCCGGGCCGTGCGGGGACACGGCCTCCACTTCACTGGAAAAGAGATGCGATGACGGTGAGCAGTCCTGAAACGAGCGCCGGCCCGCGTGCGGTGCTGACGGGCGCGAACATCCTCGGTGCCGCGGGCGCCGCCTTCTTGGTCTTCGGCCCGATCTCGGTCGCGACGCCCGTGCGCGCGTGGCTCGTGGTCGCCTTCTCTCTCGTCTACGTGCTCCGGGTGGTCGTCACCACCTATGTGACCGTGCAACGCCCGGTGACCTATGCGGAGGCCGCACTGGTGGGCGGTTGGATGTTCGTCATCCACGTCACGATGGGCTTCGTCGCCGCCCAGATGAGTGCCGCTCTCGACGGCTGGACCGTGCTGGGCGTCGTGCTCTACGTCTTCGGCTCGTGGATGAACACGTTCTCCGAACTGCAGCGCCGGGCATGGAAGGCCCGCACGGAGAACACGGGACATCTGTACACGCTCGGGTTGTTCCGTTGGTGCCGGCATCCCAACTATCTGGGCGACACCCTCCTGTTCACCGGGTTCGCAGCCGTAACCGGTTCCTGGGTCGCACTGGTGATCCCGGCGATCATGGCCGCCGGTTTCGTGTTCGCGGCGATCCCCGCTCTGGACCGGCGGTTGGAGGCGCACTACGGCGACGAGTTCGATCGCTGGGCGGCGAAGACGTCGCGATACATTCCGCTGGTGTGGTGAGGGGCGCATAAGGGCGCACGGGCGTAACGGACGGCGAGGAGGTCGTCATGAAGGTGTTGATCGTGGGAGCGGGGATCGCCGGCCCGACGGTGGCGTACTGGTTGCGGCGGAGCGGGCATGAGCCGGTGCTGCTGGAGTCCGCGCCCGAGTTGAGGCGGGGCGGGTACCTGGTCGACTTCTGGGGCGCGGGGTTCGAGGTCGCCGACCGGATGGGCATCGCCGACCGTGTCCAGGCGGCGGGCTACCGGATGCGGGAGGTGCGCGAGGTCGACGACCGCGGGCGCCGGATCCTGTCCCTGGACCCGGTGAACCTGATCGGACGGCACGGTGCCCGTTACGTGAGCGTCGGGCGCTCCGAGCTGTCCGAGATCATCGTCGATGCGTTGCCGAACGATGTCGAGCAGGTATTCGGCGACACCGTCGAGGAGCTGCGCGACGAGGGGGACCACGTCGCGGTGCGACTGGCGCGCGGCGGCGATCGGCGGTTCGACCTGGTCGTCGGAGCTGACGGCCTGCACTCGGCGGTTCGGGGGCTGGCGGTCGGGCCCGAGTCGGGGTTCGAGCGCTGCCTGGGCATCGCGGTCGCGGTGTTCGACGTCGCCGGGTACCGGCCGCGGGACGAACTCGTCGCGGTCATGCGCACTCAGGTCGGCGCGCAGACGCTGCGGCTCAGCCTGGACGACGACGTGTCGATGTTCGTCTTCACCTTCCGTCAGGAGGGTCGGATCCCGCTCGACGACGTCGAGGCTCAGAAGGCCCTGCTCCGCGAGCGGTTGGGCGGGCTCGGCTGGGAGGTGCCGTCGATCCTTGCGACACTGCCGCAGGCGCGCACGTTCTACTTCGACTCCGCCAGCCAGATCCGCATGCCGTCGTGGAGTCGCGGGCGGATCGTCCTGGTCGGCGATGCCGCGGCCGCCCCCTCGCTACTGGCCGGGCAGGGCACGGCGCTGGCCATGATCGAGGCGTACGTGCTCGCCGCCGAACTGCACGCCGCCGCAGGCGACCACGTCGCAGCCTTCGCGGCATACCGGGAGCGGCTGGCCGCGTTCATCCAGGCCAAGCAGCACGGCGCCACTCGCATGGGCGGCGCGTTCGCGCCGCGCAGCCGAGCGCTGCTCCGGGTGCGCAACACGGTGATGCGGCTGATGACGGTGCCCGGCGTGTCCGACCTCGCGGTCGGCCGCAGCCTGTACGACCGGGTCGAGCTGCCCGACTTCCGGCCATGAGGGAGCTCCCGGTCCTTTCCTCCTTCGTAGCGGGAGGAACGAGCGTGACCTAAAGCAAGGGATCGGTGAGCGACAGGAGTACGCTGTCGCCTGGTGTGCCGGGAAGTCTGGTCGGCGGACGACCTGACTGGTCGTTCTCTTCGAGGACGGAGTTCCCATGCCCCCGGTTTCCCTTTCAGCGCACACGCCCGCGCGCGGGATCAGTCGACGACTTCGATCCGGTCCGGTTCTTCTGATCGCGTTCGCGTTCGCCGTGATGGCAGACCCGGTGTCGTCGGTGGCGTACGCGGTAGAGGCGGCGCTGCGAGCGCTGAACGGCGACCTTGCGCTCCTCGTGCCGACGATGGGACTGGTCGTCGCCATCATCGCCCTGGTGATCGTCAACTATCGACAGCTGGTGTCCCGCTATCCACAGGGCGGCGGCGCGTCGGCGGCGGTCGGGGAAGCATTCGGTGACGGCTGGTCGTTCATCCCCGTGGGTGCCCTCGTGGTGGATTTCGTGCTCACGATCGCGATCAGCGTGTCAGCCGGATCCTCGGCGGTCATCGCGTACTTCCCGGCGCTGGCTCCCTACCGGCTCGTGTTCGCGCTCGGGCTCGTGCTTCTGGTGGGCGCCCTGACGTGGTTCGGTCACTTGGGCAGGCTGTTCTTCGCTGTCCTGACCATCGGCTTCATCATCGTCGCCGTCGCTGTGCTCGTCTTCGGGCTGTGGGCGCAGCCGCAGCCGACGGGGACGATCACGGGTACGCCGGGCCACGAAGTGCCGCTCGCGATCGTGCTGGCGTTCCCCGTGGCCATGGCTCTCGCGACCGGCGTCGAGGCGCCGTCCTCGGCCATCGCGCAGCTGGGCCAGCTGGACGACGGCGGCCGGCGTCGCTTCGGGCGCGTCACCCTGATGCTCACGCTGGTCGTGGTCGGCTCGATCACCCTGGGGCTCGCAGTCGAGGCCACCCGGCTGAAGATCGGCATCCCGCCCGCGGAGTCGACTCAGATCGCAGAGCTGGCGCGGGTAGCCGCGCCGGGGGCCCGGGTGGCGGGGGTTGAGCGGAGGACCGCCCGGCTCTTTCTTTGCGCGGCCAGGTGATACATACAAACCCCGCCCGGCCGCCCGAAGGCG
>JBQCCO010000083.1:0-8763 GCA_051962155.1 Leifsonia sp. | reverse complement strand
AAGGGAACCTCATCCACAACACCATCTTCTCGTTTCGGATTGCGTTTTTTGTCGGCTACTTCCTCTCCTCGGTCTGCCCTTAGTAGTTGGTGGGGCGCGCGGGCCGCCCGCGCGGCCGCGGCCCCACGCCCACTCCGTCGGAGGCCTGAGCTCAGGAACCGGTCGGAGTCCAACGGGACAGGCATTGAGATCGAGATAGACGGTTACGATTGAATGACCCGGTGGATGCCATTTCCTCTGTCAAGATCGACGTTGCAATGGAGAAGACAGGCCCTCACCACCCGGAGTTGGTGACGTCAGGCGCTGCAACCTCCGGTGGCCGTCCACCTGTACCCGGATGGACCATCGCCGGAATGTGGGCCGGGCGAGTTCTCGCCGTCATCACCGTCGCGGCGGTCGTCACGAGCTGGCTGACTCATCCATTGTGGGCAGCACAGGGATGGGATCCGAAGGGGTACCCGAGAAACTGGCTGCCCAACGTCACTCTTGGGCTCGTTCTCCTCACTGCGATCTTCGGTCAGTGGATCTGCGGGCTCGCGGTATCCCCGCAATCGTCGTGGCGGGACGGCGACGAGCTGGTCGCCGAAACCGTCATCGGTCGTCGCCGGATTCGGCTGCCGCGTGCCCTCATCATCCGCTTCCGGGTCCTCGGACGATCGGGAACGACGTACGGAGCGTTCGTGGTCGATCGCCGGTGCCGGATCCTGGTGTTGGCAGGGCTGTTCTCCGTCGGAGGCTCGTCCAGGATCGACCGACTCGTTGGGCGACGCACAACAGACGGCCTACTCAGAGCTGGTTGAGAGTACCTCCTCGGCCTGCTCTGGTTGCTGCTCACCTGTACCGGTGTCCTTGTGCTTGTCGGTTTCGCCGCATGGGCGATCGGGATGCTGCCCGCCTGAAGCGGCTCAGCCGGCGAGCGTCGAGACGACGGGTCCCTGTCGAGTCCTGCCGCACTATGCGCACCAAGATGACGTTCGGCAGAAGCTGGCTCGGGCCCCTACCGCTCCCCGCGACCGTTTCTAGTGAGATTCATAGGGTTCGGTCATCGCCCGACCGATCAGGTGCCGCCACACTGGCGTTGTGAGTGAATCGGATCAACCGCCATCGACGCCGGAAGTCGTCCCGCCGCGATTGCCAGCGTTGCGGGTCGACGACCTCACTGTCGCCTATCAGCAGCGAACCGCGGTCCGCGGCGTCAGCTTCGAGATCGAGAGGGGCGAGATCTTCGGCCTCCTCGGCCCCAACGGTGCGGGAAAGACGAGCACGCTCAGTGCGATCGAGGGGCTGGTGAAGCCCAAGTCGGGGCAGGTGCTGGTGGATGGCGTCGATGCGCGCAAGAATCCGCTGGATACGAAAGCGCGCCTCGGCGTTCAACTGCAGACGTCCAGTTTCCAGCCGGAACTGAGCATCGAGCAGATCGCACGGCTCTACGGCGGCCTCTACGGAGTTCGGCTGACACGCGACAGGATCGCAGACAGCCTCCAAGCCATCGGGCTCGGGGAAGACAGAGGCAAGCGTTTCAAGCAGCTCTCCGGAGGTCAGCAGCAGCGGCTGGCTCTCTACATCGCGACTATCCACGATCCGCTCCTTCTGCTGCTCGACGAACCGACCGCGGGGCTCGACCCGCAGTCGAGACGGGGCCTGTGGCGCCGCATCGAGCAATTGCGTGCTGAGGGCAGCAGCATTCTTCTGACCACGCACTCGATGGAGGAGGCCCAGGCGGTCTGCGATCGGGTCGCCATCATCGATCATGGGATACTGCTGACGCTCGGGACCCCAGCCCACCTGATCGCCAAACACCAGAACGATCCGCGTGTCCTCGAAGTCGCCCACGGGGCAGTGACGCTGGAAGATGTGTTCATCGGACTGACGGGAAGTGAGATCCGTGACTGAGACCACCTTCGCCCGCCCGCCGGTCGGCCTCGCCCTCCGTGCGCTGCTCCGAGCGGACACGATCGTGCTCCTCCGAAGCACTGTCGCGACCGTTCTGAGTCTCGTCCTTCCCATCGTGATCCTGATCGCCACAACACTGGGGAAGGCCGGATCGCGGCTGGGCTCACCAGCCATCATCATCGGGCTGGCCCTCACCTTGGGCCTGATCACGTCCTGTCTCCTCGGTTACAGCCTGACCCTCGCGCACGACCGGGAAGTGGGTGTCCTGCAACGGCTCCGTGTGAGCCCGGCGCCGACATGGACCATCATGACCAGTCGACTCTGCGTGCAAATCGCATCCAACCTCCTCGCCTCCATCATTGTGGTCGTTATCGGTGCCGCCCTGCACGGTTTGACTCCGAGTGCCGGTCAGTACGCATTGGCACTCGTCGTCGCCGTCCTGGGGGCCGCGATGTTCCTCTCCATCGGACAGGCGCTGGTCGCACTCGTGCCATCGACGACCGCGATCAACGCGATCGGCCGGATCCTTTTCATCATCCTGGTGCTGCTGGGGCTCGTCGGCTCTTCCGGCATCCTCGGCGACACGATGAAGTCGATCGCGGCCTGGTCCCCGGTCGGAGCGCTCATGACATTGTTCTCCGACGCACTGACGGGAGCCGCGTGGGCCGATCAGGACGGGTACGCGCTTCTTGCGTGCCTCGGCTACGTCGTCGTCTTCGCCTCCCTCGGTATCCGCTGGTTCCGCTGGGAGACGCACTGAGCCGGCGCGACAGAGTCACGCTCGCGTGATCCACTACCGAAAGCCTTGGCTGAGTGCGTCGGGGGATGCCCGTCGACCGCCAAGACAGATTGTCATTCCGCCACGAAGACTGTCCGTCCTTGGGACCGGGACGATCTACGTGGCGGCAGCGTTATGCGTCGTTTCAGCCCTGGCCCTGATCCCAGAGTCGCCAGCCGGCCTTCGTCTGGCGGTAGCAGAATGACCACCCTTCGGTTCGCCCCTGGTCGGTGCCGTCGAGGCCGGTGTCCGTGGTGATCGAGTACCCCATGCACTGGCCATCGTCGCCGGAGCGGCCGAGAAACGTATACGAGAGCAGTCTCGGACCGTCGCACCAGGCCCTCGTGTTAGAGGTCGTTAGAGCGCGGGTCATCCCGCAGTCGTTGTGTTTCGCCGCCTCCATGTAGGTGTGCGCTGTCGAGGAGAGTGTCGCGCCGGCGCCTGGGACCGGACCACGCGGGACCGGAGCAGCCGAGGGCGTGCTCAGAAGGGCGAGTCCCCCCGCGAGCATCCCGCACAGTCCGAAGACGATCGCGAGGGCGATCAGAGGAGCCTTCCACCGTGACTGCGCCATGCTACGAACTTAGAGGCTCAGCTTCCGAAGTCGGTAGGGCAGCGCGGCGTACTGACGAATGACTTCGGCGGCCCACGCTGTGAGTTGAGCGCCCACCTTCGGCTCAACTCATCGGAGCACCCACCAGATGCCTGGTGCGAGGGCAAAGGCAAAGACCACCGCTGCGAAAACTCCGGCAAGCCCGCCGCGCAGCTGGCTGTTCTCCACAAGAGACCAGGCCGGAACACATAGTTACCTTCCGTTCGGAAGGCGCCGGATCGATCGGGATAGCTCACGAAGCAAATCTGCGGGCAAAGTCCAGATCGCCAGGCCCAACACGCCCACAAACTTGGCCGCGGACGCCCGATCGCCCACTGAATCTCGACCTTCTTGCCGCGCGCTGCCCTAATCGGGTCGAGGGAGAGCCGGTTCGTCCTGGTCGGCTTCGGCCGGCGACCCTGCCAGCACCGGAATCGGGCCGGGGAGGTCGTCAGACGCAACCTTCGTCACGGCCGCGCGCATCCCAGATGAACGCTGGCGACTCAGGCAGCATAGAGATCCTCGGCGCTGCCGAACGCCGACCGTGCGAAGTAGGGATTGCGTACGGCGCCGGCATCGACCAGGTCGACGCCGCGGCCGACAATCCGCTCGAGCTCTTTCTTCAAGTCGTAGTAGTCGTGGAGCAGCCCACCGCGACCGGGCAAGAAATCGACGAGGAAATCGACATCGCTTGTCTCGCGGTCGAACTTGTCGCTGAGCACGGACCCAAAGATGCGAAGTCGCTTGACTCCATGTGCTTCACACGCGCGAGCAATCGCCTGCACGTCGACTGGCACCGCGGTGATCATGGCAGAAATTATCCCATGCCGGCCGAATGCACCGCGCGTGACAGCCCAGGCCTGCGCTCAAATGCGGTTGTAAGGCCCTGACGTCGTCAGTCATGATCGCGATCTGCGACTATCGCCGCAAGCATTCCCGTCGGCGGAGCATTGAGATCGTAGGCGTCTTTCTGCGCTATGCGCGAATAGGACTCGTCTGTCATCCACGCAGGCCGCTCGTAGAAAATCACAAGCTCTGGGTACACGCGATGGATTTCTTCTGCCGAGTCGGCTCTCACGAGGCCCCAAAGGCCGCCCATGCCGTAGTCATAGACCACCATGAAGGTCTTCTGGCTCATCTCGCCGTCAATCTCGTCTCATGCCTTCCAGTCAGGGTCGGATCCTTAGCCTTCAGGCGAGAAGCCGCGGAAACTCGGCCTCCACCAGTACAGATTCGTCAGGTCCGTCGGCCATCCCGAGCTGTCAACGTTTTCGATGTCTCGAGAATCGATGGGGCGCCATCCCGGATCCCGGGCGTCGGCAGCCCTTACGGGCCTCACGTATCGCTCGAGTCGCCGCTCGCAGGCGAAAAACTCCGCGTAGAACCGTCAATGTACAAGAGCGATTTGGCTCGAGCCGTCGTCGATCGACCGCGATTTCAGACGAGGCGGTTCAAAGGCCCGACGTGACTTGCAGGGTCGGGAGCTTTGATACGTCAATGCTCCATTGCCGGTCGCCGGGTCGCCACCTGGCGGCGCCTTCATGGACCGCGGTGATAGCCCAACTCACGAGGGTGCACAGGGAGCGGCCCCTGAACAGTGCATGCGTGGCCGGATCCCAGGCTTCGGGGTTCGCCCGACGAACCAGCGGAGCTTCCAATGGATGGCCATTGCAATGCACGTACCGCCCCCAGTTGTCGTGGCTGAGCGGCAACCAACCTTCGCCGACGCCGAATGCGGGATCATGCCCAGGAGCACCTTCGCGACCTAACGGAACGACGACTACCTGGTAGAGCTCGATGGCGTCGCGTAACGAGGCATTCTCAAGATAGGGAATCGGGGCCGCGGACGGCGCCCCTGACATCGGAGAGCACCATCCGTTCGCCCATTCGAACCATGTGAGGACCTCTTCGGGCGCACCCAGGCCGACGGCGTGCAGCTGGCTGCGCACCGTAGCCCGATCCAACCCGGGCAGGAGCATATCGTTCACTGGAACTCCCGCGGATGCGAGCACGTTCCGCAGCTTCTCGAGGAGATCGCCGAGAACCTCGCCGCCAGTCTGGTTGGCGGTCGGCCCATCGGGCGTGAGAACGATATTCATCGGTTGCCGCACATCCATGTTGTGGTGGGTATGAACGATGGCAGCGGAATCACGAGAAACTGTCTGCCGACCTGATCGGTAGGGGGAATAGCGGCGAAGCACTGCTTGGCGAAGTTGCCGTAGCTTCCGCCCTGGGATGCATTGTCCCCCAAGGGGATCAGTTTCAGGGAAGGACTGCCATCTGGGTACCCCTCGTTCCGGCTCGACGAGGCGGCCGCAAAGTTGGCCACCAATCCATGGAACAGAGGCTAGGCGATTTTGGAGCCGCTTTCGGTCGTCGCTCTGCTTGTCCGTGAATTCATGCGTCTGTAAGCTCCACGCGTGACTCATGCTGATGCGGCGGACTCGGACTCCGCGAGCGACGGCGCGCCCCTCACCGTGCCGCGTGGGGTGCCATTGAGCATGTGGGAGTGGTTGTTGCCTCCGGTGCTCATCGTCGTGCTGGTCGGAGTGGTCGCATGGTTCATGCCGGTTGCCTCGCTGAAGCCATACGCGATCACGACTGCCGCGATCGTCGTCGTCGCCGCGACCGTTCATGGCGTCTTCGGCTTTCGTGCCTACACGCGGTGGGACGAGGCCGATGTCAAATGGCGCGCACGTTCCATGACGGCGGCAATCGCGACGATCGCTGTCTTCGCACTTCCGTTCGGGTACGGCCTGGCGAGCGCGTCGCTGTTTGCGGCGACCGGCTACAGGGTCGCCGCCGATCGCGGGCTCGGTGTTGAACGCGAGCGCTCGGCACTTTCGGCTCGCGCGTGGATCCGCCTGAAAGTCATCGCCCTTATCGCGGGGATAGTCGCAATGGTCGCCCATCCACTCGCGTCGGCATTCGGTCTCGGTTTGGTTGCCTGGGCGATGCTAGTCCCGGCGTCGTTTGCCTTTGGCTTCGCTCGCCGAAGTCAACCTCCAGGCTTCGACCCGCTTCCCGTCAGCGCCGGACACGATAGCTAGGGCGTGAAGAATGAGCTCCCGCTAGGGTCCTCCGCTTTCGAGACTCAGCGCTTGCCACGAGCGGCAGCAACATTGGCCATCAACCCCTCGAACAGACGTCCGGCATAGAGCAAGCCTCGAATGAAGTCCCTGACGCGAAGACATCACGGGCGGGCGTGCCCACCAGCAATCGGTTACTCATCAACCGCCCGACAATCTCGCCTCGACGGCCGCGAAAGGCCTCGGGAACCACGCGATCCCAGTCTTCGGCCCGTGGTATGTCTACGAAGCGACCCAAGAAGAACTCGAAGGCGTTACCACCCTCCCGATACTCGACGCTCTCTTTCGTTGAGTATCGGACGCTGAATTCGCCGGCGTCGGTCACAGCGTCAACTCTTTCACTGTTCTGGGGAGGACACGAGGCGGCGCTCGGCTCGCTACTTCTGGCCCGTGGAGTTTATGGCGAGTTAGGATCCGGTTCGCTGGCGGCCCAGTTCTTGTCATCCTCAGAGGCATCGTCCTCGTTGTGAGGCACGGCATTCCAGAAGACCCGCAGGTCCTTCCCACCGCTTAGGCCGCTTGGCTTCGCAGCCCAGTCGAGGAAGCGCTCAATCCGTTCGCCCATGCAGGGACTCTAACGCGGGGCCGCGTCGGCTGACCGTCATCAGTCCTCCGCGGCTCTCGCGTTCCAAAATCGGATCGGCACGGAGCGGCGAGATCAGATCTGGGCACAATCTGGGCGAACGGCCACATCCCACGCCGATCGCGAAAACGAGAAAGCCCCCGATCCCAGTGTTTCCACGGGATCGGGGGCTTCTCGCCACCTCACGGTGTCGTGGTGCGCCCCCAGGGACTTGAACCCTGAACCCATTGATTAAGAGTGAATCAGTGGTCAGTCCGTGACGTTCCATCGCGTGCAAAGATGCCCAGGATTTCGCGGATCATTCGACCTGAACCAAGGTCCCCAATCCGTTCTGTTCCGACGGGTTCCGTCAAGTCTGCTCACACAAACGCTCGCACATCCGGGCCGCCACAGCACGCGCCCGGAACGCACAAGCCCGAAAAAACCACGAACAGTCGTGACGGTCATTCCTCACTAAGGGAATACCATTCACGACCGTTCCACTAAGGTCCGATCCATGGACCAGTTTTGGGCATCCGTCGCCGGCGCACTCGTTGGGGCAGGAGCAGCCGGTGCAATCTCCGCACTCATAGCGCGCGCGATCTTCAAAGCCGAACGAAAAGCACGACAAGAAGAAACCAATATAGAGCATGAACGGCGAGACCAAGAGCGCCTCGATGAAGCGCACGCCGCCGTGATCCGGCTCCGCACCACCGCAATCAGCGAACTCATCACGCTGATCCGGGACGTTATCTATTCCGGCGGGTTCGAGGCGATCCCGCTCCGCATACAAAATGCTGCGCAAGCGTTGCTCTTCGATCGAACAGACGAGTCATACACCGTTTACCAATGGGTCAGTCTCAAACTCAGGTACATTGCCGATCATTCAGCTCATGGACAAGGAAACGTCGCACCACAATTCGGCGAAGTCATCATCGCAATGCTCATCGGATGGACACGCGACGAACCAGGCGTACTGGCCAATATGCAGCGCGAACTGGACGCAGAACGAGTACCCGACTGAAATACAACGTGACATCCGCAGGAGAAGGCGATTCGCCCTCCAAGCGCCGTGCCCTTGTCTTCCGTCGGCTTGCGAGGGGCATCCACGAAGTTTCCCCTCGGGCACGAAGGGGGATCAGATGCGCCTACGGCCCCGCGAACGCGGAGATTGGATCCAGGGGTCTTCGACACGGTTCAGATGAGCGTCGATTGCTGAGAGCTGGAACATCCATTCACGCCCGACTTTTCGGGCAGGGATCGCGGCTGTCTGTGCCCATCGTCGGATCGTGAATACGGACTTGCCGAGATGGGCGGCGGCGGCCTCTGAATCTACCCAGGGTTCAGGCAGCACGGTCGATTGCCTCTAAGAGGATGCCGAGAAGTACGGCAGGGCGAATAGTCAATTCGTGCGCAGCCGCCACCACTTGCGTGACGGTGATACTTTCCGCATCTGCGGCAGTCAGTGTTGGAGTCATGGCTGCAGTCTGCACCCCTTCTCGGCCCGTCTTCGTTGATTGTTCTGCCGTGTCTGACCGTGGCTAGCCCATACGGATTCAGACCGATCCGCATGGGTCACTATCTGGCGATTTGCCTCTTAATTCGAGTGTGCCGCACGGTCAGTCTGGCCTCCGGTTTTCGGTGCTGCTCGTTTACCCGCAGGTCACCACTGCGTAAGGGCCAGTGGAGGTGTTCGTGGTCGGAGTACCGCCGTCCACGCTAAATGCACACGAAATTGATGACCCGTCAGTCGCCTGCGCTGTTAGCACGTGAGGCGAGTCGCCTGTGAGTGGGAGCGAGACGGACCAGGGCAAATGGGCGTCGGTGATCTGAGTGATGCCGAAGCTCC
>JBQCCO010000082.1:0-8643 GCA_051962155.1 Leifsonia sp. | reverse complement strand
GAACGTGCTCGGGCTCGTCCGCGTGACGCAGGCGGCGCTTCCGCTGCTCCGGCGATCCGCCGCTCCCGTGATCGTCAATGTCGCGTCCGGCGTCGGCTGGCCCCGGTGGCTGTCGACGCCGGGCCACGACGAGTATCCGGTTCGCGGGATCCCGTATGCGGCATCCAAGGCGGCGGTCATCGCGCTGACGGTGCAGTACGCGAAGAGCCTGCCGGACGTCCGGGTGAATGCGAGCGACCCGGGCTACACGGCCACGGAGTTCAACGGGTACAGCGGACACCAGACGATAGAGGAAGGGACGGATGCGACCGTGCGCCTGGCGACGATCGGTCCGGACGGCCCGACAGGGGAGTTCCACAATCGGGCGGGACGCATCGAGTACTGAACGAGGACTGCCGGCGTCGCGGGTGCGACGCCGGCAGTCCCCGTTGGGATGTGCGGTGCTACTCGGGCACGGTCACTTCAGCGTCCACGCCTGGTTGGGCTGTCCGTTGCAGTACCAGAGGTCGACGGCCGTGCCGTTGCCCGTGCCCGCGCCGCTGGCGTCCAGGCACAGGTCCGGTGCGGCGACTGGGCTGATCGAACCATCGGCTGCGACGTTCCAGTGCTGCGTGTCGGACGCCGTGCACGCCGCGGTGACGACCCGCTGACCCGCGGTGGCGGTGACGCCGTCGGTGCCCGCCTGCATGCAGAGGTTGCCGTAGACGGTGAACTGCTTGTCCGCGGTCAGGTTCCACGACTGGTTGCCGCCGCCGTTGCAATCCCATAGGTCGAGGGCGGTACCCGGAGTCGTGCTGAAGCCGGGAACGTCGACGCAGCGGCCGGACGCCTGCCCGACGATGCTCTGGCCGGGAGGCGCGGGCGGGAGGTCGTTGACCGGCTCCTGGTCGCCGTACCCGTAGCCCCACTTCAGCTGGGCGACGCCGGTGGCGCTGTTGTCCGTGAGGGTGCCGTCCGGCTGAAGGGATTCGATGGAGTACGAGTCTCCCGCACGCAGTCCCGGCCAGTACACGAGGCCCATCCGGTTCTGGCGGGCGAAGTCGGTCACCGCGGCGAGGAAGGACGTGTAGACGTTCCCGTTGTGGGCGCCGTAGTTGAGCCCGATCGTCATGGGCGATCCGGCCTCGTCGATGATCGTGCGGCCGGCGTAGGAGCCGATCCGGGCGGAGAGGTCGGCTGTCCACTCGGCCTCGGTCGTGTGCGAGGCCCAGAAGCCGTAGAAGTGCAGCGAGAGGAGTGTGCCCTTGAGCTGGGGCGCGTCGCCGACTCCCACGACGTCGTCGTTGTAGCCGGTGCCGCTGATGACGACGCGGTTGCGCGGGACCTCGCGGTGGTCCGCCAGCCACTGCGACGTGACGCCGACCCACTGGTCGAGCGTGTAGCCGTGCGGCTCGTTCATGGGCTCGAAGTAGACGTTCGAGGTATGCAGGTACTGCGCCACGACGGTGTTCCACATCGTCTTCCAGGCGGGGACGTCGTCGATGAAGCCGTCCTTGCTGCTGTCGGCCTCCCAGTAGCTCAGGATGACCTTGTCGCCGGCGGCCACGGCAGCGTCGATGGCTCCGCGGTAGGAGTCCCACCAGGCGGTTCCGACGCTGGAGGGGTTGATCGGCAGGCGGACGGTGTTGGCGCCGAGGTTCTGCGCGAAGCCGCCCAGGATCTTCTGGGACACGGCGTAGACCTGGTCGTAGCTATCCGAGGTGCTGAGGCCGGTGGGGACGACCGCGTCCGACGCGTAGTTGTCGCGCGGGTCGGCCCAGTTCACGCCCTTGAACTCCGAGGTTCCGGGGCCTTTGGAGGGATTGGGCTGGTCGGCCAGGGCGGGCGCCACGCCGATCCCGGTGAGGGCGAGGGCGCCGGCGACCGTGATCGCGACCATCCCCCTCCGAATTCCGTTCGGCAATGTTGACGTCAACATTTTGCGATGCATGTGATCCTCATCGATCTGGATGGTGGGTGGTTCCGGTCGGGCTGTCGGCGGTGCGACCCGGTGTCACGATGCTTCCACCGTGCATCGTGTCCCGTCAAGTGGGGGTGCGGGAGGGGTGTTCGCGGCGGCTGAGGTGGCGGCCGGCGGCGGCATCCGCGGCTCGACCTAGACTGACGAGGTGGGAGCTGACGCGCGAGTGGTGACGCTGCAGGATGTCGCCGACCGTGCCGGGGTCTCTCGCGCCACGGCCTCCCAGGCGCTCACGGGCAAGGGCCGCAACTCGCAGGCCACCCGCCAGCGCGTCCACGAGGCCGCCGCCGCGCTCGACTACTCGGTCAACCTGATCGCTCGCGGGCTGCGCACCGCCCGGTCGGGTGCCGTGGGCTTCTGCGTGCCCGACCAGACGCTCAGTTTCCGCTATTACATGGACGTCGCCTTCGGCGCGGTCGAGCGTGCGCAGGAGTCCGGGATGCTGGTGACGCTGCTCCCGCCGGCCTTCTCCGGCCCCGGCATCATCGAGCAGCTGGACGGGTACCTGATGATCGATCCCGCCGACGGGGATCCGCTGGTCCAGCGGCTTCTCGCCGGTCGGAAGCCGGTCGTGAGCGGCGAGAACCCGCCGCCGGACGACCCGGAGCCGTGGAGCATCGTCTTCGGCGACCACGAGGCCGGGATGCGCCTCCTGCTCGACCACGTCTGGGAGCACGGGAGCCGCCGGCCCGCTGTCATGCTCCCCGATCCGGTGATGGCCTGGGGTCGCGAAATGGCGGCCGGGTATTCCGCCTGGTGCGCCGAGAAGGGCGTCGAACGGCGGCAGTTGCTGGGATGGTTCGACGCCACCATGGACGACGTGCGCCGGGAGCTGGACGCCCTCTTCGCGCGGCCGGACCATCCGGACGCGGTGATCGCAGCCCCCGAGGGCATCGCGATCGTCGCGATGGAGGCGATCCGGGGCGCGGGTCTCGTGCCCGGGCAGGATGTGCTCGTCGCGAGCTACGTGGAGTCCGACGCGCTGTCGGTCACCCAGCCGACGGTCACGGCGCTCGACCTCCACCCCCGCGAGATGGGCCGGCGCTGCATGGACGAGCTCATCCGCGCGCTCGACGGCGGCGAGCCGGGCCGCCGGGTGGAGGTGCCGATCGACCTGATCGTGCGCGAGTCCACCTCCCGGCGCTGAGCCTCGCTGAGCCTCCCTGCGCTGCCCGCGCTGCCTCCGCACATTCGTGACGAATCGTCGTTCCGACCGCGTGGGAGTGCACACTCGTGACGAATCGCCGCAGACCCGCGCTTCGGAATCCGCAAAGAAAAATCGGTTAGCCATCTTGTTTTACACTGACTAATCGATTAGCCTCGCGGAAATCGATCGTCGTGATTTCCCGGAGACGGCGATCCGAAACCCGACCGACGTGTCGACGAAGGAGCCGAGCACAATGGATGTCACGACAGAGCAGCAGAGCCACCCAGACCCCGGCGGCGCTCCAGCCTCCGGACCGGCAGCGGCAGCGCCGACGAGCGCCGGCGCGCCGCAGACCGGTGCCCTGCGCACCAACGCGCTCGGCACCGGCGGGATCGTCTTCACCGTGGTCTCCGCAGCCGCCCCGCTCACCATCGTCGCGGGCATCGCGCCGCTCGCCATCCTCATCGGCGGCATCGCCGCTCCGCTGGTCTACACGGTCGCCGGCATCGTGCTCGGCATCTTCGCCATCGCCTTCATGGCGATGACCCGGTACGTGAAGGCCCTCGGCGGCTTCTACACGTACATCACCGAGGCGCTCGGCAAGGCGGTGGGCCTGGGCTCGTCGTTCGTGGCGCTGTTCTCGTACAACGCCCTCCAGATCGGCCTCTACGGCCTGCTCGGCGCCCAGGGCCACGACCTCCTGAAGACCGAGTTCGGGATCGATGTCCCCTGGTGGGTCATCGCCCTCGTAGGCGTGCTGGTCGTGTTCGGCGTCGCCTCCCGCGGCATCGACGTCGGAGCGAAGGTGCTCGCCGTCCTGCTGTCGGCCGAGGCCCTCATCCTGGTGCTGTTCGCCGTGGTCGTGCTCGCCCGCGGTGGCGCTGAGGGCATCACGTTCGGGACGTTCAGCCCGCAGGCGCTGCTCAACCCTGGTCTGTTCGCCGTCGCCGGCTTCGGCTTCGCGGCCTTCATGGGCTTCGAGTCCACCGCGCTCTACCGGGAGGAGGCGCGCACGCCCGAGAAGACCATCCCGCGCGCCACCTACATCTCGGTGGCGTTCATGGCCGTCTTCTACGGTTTCGTGGTCTGGGCGATCATCATCGCGGTCGGCGAAAGCCACGTGCAGGAGGCTGCGGCGAAGGATGCCGCGGGTCTCGTCTTCGCCTCGGCCGGCAAATACCTCGGGCCCTGGGCCGAGCTGACCATGTACATCCTGATCATCACCAGCGTGTACGCGAGCCAGCTCGCCTTCCACAACGCGATCAACCGCTACACGTTCTCCCTCGCCCGGGACGGCGCCCTGCCCCGCGCACTGCACCGCACCAACCGCTTCGGCTCGCCGGTCGTCTCCGGTGGGGTCCAGACGGTGCTCGCGCTGGTGGTCGTCGGGATCGTCGCCGTCACGGGAGGCGACCCCTACCAGCAGCTCCTGCTCTGGGTGAACAGCCCCGGCGTGTTCGGGATCATCGCCCTCCAGGTCATCACCTGTGTCGCGGTCGTCGTGTTCTTCCTGCGCAACCGCTCGCTGCCGCGCAAGTGGTACGTCATCCCGAGCGCGGTCGTCGCGGCCCTCATCATGACCGCAGTCACCTACCTGCTGGCTCTCAACGTCGACCTGCTCACCTCGGCCGGCCCGGCCGTCGATACGGTCATCATGCTGTGCATCCCGGTGGTCTTCGCGATCGGCGCCGTGCTCGCGGCCGTCTGGAAGCGCACCCGACCGAGGACCTACGCCCGGATCGGAGGCGGAGAATGACACGCGCCACATTGCACGGTCCTTTCGACCTCCTGCTCGTTGCCGGCACGGTGCTCACCCCGGACGCGATCGACGCCGGCGGGCGTTCCGAGCGAACGGCCATCGCCATCCGCGACGGGATCATCGTCGGCGTCGCCTCCGAGCCCGAGGCGATCGCCTCGTTGGCGGCAGCCGCGGCGGAGGTGCTCGACCTCGGCGAAGCCACCGTGAGCGCCGGCTTCGTGGATGCGCACATCCACCCGATCATCGGCCTGCAACTCACCCGGGGCCTCGATCTCTCGGGCATCACCGAGCGGGAGGACGCGCGCAGCGCGATCGCCGCCTACGTCGCCAGGTGCCCGGCCGACGAGGAGTGGATCCTGGCCTGGGGACTCGACCCCGCGGTGTTCGAGGGCGGAGAGTTCGGCAATGAGCTGCTCGCCGGCGTGGACGGCGGCCGCAAGCTGTACATCACGCTGTTCGACGGCCACTCCGCGCTCGCCTCGACCGCCGCGATCGAAGCGGCGGGGGTGCGCGGCGACGAGGTCTTCCCCGACGCGTCCGCGCTCGGGCTCGGCGCCGACGGCCGCCCGAACGGGATGCTGTACGAGTTCGCCGCGCAGCAGCTGGTCCTCCAGCACATCCCCGGCCTGACCTTCGAGGATCGGGTGCGGCTGCTGGCCGACCTGCTCGGCGGGATGGCCTCCACCGGCATCGTCGCCGGCCAGATGCTGGATCTGATGGCTGACGACTCCTTCGACCTGCTGGAGGAGCTGGAGCGCCGGCAGGACCTCCCGATGCGGTTGCGCATCTCACCGTCCGTGTTCCCCGGCTTCACCCCGGAGGACCTGGAGCACCACCTCCAGTACCAGGAGCTCGCCGGCCGCCGGTGGTACGTGCGGGGCGTCAAGCTGATGATCGACGGCACGATCGACAACGGGACAGCGTGGCTCTTCGAGCCGGACACGAAGGGCGAGTCGACGCAGTCCCTCTGGCTCGACCCCGCCGAGTACCGGGAGGCCGTCCGCTTCTTCCACGAGCACGGCATCCCGACGACGACGCACGCGATCGGGGACAAGGGGGTCGCCTTCGTCGCCGAGACCCTGGCCTCGCTCCCGGCGAGCGACGTGCAGCACCGCATCGAGCACATCGAGACGCTGCCGGACGAGGTCCTCGACGAGATCATCGCCTCGGGAGCCGCGGCGAGCATGCAGCCGACCCACTGCACGCTGTTCACGCGCGCCGATCACACCGACAACTGGTCGCAGCGCCTCGGCGACGAGCGCGCGGACCGGGCTTGGCGCACGCGCGATCTCCGCGACCGTGGCGCGATCCTCACCCTGGGCTCCGACTGGCCGATCGCGCCGTACGACCCGCGCGGGATCGTGGCGGCGGCCCAGCTGCGCCGGCCGGCCGGGCAGGCGGAGGTCGAGCCGGTGCGTCCCGACCAGTCGCTGAGCGCCCGGGCGGCGGTGGAGGGCTACACCAGCGAGTACTGGCGGAGTGTCGGCGAGCCGGGCGGCCGCATCGAGCCGGGGCTGCCCGCGGACCTCACCGTATGGGCGCGAAACCCGCTGACCACCGACCCGGACGAGTTCGCCGGCTCCGAAGTGCTGCTCACCGTGGTCGGTGGCGTGCCGTGGGTGCACGACCCGTCGGGCGCGCGTGCAGTCTGATGCCGTTGTCTTCGGTCGATTTGGATGGTGAATCCGGAATTTCGATGTGGATTCAGTTGCACTCTGGCGTTCTGACAGTCGATATCGGTAGCCTGGCCTTCCCCACTGATTTCTCACGCACTGGAGCGGATAGCAATGGACACCATCGAACGTGACGTCGTCGTCATCGGCGCAGGAGCCTCGGGCCTGACGGCCGCGACCGAGCTGAAGAAGGCCGGTCTGACCGTGGCCGTGCTCGAGGCCCGCGACCGGGTCGGGGGCCGGCTGTGGACGGACGAGGTCGGCGGGGCCACGCTCGAGATCGGAGGCCAATGGGTCTCGCCCGACCAGGACGCACTCATCGACACGCTCAGCGACCTGGGGCTGGAGACGTACTCCCGCTACCGCGAGGGGGTCAATATCTACCTCGGCGCGAACGGCGACCGCCGCACGTTCGCGGGCGACATCTTCCCCGTGGCGCCGTCCACCGAGAAGGAGATCGTGGGCCTGATCGAGCGGATGGATGCGCTGGTCGCCGAGATCGACCCGGAGCGGCCGTGGGCGCATCCACGCGCGAAGGAGCTGGACGAGATCTCGTTCCGCCGCTGGCTGGAGACGCAGACCGACGACGAGGAGGCGCGGCGCAACATCGGCATGTTCATCGCGGGCGCCATGCTCACCAAGCCCGCGCACGCCTTCTCGGCGCTGCAGGCGCTGCTCATGGCGGCCAGCGCCGGCAGCTTCTCGAACCTCGTGGATGCGGACTTCATCCTCGACAAGCGCGTGAAGGGCGGCCTCCAGCAGGTGCCGCTGCTGCTCGCCGAGCGCCTGGGCGACGACGTTCACCTCAATGCGCCGGTGCGGACGCTGAAGTGGGACGAGACGGGCGTGACGGCGATCGCCGACGAGGTGCGGGTGAGCGCCCGCTTCGCCATCGTGGCCGTTCCGCCGCCGCTGATCAGCCGCATCCAGTACCAGCCGCCGCTGCCTCGTCGCCAGCAGCAGCTGCACCAGCACCTCTCGATGGGCTTCGTCATCAAGGTGCACGCCGTCTACGAGACGCCGTTCTGGCGCGAGGACGGGTACAGCGGCACGGCGTTCAGCCCGTACGAAGTGGTCCACGAGGCGTACGACAACAGCTACGACGGCGATCCGCGGGGAACGCTGGTCGGCTTCGTGTCCGACGAGGCCGCCGATGCGGTGTTCCGGCTGACCGCCGAGGAGCGCAGGGCGCGCATCCTCGAGTCGCTGTCGCACTACTACGGGCCGCAGGCGCTCGATCCGGTGGTGTACTTCGAGAGCGACTGGGGCAGCGAGGAGTGGACCCGGGGCGCTTACGCCGCCAGCTTCGACATGGGCGGGCTGGCCCGGTACGGCGAGGACCTGCGGGCGCCGGTCGGCCCCATCCGCTTCTCCAGCAGCGACCTGGCGGGCAAGGGGTACCAGCACGTCGACGGCGCGATCCGCGTCGGCCAGGAGACGGCGGCGGCCATCGTCGCCGAGCTCGTGCCCGCCGGGCTCGTGCCGGCCGGCCGCTAGGTGGCCGCTGGGCGCTCGGAGCCCGCCGGCCGCTAGGCAGGGGCCGTACCGCCGGGTACGCTTCCGGCATGTCGATCGAGGTGCTGCCGGCCACCGGCCAGTGGGAAGACTTCGCGTCGTTCATGGTCCCGCGCAAGCCCGGGGGCGGGGGCTGCGTCTGCATGTCGTACCGGGACGCGCGGCTCGAGATGCCCGAGCGCATCGAGTACATGCGCAGCGAGTGCAGCCGGGAGCCGGGCCCGGGAGTCCTCGTGTACGTCGACGGCCAGGTGGCGGGCTGGTGCTCGGTCGCGCCGAAGTCGAGCTACGGCAGGCTGATGCGCTCGCGCACCATCCCGCACCTCGACGAGGGGCAGGACCCGTGGTCGATCGTCTGCTTCGTCGTGCGTGCGGGTTTCCGCGGCCGGGGGCTGATGCACGAACTCCTCGACGGCGCCGTGGAGCACGCCCGACGTGCAGGCGCGACCCTGGTGGAGGGCTACCCGGTCGACACCGGAGGCGAGCGAGTGGATGGGATCAGCGGCTACGTCGGAACCGTCGCCCTGTTCGAGGCGCACGTCTTCACGCGCCGCAGCTCGACCGAGGCGCACTCGGGCGGAGCGGACCG
>JBQCCO010000081.1:0-18169 GCA_051962155.1 Leifsonia sp. | reverse complement strand
GAGAGGAACTCCTTGTACAGCGTGGTGAGCTGGATCAGGTACGCCGAGAGGACGCGGTCGGCATCGATCCCGTGCGCGCCGGAAAGGGCGAGCGATGTGGACGTCTCCGTGGGCAGCTGGTCGCGGGTCTGGGAGAGGTTGACGCCGGCTCCGAGGACCAGGCCCGACATCCCGGGCAGCAGCTCGGCGAGGATCCCGCAGACCTTGTCCCCCTCGATGAGGACATCATTGGGCCACTTGACCTGCACGCCTCCAGGCACCAGCGGGTCGAGTGCGCGGCTCATGGCGAGGCCGCCGAGCAGCGGGAACCAGCCGAAGGACGCGGGAGGGAGTCCGACGGGCTTCAACAGCACCGAGATGGCGAGCGCCGTGCCGGGCGGCGTCACCCAGGTGCGCCCGAGCCGTCCGCGGCCGCCCGTCTGGTTCTCGGTCACCAGCACCGCGAGGTCCGGGAGATCGCCGGCGCGGGAGCTCAGCACGTCGTTGGTCGAGCCCGCCTCCGGGAGCACTTCGAGCACGGGGACGAGGGAACGGCTGCGTTGGAAGTCCACAGTCCCAGTCTCTCGCACTGGGCCGGTCCGCCAGGGCTGGGCGGCGGATTTGTAGGGTTTCGTCAACGGCGCGGCCGTTCGGCTGGCCGGTAGAGTGAACGGCGTGACCGACACCGAACCCCGTCAGGCCGATCAGCTGCCCGACGTGACCACCACCGCCGGAAAGCTCGCCGACCTGAAGGCGCGGTTCCACGAGGCCGTGACCGCGAGCGGCGAGGCCGCGATCGAGAAGCAGCACGCGAAGGGCAAGCTGACCGCCCGGGAGCGGATCGAGCTCCTCCTCGACCACGGATCCTTCGTCGAGTTCGACGAGTTCGTGCGTCACCGCACGCACGCCTTCGGGATGGAGGCCAAGCGTCCCTACGGCGACGCCGTCGTCACGGGCGTCGGCACCATCCACGGCCGCAACGTCGCCGTCTTCAGCCAGGACTTCACGATCTTCGGAGGCTCGCTCGGCGAGGTCGCCGGCGAGAAGATCATCAAGGTGATGGACCACGCCCTCAAGACCGGCGTGCCCATGATCGGCATCCTCGACTCCGGCGGGGCCCGCATCCAGGAGGGTGTCGTCGCCCTCGGCAAGTACGGCGAGATCTTCCGCCGCAACACGGCCGCCTCCGGTGTCATCCCGCAGATCTCGATCGTGATGGGCCCGGCCGCCGGCGGTGCCGTGTACTCCCCCGCCCTCACCGACTTCGTCATCATGGTCGACAAGTCCAGCCACATGTTCGTCACCGGTCCCGACGTCATCAAGACGGTCACGGGCGAGGACGTCGGCTTCGAAGAGCTCGGCGGCGCACTCACACACAACAAGATCTCGGGCGTCTCGCACTACCTGGCGAGCGACGAGGAGGATGCGCTCGACTATGCGCGCACCCTGATCGGCTATCTCCCGCAGAACAACCTGGCGGAGCTCCCCACCTTCCAGGCGGAGCCGGAGCTCGAGATCACGGACGCGGACCGCCGGCTCAACACCGTCATCCCCGACTCCCCGAACCAGCCGTACGACGTCAAGACGATCATCGAAGGGATCGTCGACGACGGCGAGTTCCTCGAGATCCAGCCGCTCTTCGCGCCCAACATCGTCATCGGCTTCGCTCGCGTCGAGGGCCGATCCGTCGGGATCGTCGCCAACCAGCCGAGCGCCATGGCCGGGACGCTGAACATCGACGCGGGCGAGAAGGCGTCGCGGTTCGTGCGATTCTGCGACGCGTTCAGCATCCCGATCCTGACCCTGGTGGATGTGCCCGGCTACCTTCCGGGGACGGACCAGGAGTGGACCGGCGTCATCCGCCGCGGCGCCAAACTGCTGTACGCGTATGCCGAGGCGACGGTGCCGCTCGTCACGATCATCACACGCAAGGCCTACGGCGGCGCCTACATCGTCATGGGCTCCAAGCAGCTCGGCGCCGACATCAACCTGGCCTGGCCGACGGCCGAGATCGCCGTGATGGGCGGACAGGGCGCGGTCAACATCCTGTACCGCGGCGAGATCAAGCGCGCAGAGGAGGCCGGTGAGGATGTCGCGGCCGTGCGGACGAAGCTCGCCAACGAGTACACGTACAACGTGGCGAGCCCCTTCCTCGCGGCCGAGCGCGGCGAGCTCGACGGCGTGATCGAGCCGGCGGCGACGCGGGTGTCGGTCATCAAGGCGTTGCGGGCACTGCGTACCAAGCGGGCGACGCTGCCGCCCAAGAAGCACGGGAACATCCCGCTGTGAGCGGCGCGCACGTCCGGTCCGAGTCGCCGCTCGATCCGTCGCAGCTGCGGTTCCTCACCCGCGGGGTGACCTCGGAGGAGGTCGCGGCGGTGACCGCTGTGCTCACCGCTGCCGCCGCCGCGCAGGCGGCCGCGGCGAAGGAGGCGCGGGCCGAGTCCGGCCCGGATGCCTGGTCACGTTCGCAGCGGGCACTGCGCGCGGAACTGCGCCCTGGTCCCGGCGCCTGGCGCTCGTTCTCGGGCTGAGTCGCTCGTTGTACCCCGGTCGCGGCGTCCCCCGAGTGCGGGGCACCCGGATTTTCGCGGTGCGCCTCGAACGGGGGCCGCTCCGTGTCCCCCGGTGTCCTCCAAAATGACGACTATGTATTTGCTGGGAGGGGCGACAATATGGTTATTGCTAGGTGTCTCTCCTCGTGAGTACACCGCCAAACACTCGCCGACTAGGGTAAGCGGGCGAGTGCTTTGGGGGCGAGTCAGGGCGATATTCGGGTTATCGCCCTGACTCGGGGTTTGAAAGGGGCCGACAATTCGGGTGTCGGCCCCTTTCCCCATCTTCGGGCCTATGGCCGCCAGCGATTCGTCACGAATGTGCTCTCCCAGCTGTGCTCTCCCAGCGCCGCAGAGCGACCATTCGTCACGAATGTGCCGGGGTCGACCGCGTCAGGCGACGGGACGCGGGATCTCCAGCCAGAGGTCGACCTCGTCGTCGTCCGACACGGCGCCGAGCGCGTTCGCCGCCCCGTCGTCCGACATGCGCAGCCCCACGACCGTGACCGCGGTCTCCGAGGAGCGCGGTACGGTCCGGATGATCAGCTTGTCCGTCGTGGTCCCCCGGATCGCCTCGGCCAGCCGGTGCAGCACCGACTCCAGGCCTCGCGGGTCGAGGTCGTCGATGCCGCCCTCATCCAGAAGGCTGACGACCACGCCGCGGCGGCGCGCATCCATCACCTCACGGCGGACGTCGTCGTTGAGGAGGCGCCGGCCGCGGATCTCGTCACGGATCGCGCCCTCCAGGTAGCGGCACTCGCGCCGCTCGGCCTCGGTCAGGTCGCCTCCGCGGCGGACGATCTCGGCGAGCATGGGAGCCGCCACACGATACGTCTGACGCAAGCGCAGCTGACGCTCCATCACGTGCGCCTCCTGGGCGGCCTGCCACTCGGTCGCCTCCCGCTCGGCACGGGCGAACTGGAGGGCGTCCCGTCCCGCCTTCGCAAGCGATCCGGAGATCACCACCGCGACGCCGACCCACACCACGGACCCGACGACGCCGAGGCCCGCCAGAGCGCCTGGGCCCGCCCAGACCACGGTCTGAACAGCGAGGAAGCCGACGCCCACCCAGGCGACGACCTGGCGCCGGCGCACGGCGCAGATGGTCATCAACGTGCCGACCGCTGCCACGTACCAAGTGGCATAGCCGTTGTCCTTCGACGCATTCAACTGGCTGGTCACCAGGATCGGGATGACGACGCAGACAGCGAGGTCGAAGGCGGCCAGCCAGAGCGGCATCTTCGTGGGACTGGTCGGCCACAGTGTGATCACCGTCGCGACCGCGTAGAGCACCATCGCCACGATGGCCGGCCCCGCCATGCGCGGCGTGGACAGCGACGACAGCGCGAGGAAGAGGTGATAGGCCGAGAAGAGCGCTCCGAGGCTGAGGAACAGGACGCGGTTGAGGGCGATCATGCGTCCACCTCCGGCCCGGGACCCGCGACAGCCTCGCGGGCTGCCGCCTGTCCGGCGGAGACGCCCAGCGGCTGCTCATCGGAGACGGGCCACAGTATCGTCACCGTCGTGCCCGCGCCGGGCTCCGACTCGATGCGCGCACGGCCGCCGACTTTCGCGATCCGGTCTCGGATGCTGATCCGGAGCCCCAGCCGCTCGGCCGGAACCTCCGACTCGCTGAAGCCGCGCCCGTCGTCCCGCACGACGACCTCGACGCTCGACGAAGGCCCGCCGCCTCGGAGGGAGACACTCCGCTTCACGCCGCTCGCACCGGCGTGCTGCATGCTGTTCACCATCGCCTGCACAGTCGCCGAGTAGACGGCCTCCGCGACATTGGCCGGAAGATCGTGGTCCTCGACGTCGTGGACCTCCACCACGAACGGCGACGAGAACGCGTTCGCCGCCGTCACCAGCCGGTCGGCCAGCCGGTCCAGGCTGTCGACGGACTGGTCCTCGGGGGTCGCCGCCTCGGCGGCATGGAGGTGCCCGATGGCGTCGGCGGCCATGGCCGCGGCGAGCTCCTTCTGCTCCGGGCTGCGGGCGGAGGCCGCTGAGAGCAGCGTGGTCAGGACGCTGTCGTGCACGATCGCATCCACCTGGACCCGCTCCACCTCGGTCGCGTGCTGGCGCACAGCGGTGGCGTAGCGGGCGAGAGCCTGGCTCTGGGCAGCATCCACCGCGCTCGATGCCTGACGCATCATGGTGATGATGGCGAGGATGACGCCGCCGAGGATGACGGCGTAGATGGTGTCGAGGGCGGCCAGTTCGAAACCGGCCCCACCGCCCTCCGGGAGCGCACGCACGACGCCGTAGGCGATCGGCGCGACGAACGTGTAGACGACCGCGAGCCACAGCGGGTAGGCGACCGCGGCGAACGCCGTGAACACGGAGCAGAGGAACCAGACCCACGGCTTGTCGTTGGCGAAGGCGCTCGGATGCTCGGCCAGCAGCGGCCAGGTGACGATCGCCGTGAGATACACCACGGACAGCACGCCCATCGTGATCTTCACGCCGCGCTGCACGATCGCGAGGACCACCGTGAGAGCCAGTCCGCCGAAGATGGCGACAATCGCCACGATGCCCCAGGGTTCGCGCAGATCGCCGAGCTGCCCCAGCGCGCTCGGGAGCGTCTGCAGGCCGAAGACGAGACCGAATGCCGACACGGTCCGGTCGGAGATGCGCTCGATCCGCGCCCGGCTCAGAGGGTTGCGGGGTTTCGCCTGCTCCAGCGGAAGCCCCGGCCGGACCCCGCTAGGAGCGCTCATTGCCTGTCTCGGGATCGAGCCCGGGAAGGATGCCGTCCTCCACCGCCCGGCGGAGCAGGTCCACCTTCGTAGGAGCGGGACGACCCACCTCGACGTACTTGACGCGGATGCGATCCAGGTACTCGCGTGCGGTGGAGTTCGCGATGCCCAGCTGCATGGCCACGGCCTTCAAGGGCAGGCCGGAGGCGTAGAGGTGCAGCACATCCCGCTCACGGCGGCCCAGCTGTGCCTTCGCGAAGTCGCTGTCGGCGTCGATGGCGGTGGCCCACTCCAGGTTGTTGAGCACGTCGCCACGCGCCACGGTGGCGATCGCGCTGATCACCGTGGTCGTCGGCGAGGACTTCGGGATGACGCCGGCGGCACCGGCGGCGAGCGCCTCGCGGACGCTGGCCACGCGATCGGCGATGCTGTGGACGAGGACGGCCGCCCCGGTCGCCTGCGAGCGCTTCACGTTGTCCGTGACCTTCGAGCCGTCGCCGAGCGACAGGTCGAGGACCACGACGTCGCACTCCTGGGAGCCGAGCTGGGACACGAAGTCGTCCACCGTGGGCGCGGTGACGACCACGTCGTACCCCGCGTCCTGACAGGCTGCCTTCAGCCCAAGACGCACGGACTCGTGATCGTCGACGATTGCCACCCGCACCATGTTGACCATCGTAGGGGGTGAAGGCATTTTCGTCGGCGAGCGAGCATTCAACGCGTCAGCGTGGCGACCGCCTCCAGATGGTGCGTGTTCGGGAAGAGGTCGAAGGCGCGCATCCCGCGGAGGCTGTAGCCGTGACCGGAGAAGAACGCCAGGTCGCGCGCCAGGGCGACCGGGTCGCAGGCGACGTAGACGACCTGCGCGGGGGAGAGAGCGGCGATCGCGTCCACCACTTCGCGGCCGGCGCCGGAGCGCGGAGGATCGAGCACGACCGTCGCGGCATGCAGCCGGGCACGCTCGGCGGCGGAAGCGTCGGCGGCGAGCCGGGAGACGTAGCGCTCGACGCGGTCGGTGACGGCGGAAGCCCCCACCCACTCGGCGAGGTTCTCGGCGGCATCGTCTGTGGCCGTCTCGCTGCTCTCGACGGAGGCGATGCGGAGGGTCGAGCCGAAACGGTCGCCCAGAGCGGCGGCCAGCAGCCCGACCCCGCCGTACAGGTCGAGGTTGGCGGCGCGTGGGTCGAACAGCGCCTCGTCGACGGCGATCTGCACGGCCCGCGTGAGGGTCTGCGCCGCGCCACGATGGACCTGCCAGAAGCCGCGGGCATCCAGCCGGAACTCGCGGTCGCCGACCCGCTCGCGGATCGGAACGGGCCGACGGCGGGGACGGACGGCGCGCCGGCCTGACCGCACGGGTGCGTCGTTGACCAGCACGTGCGACGTCCCGAGACCGGTGGCGACCACATCCACCGATTCGGCGCCCGGGAAGGACTGGCCGAACGGCGTCGACTCCTGGACGAGGCCGGTCGCGAGGGGCAGGTCGGAGACCGGGATGACGCTGTGCGAGCGGGCGGCGTAGGGGCCGCCGCGACCCTGGGCGTCGACCTGCAGGCGGACGCGCGTGCGCCATCCCGTGCCGTCGGCGGTCTCGCCGTCGACCGGTTCCACCTGGAGCGGGCCGCCGTCCGGCCCGAGGGTGGCGATGGTCTCCGGGGAGAGGCGGCCGGTGCGCTGCAGCGCATCCTCGATCACCCGGCGCTTGAGCTCACGCTGATGCTCGAGGCGGATGTGCCCGAACTCGGCACCGCCGGCGCGTTCTGCGGGCGGATGCTCGAGCGAGGCGGCGCTCCACACGTGCGGCTGCCGATCGGGCGACGGCTGGACCACCCCGACGACCTCCCCCCGCCAGAACCGCTCGTGGCTGGTGTCCGCGATCCGGGCGCGCACGCGCTCCCCCGGCATCGTGTCGGGCACGAAGACGACGCGCCCCTCGTGGCGGGCGACGAACACGCCGCCGTGGGCGACGTTGGTAATGTCGAGTTCGACCTCGTCCTTCGGGAGGTCTCCCTCATCCTTCTGGGGCATCCTTCGAGCATCCCACAGGTGACCATGCGTCTGTACCTCGCCTCCACCTCGCCCGCGCGGCTGGCTTTGCTGCGCGCCGCGGGCATCGAGCCGGTGATCGTTCCCTCCCACGTCGACGAGCCTGCGGCGGTCGCCGCCGCCGAGGCCGAGCACGGGCCGCTGGACGCTCCGAGAATGGTGCAGCTGCTCGCCCGCCTGAAGGCGGAAGCCGTTCGCGGAAGCCTCGACGGTGAACCGATCGACGGCCTCATCCTCGGCGGGGATTCGGCGTTCGCGATCGGCGACGCCATCCACGGCAAGCCCCACCTTCCCGAGGTCGCCCGGGAGCGGTGGCAGCAGCAGCGCGGGCGCACAGGGATGCTGTATTCCGGCCACTGGCTCATCGACCACCGGGACGGCCGCGAGAACGCGGCAGCCGGGTCGGCCGCCGTCGCGTCGGTGACGTTCGCCGACGTCACGGACGAGGAGATCGATGCCTACGTCGCCAGCGGAGAGCCGCTGGAGGTAGCGGGCGCCTTCACCATCGACAGCCTGGGCGGCCCCTTCATCACGCGCGTCGAGGGCGACCCGAGCACGGTGGTGGGCCTCTCGCTCTCGACGCTCCGCGAACTCGTCCGGGAGCTCGGCTTCTCGTGGACCTCGCTCTGGAATCGCTGACCGGACCGCGTGTCGTTGTAGGCTGCCGAAGCTTCCGATCGTCCATTTTTGTGAGGATCGACCAAATCCCGTTCGATATCGAGCAATAGGCTAGGGAACTGTGCCACGTATCACGAAGGTTTTGATCGCCAACCGCGGGGAGATCGCCGTCCGCGTCATCCGGGCGGCGAAGGACAGCGGGATCGCTTCCGTCGCGGTGTACGCGGACCAGGATCGCGACGCCGTTCACGTCCGCCTCGCTGACGAGGCGTATGCATTGGACGGTACGACCAGTGCCGAGACGTATCTGGTCATCGACAAGCTGCTCTCGGTGGCGCGCCGTTCCGGCGCCGACGCGGTGCATCCCGGCTACGGGTTCCTTGCCGAGAACGCCGACTTCGCGCGCGCCGTCATCGCGGCCGGCCTGACCTGGATCGGTCCCTCGCCCGAGGCCATCGAGCGGCTGGGCGACAAGGTCTCCGCCCGCCACGTGGCGGAGAAGGTCGGAGCGCCGCTCGCTCCCGGAACCCTGAACCCCGTGGCTGACGCGGCCGAGGTGCTCGACTTCGTCGACGTCCACGGCCTCCCCGTCGCCATCAAGGCGGCATTCGGCGGCGGCGGTCGTGGCCTCAAGGTGGCCCGTACCCGCGAAGAGGTCGCCGAGCTGTTCGAATCGGCCACCCGCGAGGCGATCGCGGCGTTCGGTCGCGGCGAGTGCTTCGTCGAGAAGTACCTGGACCAGCCCCGCCACGTCGAAACGCAGTGCCTCGCCGACGCGTACGGCAACGTCGTCGTCGTCTCGACGCGCGACTGCTCGCTGCAGCGCCGGCACCAGAAGCTCGTGGAGGAGGCGCCTGCGCCGTTCCTCACGCCGGAGCAGACCGAGAAGCTCTACACCTCCTCCAAAGCCATCCTCCAGGAGGTCGGCTACCAGGGCGCGGGCACCTGCGAGTTCCTCATCGGCAAGGACGGGACGGTGTCCTTCCTCGAAGTGAACACCCGTCTGCAGGTGGAGCACCCCGTCTCGGAGGAGGTCACCGGCATCGACCTCGTGCGCGAGCAGTTCCGCCTCGCTGAGGGCGGCGAGCTCGACTACGACGACCCCGCGCCGCGCGGCCACTCCTTCGAATTCCGCATCAATGGCGAGGACGCCGGTCGCGGCTTCATCCCGTCGCCCGGTCCCGTTCACGTCTTCAAGCCGGCCGGCGGTCCGGGCGTGCGCGTCGACAGCGGCATCCAGGCGGGCGATGTCATCAGCGGCGCCTTCGACTCCATGCTGGCGAAGCTCATCGTCACGGGTTCCAGCCGCGAGGAGGCCCTGGAGCGCTCGCGTCGCGCCCTCGACGAGTTCGAAGTCGCCGGGCTGCCCACGGTGCTCCCGTTCCACCGCGCGATCGTGCGCGACCCGGCGTTCGCGCCGCAGGACGGCGAGCCGTTCTCGGTGTACACCCGCTGGATCGAGACGGAGTGGACGAACGAGATCGAGCCGTGGTCGGGAGAGCTGACCGACCAGCCCGCCTCGGAACGCCGCAACAGCGTCGTGGTGGAGGTCGAAGGCAAGCGCATCGAGGTCTCCCTCCCGGCGAGGCTGCTCAGCGGTGGCGCAGTTGAGGCAACGCCCGCTGCCCCCCGTCGCCGAGGCGGTTCGCATGCGGTCGACACCGCCACCGGCGACTCCGTCACCGCGCCGATGCAGGCGACGGTGGTCAAGGTCGCCGTCGAAGACGGCGACCCGGTAGTGAAGGGCGACCTCGTGCTGGTCCTCGAGGCGATGAAGATGGAGCAGCCGCTGACCGCCCACAAGGACGGCACCGTCTCCGGCATCAATGCCACCGTCGGCGACACCGTCTCCTCGGGGCACCTGCTGCTCAACATCGTCTAGCGCGCGCGTCGGCTCCAGCGCTCGCGTCAGCATCGTCGCCCGCGCCGGCATCGTCGCTCGTTGCCGACGGAGGAGTTCTCCGCGCAATCTCGTCGTTCTTCCTCCACATTGCGCATCAGGCTGTCCGTGATCCACCGATCGCCTCCGTTTCCACCACCCGCAGGACCCGTTCGATCGTCGCGACGACCTTCTCGGGACTCTGCAGCACCTCGCTGGCCGAAAACCGCATCCACCGGGCTCCCAGAAGAGCCAGGCCGGTGTCACGCTGTCGGTCATGCTCGAAGGCCGCGCGTCCGCGATGGAACTCGTAGCCGTCGACCTCGACGTACAGGACTCCGTCGACCCGCGCATCCACTCGGCCGACTCCGGGCACCGCGATCTGCTGTTCCACGAAGTGATCGCGGGCGGTGAGTCGCTGACGGAGGAGGGATTCGACCCCGGAATCGGAGCCCGGCCGGGCGAGCTCGGCCACGTTCCGCGATCGCTGCGGCTCCCTCTGGAAGATCCGGCGTATGCCGGATGGTGTGATGCGGCTGGAAGAGATGGCTGTGTCGAGCACGGCGACAGCGGTCTCCTGATCGGAACATCGGACCACGCTCCGAAGGCAATCGGCCAGGGAGACCCGCCAGATCTCCTCCTGGCGTTCGCTTCGGCTCCAGTGGCGCACCTGCGTGGCGTCCGCGCTCCCCGGCCTTCCCGCGTGCGGGGGCATCCTGAGGTGCGAGCGAACGTCGTTCCCGCCCCACAGTCCGTAGCTTCGCGCTGCCGTGACGCACGAGAGCTTCGCACCCGCGCGAACAGCGGAGACAAGCGGCTCTGCGACATCGGGCAGCACGTAACGACCAGCTCGGGGCCGAACGAGACGGCCCGCGGCGACGGCGTTCCTCAGCGCGCGCTCCGTGGCGCCGGCCGCTCGAAGCTGACGCACGGACGCAGCCCCGCCGAGCCGCCTCAGTTCTGCCATCCAATCCATGGCTTCCATGGTGCGAGAGCCGACGACCGGAATGGCGGTCGCCCGGCAATCTGTGGATAAGCCCGTCGGTCAGGAATCTGTGGACGGGTAGCCGACCAGAAATGTGCGGATAGGGGGCCCGTGGGAAACGGAGGAGTTCTCAGTCCGACACGCCGCGCCGCGAGGGTTCGGGAGGCGTTCAGCGGAGGATTTCGGGCACACCACCTCCCTTTTCGACGCCGTCAGAGGACGATGTGCATGGCCCGGGCGGCGTCGGTGATCGATCCGGACAGGGACGGGTACACCGTGAACGCCCGGGCGACCTGGTCGACGGTGAGCCGCTGTTCGACGGCGAGCGCGAGCGGGAAGATCAGCTCGGATGCGCGCGGCGCCACGATGACCCCACCGATCACCGTTCCGGAGCCCGTACGCGCGAACAGCTTCACGAAGCCGTCGCGGATGCCGAGCATCTTGGCCCGTGGATTGGAGTTGAGGGGCAGCTGGTAGATGTCGCCCTGGGCGATGCCCTCCTCGATCTGCTTCTGGCTCCAGCCGACCGTGGCGATCTCGGGCTGCGTGAAGATGTTGGAGCTGACATTGCGCAGCTCGATCGGGTTCACGGCGTCGCCCATGGCGTGGAACACCGCCGTCCGGCCCTGCATCGACGCCACCGAGGCCAGCGGCAGCGAGTCCGAGCAGTCGCCCGCCGCGTAGATGTTCGGGATGGACGTGCGCGCCACCCGGTTGACCCGGATGTGACCGGACGATGCCAGCTGAACCCCGGCCTGCTCCAGCCCGATCCCCGCCGTGTTCGCCACGGAGCCGACCGCCATCAGGCAGTGCGAGCCCTCGATCGTGCGGCCGTCCGTCAGGGTGGCGACGACGCCGTCCTTGGTGCGGACCACGGATTCCGCGCGCGACTTCGACAGCACCTGCATCCCGTTGCGCTTGAACACGTTCTCGATCACGTGGGCCGCATCCGCATCTTCACCCGGGAGAACCTGGTCCCGCGACGAGATCAGTGTGACCTTCGACCCGAGCGCCGTGTACGCCGAGGCGAACTCGGCGCCGGTCACGCCGGACCCCACCACGATCAGGTGAGCGGGCACCGAGTCGAGGTCGTACAGCTGCGTCCAGGTCAGGATGCGCTCCCCGTCGGGTTCGGCGGAGGGCAGGATGCGGGGGCTCGCCCCGACCGCCACGACGATCGTGTCGGCCTCCACCCGGTCGAAGTCGGTCCCGGAATCGCCCTTGGACGTGGAGACGATGACCGCGCTCGCGCCGTCGAGCCGGCCCTCCCCGGTCACGATCCGGACGCCGGAGCGGACCAGCTCGGCGCGCATGTCCTCGGACTGCTGGCGCGCGAGACCCATGAGGCGCTTGTTCACCGCGGCGAGGTTGACGGCGATCTCCGGGCGGGCCGGCTTGCCGTTCTCGCCGCGGGAGTAGAACTGGACGCCGAGATCGGCCGCTTCGGCGAGCGCGTTGGTCGCCTCAGCCGTGGCGATGAGGCTCTTCGAGGGCACGACATCCGTGATCACCGCCGAGCCGCCCACTCCGGACCGCTCCACGATCGTCACCTCGGCACCCAGCTGCGCGCCCGCCAGGGCCGCCTCGTAGCCGCCGGGGCCGCCACCGAGGACCGCGATGCGCTGCTTGCGCTCGAATTCATACGCCATGCGCACCATTCTTCCGTATGGCCCGCACCGATGCGCACGCGTCCGGATCCGGTGTGGAAAGCGGCGCTCAGTAGAGTTGCCTCATGCTCGAATCCATCACCAACCCGCTCGACGACCCCGCCGCCGATCCGTTCGAGGTGGCACGGCAGGCGGCCGCCCAACTGGCCGAGAAGACCGGAGTGGAGCGTCACGACATCGCGCTCACCCTGGGCAGCGGCTGGGGCAGGGCCGCTGACCTCATCGGAGAGACGGTCGCGACCATCCCGGCCACCGAGATCGTCGGCTTCAGCAAGCCCGCCCTGGAGGGCCACGTCGGAACCCTGCGCTCGGTCCGGCTGCCGAACGGCAAGCACGCGCTGGTCATCGGCGCGCGCACCCACTACTACGAGGCGCACGGGGTCCGCCGGGTCGTCCACAGCGTGCGCACCGCCGCGGCCGCCGGTGCGACGACGATGATCCTCACCAACGGCGCCGGTGGCATCAAGGAGCACTGGAAGCCGGGCACGCCCGTCCTGATCAGCGACCACATCAACCTGACGGCGGATTCGCCGCTCGAGGGCGCCACGTTCATCGACCTGACGGACCTGTACTCGAAGCGGCTGCGCGACCTCGCACGCACGATCGACCCGACGCTCGACGAGGGCGTCTACACGCAGTTCCGCGGACCGCACTACGAGACGCCCGCCGAAGTGCAGATGGCGAAGGCGATCGGCGGTCACATCGTCGGGATGTCCACGGC
Source organism: Leifsonia sp. (assembly GCA_051962155.1). GTDB lineage: Bacteria > Actinomycetota > Actinomycetes > Actinomycetales > Microbacteriaceae > Leifsonia. Next base: position 5,020 of record JBQCCO010000081.1, on the reverse strand, counting down.
CCTGGAGGCGATCGCGGCACGCCAGGCGGGGATGGAGATCCTCGGCATGTCGCTGGTCACGAATCTGGCCGCGGGCATCCAGAAGACCCCCCTCAGCCACGAAGAGGTCATCGAAGCGGGTCGCGCCGCCGAGCCGGTGATCAGCGCACTCCTCGCCCGGATCGTGGAGGCACTGTGAGCGGGACGACCTTGAGCGAGCCGAAGGGCACGCCGCAGCTTCTCGCCGAGGCCCGCGCCTGGCTGGCACAGGACCCGGATCCGGAGACCCGCGACGAATTGGATGCGCTCATCGTCGCCGCCGAGGCCGGCTCGGCCGAGGCTGTCGCCGACCTGCACTCGCGATTCGACGAGCGCCTCGCGTTCGGGACCGCGGGCCTGCGCGGCGCGATCGCGGCCGGCCCCAACCGGATGAACCGCGTGCTGGTGGCCCAGGCGGCCGCGGGCTTCGCACGCTGGCTGCTCGAGCATGCCGGGGACGGGACTCCGTCGGTCGTGATCGGCTACGACGGACGGAAGAACTCCGACGTCTTCGCCCGCGACACCGCCGAGCTGATGGCCGGCGCCGGCATCCGCGCCGTCCTGCTCCCCCGCCTGATGCCGACGCCGGTGCTGGCATTCGCCGTCCGCCATCTGGATGCGAGCGCGGGCGTCATGGTCACGGCCAGCCACAACCCGCCCGACGACCACGGGGACAAGGTGTACCTGGGCGGCGAGAACCACGGTTCGCAGATCGTCTCCCCGGTCGACGCCGAGATCGCGGCGCACATCCTCGAGGTCGCGGCGGGAAGCGTCGCCGACCTGGCACGCTCCGACCGTTACGAGGTCGCCTCCGAAGACATCGAGCAGGCGTACATCGACGCGACGGTCGCCGTCGCGGCCTCCGGGGCTCCGCGCGACGCCGTCTCGTTCGTCTACACAGCGATGCACGGCGTCGGCTGGCGCACCGCCCGTGAGGTGTTCGCACGCGCCGGCTTCGCCTCCCCGACCCCCGTGGCCGAGCAGATCGACCCGGACCCCTCCTTCCCGACGGTCGCCTTTCCGAACCCGGAGGAGCCGGGAGCGATGGACCTCTCCTTCGCCACCGCCCGGGAGGCGCGCGCGGACCTGATCATCGCCAACGACCCGGACGCCGACCGTCTCGCGGTGGCCATTCCGGATTCCAGCAGCGCCGACGGCTATCGCCGACTCTCCGGCAACGAGGTCGGCGCACTGCTCGGCTGGCGTGCCGCCGAGCTCGCCGGCGACCGCGGCGGCGACCGGGGACCCTTCGGCACGCTGGCCTGCTCCGTCGTCTCCTCCCCGGCCCTCGCCGCCGTCGCCGGCGCGTATCGCCTCGACTTCGCAGACACCCTCACGGGCTTCAAGTGGGTGTCGCGCGCGCCGGGTCTGATCTACGGGTACGAGGAGGCGCTCGGCTACCTGGTGAACCCCGAGACCGTGCGCGACAAGGACGGCATCTCGGCCGCTGTCGCCTTCCTCGACCTCGCGAACGACCTCGCCGCGCACGGCGTGACCATCGCCCAGCACCTGGACGCCTTCGCCGAGCGGTTCGGCTTCTTCGCCAGCGACCAGATCTCGCTCCGGGTGACCGACCTGACGCGGATCGCGGAGATCATGGCCGCGCTGCGAGCGACCCCGCCGACCCATCTGGGCGACTTCCGGGTCCAGCAGATCGACGACCTGCGCGACGGCTTCGGCGGGCTTCCTCCGAGTGACGTGCTCCGCATCCTGCTCGAAGACGGCTCCCGCGTCATGGTGCGCCCGAGCGGCACGGAGCCGAAGCTCAAGATCTACATCGACGCCTCGAGCGACGAGGGAACGGTGGAGGAGCGCCGCGCGACGGCGACCGCCCGCGTCGCCGCCCTCGCCGAGGCGATGCGGGTGCTCACCGCCTGACCCGGCTGAAGCTCACCGCCGCAACAGCAACCGCCGCAGCCGCAGCCGCAGCCGCAGCCGCAGCCGGATGGATGCTCACACCACCACCGCTCGCGGCGCCCGCACCCGGTACCCGGCGAGGAACATGGCGAGCGCCGCGACGGTGACGACCGCGCCGGCGAGCGGGACAGCGGCCGCTCCCCCGGCGCCCAGCGCCAGTGCGCCGATCGGCGGCGCGATCGCGATCCCGACGTACATCGCGGTCGAGTACCAGGACAACGCGATCGCGGCACTCTCCGGGTCGACCTGGACGAGGCGATGCTGGACCGGGATCACCACGGCGAACGCCGTGATCCCCCAGAACGCGAAGACCACCAGGGTGGCGACGAAGGACACCTCCGCGACCGAGAGGACGGCCAGCGTCACCGCTTGGCCGATGAGACCGGTGACGGCCACCATCCGGCTGCCGAACCGGTCGGTCAGCGGTCCCGCGAGGCTGTTGCCGGCAACACCCGCCGCTCCGTAAGCGAGCAGCAGCACGGCGAGGAGATTGCCGGATCCGCCGGTGGAGGCGTGGGTCACCGCTGCCGAGAAGATGTAGACGATGTTGAAGCCCGCGATCATGAGCAGCGTCGTTCCCAGCGGCGCGACGATGCGGAGGTCCGCGAGCGGCGCCAGCCGCCGGCGCATTGAGACCGTGGGCGGGATCGGTACCCCGCGCACGACGATCGGGATCGCGACCACGAGCACCGCGGCGAGGGCGACGATGCACCACAGCGCGAACCTCCAGCCGGCGACCCCGCCCAGCACCGTGCCGAGGGGCGATCCCACGGCGGTCGCCAGCGTGAAGCCGGCGCCGACGATGGCGAGCGCCTGCCCGCGCTTGCCGGGACGGGCGAGGGAGGCGGCAGCCGCCGTCGCGGTCGGGACGAGCGCCGCCCCGCCGAGCCCGGAGAAGGTGCGCCCGGCGATGAAGAGGCCGAGCGTGGGAGCGAGCGCCGAGGCGGCCGTGCCGATCGCGAAGACGGCCAGGCCCGCCGCCATGAGCGTCGCCCGCGGTACGCGCGTGAGGAGGATCGACACGACCGGCGCGGCGACCGCGACGACGAGCGAGTAGCTCGTGATCGACCAGCTGACCTCGGTCGCCGTCGCGCCGATGCCGGCCGCGACCCGCGGAAGCAGACCGGCGATGACGAAGGCGTTGGTGCCCACCACGAACAGCGAGAGCGCGAGCACCAGAAGCGCGGGCAGGGTTCTGCGGTACGATTGTTCGATGGATGTCATACCGTTACGGTACGACTATTGTTCGATGATTGTCAAACAGTTTTTGGGTGAGCATGACCGACTACCCTACCCCCGACATGGCGGACGTGCAGCTCGTCGACGTGCTGCGCGCCCTCGCAGACCCCGTGCGCCTGCAGATCGTGCGCGTCCTCGCGGACGGCCGGCCGCATCCCAAGTCCATGACCGAGTGGGGCGTCGACATCCAGAAGTCCACCATGGCCTACCACTTCAAGACACTGCGCGAGGCGGGCGTCACCCGCACCATCGTCAGCGGCCGTACACATGAGATCCAGCTCCGCCGGTCAGAACTCGACGATCGCTTCCCGGGGCTGATCACCGCCCTCCTGGACGCCTGACCAACCTTTCTTAAGAGGGTGACGGACGCTACCCGAGGGCCTCGTCGAGCTTCCGCTCCAGCTCCTCGAGGTCGAAGTAGTTCTGCACGACGATCACGTCGGCGTTGGTCGGCCCGATCCGGTCCACGAGTTCCGGCGAGGTCAGCACGACCTGCGCGTCGGCCGCGGCCTCCTCGATGTGGGCGGCGTCGGACGCGGTGACGTCGGCGTCGATCCCGAGGCGGTCGAGTACGCGCTCGGCGTTGACCTTCAGGATGCCCGAGGTGCCGAGGCCCACGCCGCAGATCGCCACGATCTTCACGGAGCCGCCTTCCTCATCAGAGCCTTCCCCGCATCAGGGACGACCCTCATCGTGCCGCATTCTCCTCGCTCAGCGAAAGGATGCGCTGCACGTCCGCGATGTCCGTCGCCGCAGCGAGGGCCGGGATGGCGCCGGGGTCGTTGAAGACGTTCGCCAGTTCTGCCACGCTCGTCACGTGCGCCTCCGGCGTCGAGACGGCCAGCCCCAGCACCACCGAGACGGGGTCGTTGTGCGGGTGGCCGAAGACGACGGGCTCGTCGAGAGTGACGACCGACAGCCCGTCCGAGTTCACGTCGGGCCCGGGGCGCGCATGCGCCAGAGCGAGGCCCGGCGCGATCACGATGTACGCTCCGAACTCCTCGATCACCTGGACCATCCGCTGCGCGTAGCCCTGCTCGGTGGCGCCGGAACGGGCCAGCGCCTCCCCCGCCAGCTCGACCGCTTCGCGCCAGCCGCCGGCGTGCGCACCGACGGTGATGGCGGAATCGGGCAGCGGTGGCAGTGACATATCTAAAGGGTAACGCCCAGGGCGTTACGAACCCTCGAAACCTGCTGTGATGATCTCGGCCAGCTCCTCGCGCTCCTCGATGGGGAGGAACGCGCCTGCCGCAGCGTTGAGCTGGAAGATCTCCAGGTCCGTGCGGTCGTAGGCGAAAGCGTCGGCGAGGATGCTCAGCTCACGGGTCAGCGTCGTGCCGCTCATCAGGCGGTTGTCGGTGTTCACCGTGACGCGGAAGCCGAGCTGGTAGAGCAGATCGAAGGGGTGGTCGAGGATGTCGTCGCCCCACGCCGAGATGGCGCCGGTCTGCAGATTCGAGGTCGGGCTCGTCTCGAGCGCGATCTCGCGGTCCTTGACCCACTGCGAGAGCGTCCCCAGAGTGACGTAGGTGTTCTCGTCGTCCTGACGCTCGATCGTGATGTCCTCCGCGAGCCGGACGCCGTGGCCCAGACGCAGCGCACGTCCGTCCAGGAGCGCGCCGCGGATGCTGTCCAGCCCGTCGGCCTCGCCGGCGTGAACGGTGGTGGGGAAGAACTCGGAGGCCAGGTAGTCGAAGGCCTCGCGGTGCTTCGACGCCGGGAAGCCGGCCTCGGGCCCGGCGATGTCGAAGCCGACGACCCCGCGGTCGCGGTGGCGGACAGCGAGCTCGGCGAGCTCACGTCCGCGGTCGTTGTGGCGCATGGCGGAGACCAGCTGCCCGATGCG
>JBQCCO010000080.1:0-4369 GCA_051962155.1 Leifsonia sp. | reverse complement strand
GCGGGCCGCGCGATTCTGTCGTTCGCGACCTACGTCATCCCGTTCGGTGCGGTGTTCTGGGCGGGCCTGGCGCGCGGCGTCTGGGTGCACCGGCGGGCCTTCGGTTCCTCGCGCGTCCGTCCGGCCCCGGACGCGGCCCCTCGGGCCTGAGCGCCACCTCCGCCCGGCGCCCGCCCGGCGCCCGCCCGGCGCCCGCGCGGCGCCCGCCCGGCGCCCGCGCAGGGCTTCCCGCGCGACTGCGCCCGTTTGTTACGAATGCTGTGGGGCGAGCCGCAGCACACGTTCCGAACGACCGCAGTCGCGGTCGGAGCCGGCCGATGGCAGTCGCGCCGGAGCTGGGACGTGACGGCAGTCGCGCTCGGGGGGTCGCGCGGCGACTGCGGTCGTTTGTTACGAATGCTGTGGGGCGAACAGCCGCACACGTTCCGAACGACCGCAGTCGCGGTCGGAAGCGTGCATGGCAGCTCCCGTCGGCGGGCGGTGCCGGCCCCGCCGGCAGGTGGTCAGCGGGCGAAGGTGGTGAGCAGGCGCTGGAGGGAGTCGAGGCGCGCTCGTCCGGTCTCGCCCAGCCGGCCCTCCTCGACGGCCTCGATGATGGCGCAGTCCGGCGCATCCGGCAGGTGGGTGCATCCCCGCGGGCAGTCCTCGGCGATCGCCGCGAGATCGGTGAACGACTTGAGGATGCTGTCCGTGTTCACATGCCCCAGACCGAACGATCGCACGCCGGGGGTGTCGATCACCCAGCCGTGATGCCCGGCGCCGTCCTCGATGCGGAGCGAGACCGTGGATGAGGAGGTGTGCCGGCCGCGTCCGGTCACCACGTTGACGTGTCCAGTCGCGCGCCGGGCGCCGGGAACGAGTGCGTTGACCAGGGTCGACTTGCCCACTCCGGAATGCCCGACGACGACCGTGTCGTGCCCGACGAGGGCGGCCGCGATCTCCCGCAGCGGGATGTCGTCCTCCCGGCTGGTGAAGACGGGCAGTCCGAGTCCGGCGAAGTTCGCCAGGAACGGTTCCGGGTCGGCGAGGTCCGTCTTGGTGACGCAGAGCATCGGCTCGATTCCTGCGTCGTACGCGGCCACGAGGTAGCGGTCCACGAGGCGCGTGCGCGGCTCCGGGTTCGCGGCTGCGACCACGATCAGCATCTGGTCGGCGTTGGCGACGACGATGCGCTCCACCTCGTCCGTGTCGTCGGCGCTGCGCCGCAGCAGGGTCGTCCGCGGCTCGACCCGGACGATCCGGGCGAGCGTTCCCTCCTCGCCGGTCGTGTCGCCGACGACCGCCACGCGGTCCCCGGTCACGATGGGGTTGCGTCGCAGCTCGCTCGCGCGCGCAGCGGTGAACTGGCGCTCCCGGTCGGTGTCCTCGTCGAGCAGGATGGTGTAGCGGCCGCGGTCGACGCCGAGCACGCGAGCGATCTCGGCGTCGGTGTGACCGGGGCGCGTCTTGGTGCGCGGACGGTTCCCCTTCGGGTTCGGCCGGCTGCGGATGCTGGACTCGTCGTACCGGTCGAGCTCCTCATCCTCGTCGCCGTCGTCCCACCACGAGCCGCTGCTCTCGGGTCCGAAGCCTTCGGCTCCGGTGCCGTCGGAGCCGGTGCTCTCCGGTCCGAAGCCCTCGGAGCCGCTGCCTGATGCGCCGCGGCCAGTCCCGGTGCGGTCAGTCACGCGGTGCGATCCCGCCCTGCAGCATCCCCGTCCAGAGCTGCGTGAACTGCGGGAGGGTCTTCGCGGTGGTGGCGACGTTCTCGATCTCCACGCCGGGAACCGCCAGCCCCACGATCGCGCCGGCGGTGGCCATCCGGTGATCCTCGTAGCTGCGCCAGACCCCGCCGTGGAGCGGCTGCGGATCGATGCGCAGGCCGTCCTCCAGCTCGGTGACGGTGCCGCCGAGCCCGTTGATCTCGGCGGCCAGGGCGGCGAGCCGATCGGTCTCGTGGTGGCGGATGTGCCCGATGCCGGTGATCTCGCTCGGCCCGTCGGCGAGAGCGGCGATGGCCACGAGGGCCGGGGCCAGCTCTCCTCCGGTGCTGAGGTCGAGCTGGACGCCGTGGGGACGTTCCGGCCCTGTCACCGTCAGCCGGTCGCCCTCGCGCGTCACGGTCGCGCCGAACAGGGGGAGCAGCTCGGCCAGATCCGCGCCGACCTGGGTGGTCGACTCGGGCCAGCCGGTGATCGTCACCGTTCCGCCCGTGACGACCGCGGCGGCGAGGAACGGTGCCGCGTTGGAGAGGTCGGGCTCGATGTCGACGTCCCGGGCCGCGATGGTGCCCGGCGCGACGGTCCAGCGTCCCGTCTCCGGCGACTCGACGGTCACGCCGCGCGCGGCGAGGGCGGCGATGGTCATCTCGATGTGCGGGAGGCTCGGAAGGCGGTCGCCGGAATGGGTGAGGTCGAGTCCGTTCTCGAACCGGCTCGCCGAGAGCAGCAGTGCGCTCACGAACTGGCTGGAGCTGGACGCATCCACTTCGACCGGGCCGCCGGCGACGCGCCCGGTGCCGTGCACGGTGAAGGGCAGGGATCCGCGGCCGTCGTCGTTCACATCCACGCCGAGCGAGCGGAGGGCGGAGATGATCGCGCCCATGGGCCTGCCTCGCGCCGAGTCGTCGGCGTCGAACATCGTCGGGCCGAGGGCGAGACCCGCGATCGGCGGGACGAAGCGCATGACCGTTCCCGCCTGACCGCACTCGATCGTGGTGCTGCCGAGCAGTTCCTCGGCCGGGGTGACCAGGAAGTCCGCGCCGAAGGCTCCGGCGCCCGGCCTTTCGTCGATGCCGACGCCGAGCGCGCGCAGCGCCTCCACCATGTTGGCGCTGTCGCGCGAGTGCAGCGGAGCGCGCAGCAACGACGGCGCATCGGCCAGGGCTGCCAGCACGAGCTCACGCGCGGTGAGCGACTTCGACCCCGGAAGCGCGACGGTCGCCGAGACCGGCCCGTCGGCGACCGGGGCAGGCCACAGGGTGTTCGGCTCGTCGGACCGGTTGTCGCCGTACGGATCGAAGTCGGGAGCGGAATATTTCGAAATCAGCATTGTTGTCAAGATTATCCGTGTTCACGCCGAGAGGAAGGATCCGCCCGTGGCCGCAACCGCCGTGCTCGACGTCCCCAGCGTCCTGACGCGTCGGCTCACCGACCCCGCGGGGTCCTTCGCCGGAGTGGATGCGGGGCTCGCGCAACTAGACTGGCCGGTGATGAGCACCGAGACCCAGGATGCGGGCCACCTCTTCGAGGAGCAGGCCCTGCCTTTCATGGACCAGCTGTACGCGGCTGCCCTGCGCATGACCAGAAACCCGTCGGATGCGCAGGACCTCGTGCAGGAGACGTTCGTGAAGGCGTATGCGGCGTTCAACCAGTTCCAGCAGGGCACCAACCTGAAGGCCTGGCTGTACCGCATCCTCACCAACACGATCATCAACACCTATCGGAAGAAGCAGCGCGAGCCCTACCAGGGGACGATCGACGAGCTCGAGGACTGGCAGCTCGGAGGTGCGGAGTCGACCACCGCATCCACCAGCCGCTCGGCCGAGGCGGATGCGATCTTCCACCTGCCGTACAGCGCCGTCAAGGACGCGCTGCAGGCCATCCCGGAGGACTTCCGGCTGGCCGTCTACTTCGCCGATGTGGAGGGGTTCTCCTATCAGGAGATCGCCGACATCATGAAGACCCCGATCGGCACCGTGATGAGCCGCCTCCACCGCGGCCGTCGCATGCTGCGGGAGCTTCTGACCGACTACGCGCACGAGCGGGGCCTCTCGGCCGTCCAGGGGGACCGCGCCGTGCAGACTTCCAGGAGCAAGAGATGACCGACTGTGGATGTGAGAAGGCGAAGGCCGAACTCGAGGAGTACCTGCGCAACGAGCTGTGCAGCGAGGATGCTGCCGACGTGCGCGAGCACCTGGCGAGCTGTGCCGGGTGCTCCGACGAGGCGCACTTGAGCGTCGTGCTGACCGAGGTGGTGCAGCGCGCGTGCAAGGAGACCGCACCCGAGACGCTGCGCACCGAAGTGCTGCTGCGCATCCGCTCCTTCCAGGCCAGCGTCCACTAACCGAGGCCGCCGGGCCGCGATTCGTCACGATTGTGCCAGGTGCGGGTTACGCAGCGCCGCCCGAGCGGACCTCGTGCAGGAAGAAGAGGCCGCCGAACGGGTCCGTGACCTGCGCGAAGCGGCCGAACTCGCTGTCCCAGGGGTCGCGCACGACCGTTCCGCCGAGCTCGACGACACGGGCGGATGCGGCGGTCGCGTCCGCGACGCCGAAGTAGACCACCCAGTGCGACGGGACATCCGGCGGCAGCATCCCGTCCGCGTCGAAGACGCCGCCGCTCGGCGAGGCGGGGTCGCCGAAGGTCTCATAGCGGAAGTCCGCGGTGTC
>JBQCCO010000079.1:0-9906 GCA_051962155.1 Leifsonia sp. | reverse complement strand
GGGCTAAAACTAAAAGCGCGGGAACGCCCCACCCCTTTGCGCGGGGGGCTCGCGTCCTTTTTTCTATGTGATGTTTGGTCCCCGGGCGCTGGGGGTGGCCGCGCCAACACCGCCAACTTCGGCGAAATGGTCGCGTCCTTCGCCGACGCGCTCGGATGCTTCGCGGGGCTCGCCTCCCTTCGTCGAGGTGCTCGTAGTTGCACCCGCGCTCGGCGTGTCGCCTGCAACAACGAGCACCTCGGCAAGGGGAATGGGCGGTCAGGGGAAAGGCGGGCAAGCGGGGAGGGGGTACGCTGGCGTGCCATGAGCACGGTCACTTCGTCCGACGGCAGCAGCATCGCATACGAGATCGAGGGGTCGGGACCGGTGCTGGTCCTGGTGGACGGCGCGATGTGCTTCCGTGACGCAGGGCCGATGCGGGCGATCGCCGCCGCACTGCGTGACCGCCTCACCGTCGTGCTGTACGACCGGCGTGGCCGGGGCGAGAGCAGCGACCGCCTCGCCGACCCGTCCGCCCGGGCCGACGCTGTCGCCCGGGAGATCGAGGACCTCGGCGCGGTGATCGACGCCGCGGGCGGTCCCGCTGCACTGTTCGGGATGTCGTCGGGCGGCGCGCTCGCGCTGGCGGCGGCGGCCGGCCTCGGACCCGACCGGGTCTCCCGCGTCGCGGTGTACGAGCCGCCCTTCCTGCCCGACCCCATGCTGTCGTCGGCCGAGGCGTACACGCACAACCTGCAGGCCGCACTCGGGGCGGGCGACCGCGCGGGTGCTGTCGAGCTGTTCCTCCGCCGGGTGGGAGTTCCGGAGGAGGGCATCCAGGGGATGAGGAACGCGCCCTCCTGGGAGGCCTCCCTCGCGCTCGCGCCGACCCTCGCGTACGACGACGCCGCGATGGGCGACAGCCGCGTCCCGGACGAACTGCTGCAGGCCGTGACGGTGCCCGTGCTGGGCCTCGCCGGCGAGCAGTCCCCCGGCTTCCTGCGCCTGGGCGCCGAAGGAGTCGCCTCCGGCGCCCAGGACGGCGTCTTCGAGTTGGTCGCCGGTCAGACGCACGACATCTCGGGCGAAGCCGTCGCGCCCCACCTCATCCGCTTCCTCGCCGGCTAAGCGCGAGCCGGCCGAGCCCGAGCCGGCCGAGCATTCGCCGGCCGAGCACGAGCCGGCCGGGATGGTCAGCCGCGGAGGGCGTCGGCGTCCGCCTGCCTCCCGGTGAAGCCCCGGATCGGGGAGGCCGCTTGCTCGGCTTCGTGGTCCGGCCCGAGCGGGATGCCGGTGCGGTCGCGCAGGACGAGCGTCGCGAGCAGTCCCAGCACGGTCATGCCCGCAAGGTACCCGGTCACCGACATCGTCGTGCCCGTCGCCTGCACGAGAGCCGTCGCGATGGTCGGAGCGAACGCCCCGCCCAGGATGGCGCCGATGGCGTACGAGATCGACACACCCGAGAAGCGGATGGACGCCGGGAACAGCTCCGCATAGAGCGCCGCCTGCGGCCCGTACGTGAAGCCGAGTCCGATGGTGAGGATCGCGAGCCCGAGGAACAGCATCCCCGCGCTGCCGGCGTTGACCAGCGGGAACAGTGCGAACACGCCCGCCAGCAGCAGGATCCAGCCGGCGATGTACGTGGTGCGGCGCCCGATGCGGTCGCTCACCCACCCGGCGAACCAGGTGGCGAGCAGCCAGGTGACGGCGGAACCGGCGACCGCCCACAGCACCGGCCCGCGCGCAAGGCCCAGGGGTCCGTCCGGGTTGGTCGCGTAGTTCTGGATGTAGCCGCCGGTCGTCATGTAGCCGACCGCGTTGTTGCCTGCGAAGACGAAGGCGGCGACGATCACGAGCAGCGCGTGCTTGCGGAACACCAGGACGATCGGCATCCGGGTGCGTTCCTTGCGCTCGGCGAGCTCGGTGAACACCGGGCTCTCCTCGACGCGCCGGCGCACCCAGTATCCGATCAGGATGAGCACGACCGAGAGCAGGAAGGGCACCCGCCATCCCCACGCGAGAAACGCGTCGCCCGGAGCGATGAGCGTCATCGCCGCCATGGCGCCGGACGCGAGCAGGAGCCCGAGCGGCACTCCGATCTGCGGCGAGGCCCCGAAGAGGCCCCGCTTCGCGGTCGGCGCGTGCTCGACGGCCATGAGGACCGCCCCACCCCATTCCCCGCCGGCGGATACTCCCTGAAGCACTCGGAGGAGGACGAGGAGGATGGGCGCCGCGACACCGATCGCCTCATACGTCGGCAGGAGCCCGACCAGAGCGGTGGCGAGGCCCATCAGGATGAGCGTCAGCACGAGGACGACCCGGCGGCCGTAGCGGTCGCCGAGGTGACCGGCGAGGAACGCACCGAGCGGGCGGAACAGGAAGCTGACGCCGACCGTCAGGAATGACAGCAGCGTGGCGACCTGCGGTCCGGCCGGAGCGAAGAACAACTGACCGAAGACCAGTCCGGCGGCCGAGGCGTAGATGAAGAAGTCGTACCACTCGACGGTGGTGCCGATGACGGTTGCGAAGACGACTCGGCGGCGGTCCGTCTGGGAACGGATACTGCCCGTGGGCGTGAAGGGGGATTCGCTCATCGTTGGTGGTTCTCCCGGGATTGCGACGACATTGTCACGGAGCGGCGCTCCGATTCCGGCAATGATATACGATTTCGCATTCGACGCAACGGCACAGGCAGTGCCACCTGTCCCGCGGCTCCTCAGGCGCGCCGCAGTGCCGACCGAGCGCCGGCCGTCGTCTCCCAGGGGCTGAAGAGCGGGACATCGAAGGTCTCGAAGTCCCGGACATTGCGCGTCACCACGGCCAGCCTGCCGACCTCGGCCGTCGCCGCGATCAAGGCGTCGCGTTCTAGCCGCGGATCGGGCACGAGATACCCCGCAGCAACCCCGGCCACTTCGTGGTCGACGGGCAGGATGCGCTCCGAGAAGATCATGTACACGTCGTCGATCCACCGCCGGAGGTCGGCACCCTGTTCGGGATCGGTGCGTTCTTTGCGCGCGGCGCCCAGCTCGATCTCGAACACCGTGATCGCCGAGAGGTACAGCGAGTACGGGTTCTGAGCCTCCAGCCACGAGACCACACCCGGGTCCGCTCGGTCGGGTCGACGTGTGGCCGAGAGGACCATGGTGTCGAGCAGCCACTTCACAGGTCGAACTCCCCGGCCTCGATGGTGGCGCGCGGGAACTCCATATCGAAATCGCCCCGCTCATCCTGCCGAAGCAGCTCCACCACGTTGCGCAGCGGACCGGAGAGGCACTCGTACTCGGCGAAGGTCAGCAGGACGAAGGAGGGTTCGCCGCGATCGGTGATGATCAGCGGCTCGGTCGCGGCGCTGCGCTTCGCGGCGGAGACATCCTGATTGAAGTCGCGTGCGGTCACGATCGCCATATCGCCTCCCAGTGAATGTAGCTACGTAGGTACATTGGCATGCATGGCGCGGGTGTACGGGAAGATATACGATCCCACTCGGGACCTGTCCCGCCTCCGACGCCGAAGGGAGCCCTCCGTGCTCGACCGTCCGACCATCCAGGCCATCGCCGACGAGCTCGCGGCGGCCGCCCGCGACCGTGCGACGGTCCCCTTGCTGAGCACCCGGCACCCGGAGATGACCGTCGAGGACTCGTACGCGGTGCAGAGAGTGTGGGTCGAGCAGGGCATCGCAGCGGGCCGCCGCCTCGTCGGACGCAAGATCGGCCTCACGTCGAAGGTGATGCAGCAGGCGACGGGGATCACCGAGCCGGACTACGGCGCCATCTTCGCCGACATGGTGTACGAGACGGGATCCGTCATCCCGTTCGACCAGTACTCCAACGTCCGCATCGAGGTGGAACTCGCGTTCGTCCTGGCGGAGCCGCTCACCGGTCCCGATATCACTCTGTTCGACGTGCTGAGCGCGACGCAGTACGTCGTCCCGGCGCTCGAGATCCTCTCCTCGCGCATCGAGCTGCCCGGACGCAGCATCGTCGACACCATCGCGGACAACGCCGCGATGGGCGGCATGGTCGTCGGCGGCCGGCCGGTGGCAGTGGATGCGGTCGACCTGCGCTGGGTGGGCGCTCTGCTGTACCGCAACGAGACGATCGAGGAGTCCGGCCTCGCTGCGGCGGTGCTCGACCATCCCGCCACCGGCGTCGCGTGGCTCGCCAACAAGCTCGCCCAGCACGGCACACGCCTGGAGGCCGGCGACATCGTCCTGGCCGGCTCCTTCACGCGCCCGCTGTGGGTAGAGCGCGGCGACACCATCCACGCCGACTACGGAACCCTGGGAGCGATCACATGCCGATTCAGCTAGAGCCGACCCCGACCTTCGCCGCCCGGCTCCGGAGCGCCGACCGCACGCTGTACGGGATGTGGTCGTGCGCCGGGAGCCCGCTGGTGGCGGAGATCTGCGCCGGCAGCGGACTGGACATCGTCCTCGTGGACGGCGAGCACTCCCCCATCGGCCTGGAGTCGATCCTCGCCCAGCTGCAGGCGATCGCCCCGTACCCGGCAGTGCCGATCGTGCGCGCTCCGATCGGTGAGCCGGTCGTGCTCAAGCAGCTGCTCGACCTGGGCGCTCAGAACATCCTGGTGCCGATGGTCGACAGCGTCGCCCACGCGGAGGCGATGGTGCGCGCCGTCCGCTATCCGCCGCACGGCGTTCGCGGCGTGGGCAGCGCGCTCGCTCGCTCGTCCCGGTGGAGCCGCATCCCGGACTACCTCGCCCGCGCCGGCGACCTCGTCTCGCTGACGGTACAGATCGAAACCGCCGAGGGCCTCGCCGCCGCCGCGGAAATCGCGGCCGTGGATGGCGTGGATGCGGTGCTCGTCGGCCCGGCGGACCTCGCCGCCTCGCTGGGCATGCTCGGGCAGCAGAACCACCCGGACGTGGTCGCTGCGGTCGAGAGCGTGATCGAGGCAGGTCGCTCCGCGGGAACGCCGGTCGGGGTGAACGCCTTCGACCCGGCCACCGCGGATCGCTATGCGGCAGCAGGTGCGGCGTTCGCGCTGGTGGGCGCAGATGTCACCCTCCTGGCACGCGCGTCGGAGGCACTGGCCGACCGCTTCCTGCACGGCGCGTCCGGGTATTCCGGCGCTTCCTCGTACTGAGGTTGCCGCGGTCAGCAGAATCGTATACGATTCCGAATACGCCTTTCCGACCGGTCCGCGACGATGAGGAGCCCGATGATGTGGAGCCGCTATGAGCGCTTCTAGCCCGTTCTCCGGTGGCGCGCGGCCCGGGAAGATCATCGCCGTGCACCTCAACTACGGCTCCCGCGCAGCGCAGCGCGGCCGGACCCCGGCGCAGCCGTCGTACTTCTTCAAGCCGTTCTCCTCCATCGCTGCGAGCGGCGATGAGCTGGAGCGCCCCGCCGGCACCGAACTGCTCGCCTTCGAGGGCGAGATCGCGCTGATCATCGGCCGCCCGACGCGCCGGGTGTCGCCGGAGGAGGGCTGGGCCGCGGTCTCCGGCGTGACCGCCGCGAACGATTTCGGGCTCTACGACCTGCGCGCAGCCGACAAGGGATCGAACGTCCGTTCCAAGGGCGGCGACGGCTTCACTCCGCTCGGGCCGGACATCCTCCCGGCGGCCGGCCTGGACCCGGACGCCCTTCGCGTGCGGACCTGGCTCAACGGCGAGCTCGTCCAGGAGGGCACCACGGACGATCTCCTCTTCTCGTTCGGCCGCCTGATCGCAGACCTATCGCAGCTGATGACCCTGGAGCCCGGCGATGTCATCCTCACCGGGACCCCGGCCGGCTCCTCGGTCACGCAGCCCGGAGACACCGTCGAGGTCGAGGTGGATGCGCCGACAGCGCCGGGTGCGCCGAGCACCGGCCGGCTGGTGACCCGCATCACGGAGGGCAGCATCCCGTTCGGCGACTTCGGGTCGAAGCCCAGCGTGGACGAGACGCAGCGAGCGGAGGCGTGGGCGGTGGAGCCCGCGACCGAGGTAGCGCCAGCAGGACTCACGGATGAGCTGCGGGAAGCGCTCGCCTCCCTCTCCACCGCGACCCTCAGTTCCCAGCTCCGCAAGCGCGGCCTGAACAACGTTTCCATCGACGGCCTCACCTCCACGCGTCCGGCCGCAAAGGTCGTCGGTACCGCGCGCACGCTGCGCTTCGTCCCGAACCGCGAGGACCTGTTCGCGTCCCACGGCGGAGGGTACAACGCGCAGAAGCGCGCCTTCGACGCCGTCGGGCGGGGCGAGGTGCTCGTCATCGAGGCCCGCGGTGAGCGAGGCAGCGGCACCGTCGGCGACGTTCTCGCCCTGCGCGCACAGGTCAACGGCGCTGCAGGGATCGTGACCGACGGCGGCGTGCGCGACCTCGCGGTCGTCGCGGCCCTCGACATCCCGACCTACTCGGCCGGTCCGCACCCGGCCGTGCTCGGCCGCAAGCACGTGCCCTGGGACACCGACGTCACCATTGCCTGCGGCGGCGCCACCGTGCAGCCTGGCGATGTGATCGTGGGCGATGCGGACGGCCTGCTCGTCATCCCGCCGTCGCTCGTGGCCGAGGTGGTCGCCGACGCGATCGAGCAGGAGCGCGAAGAAGAGTTCATCGCGGAGCAGGTCGCCGCGGGCAACCGGGTCGAGGGCCTGTTCCCCTTGGATGCGGAGTGGAGAGAAAGGTACCGCGCATGGCGGACGCAGCAGTGAAGGCGGCGGCGCCGAGCAAGTCGCAGCTGGCCTACGACTTCATCCGGGCCCGCATCGACGACGGCCGGTACGTGTCCGGCTTCCGCCTCGTGCTCGGGCAGATCGCCGGCGAGCTCGACATCAGCGTGGTCCCGGTGCGCGAGGCGATCCGGCGGCTCGAGGCCGAAGGGCTGGTCACGTTCGAGAAGAACGTGGGCGCCCAGGTCGCCCTGCTGCAGGAGGCCGAGTACACGTACACGATGGAGACGCTCGCTCTCGTGGAGGGTGCTGCGACGCGACTGTCGGCCCCGCTGATCACCGACGACCACCTCCGGCGGGCGCGCGAGATCAACCGCGAGATGATCGCGTGCCTCGACGACTTCATCCCGCACCGCTTCACGCAGCTGAACCAGGAGTTCCACGCGGTGCTGTACGAGGAGTGCCCGAACCCGCACATCCTGGACCTCGTGCACCGTGGCTGGAACCGGCTGACCGTGCTGCGCGACTCCACCTTCAGCTTCGTGCCCGGCCGCGCCCGGGAGTCCGTGGACGAGCACGAGCACATCCTCGCCCTCATCGAGTCGGGCGCCGAGGCGCTCGAGATCGAGCTCGCGGCGCGTCGCCACCGCCTGGCGACCCTCGATTCGCTCCACGCGTACCAGAGCGAGCACAAGCAGCGCTGATCTGTCCCTCAGAGCAGCGAGTCCCGATCCACAGGAGGCAGCGCATGGCGCAGCACACCGCATCCACTCACCACATCCCGGAGAACCTCCCCGGGAAGATCCAGCACTTCATCGACGGCGCGTTCGTCGACAGTGTCTCCGGCGCCACCTTCGACGTGCTCGACCCGGTGTCGAACGAGACCTACGTGCAGGCCGCCGCCGGCCAGAAGGAGGACATCGACCTCGCGGTCGCCGCCGCGAAGCGCGCCTTCCGCGACGGCCCGTGGCCGCGGATGAAGCCGCGCGATCGTGCGCGCGTCCTGAACCGGATCGCGGATGCCGTGGAGGCTCAGGATGCCAGGCTTGCGGAGTTGGAGACGTTCGACACCGGCCTGCCGATCACGCAGGCGCTGGGCCAGGCGCAGCGCGCGGCGGAGAACTTCCGCTTCTTCGCCGACCTGGTCGTGGCGCAGGCGGACGACGCCTACAAGGTCCCGGGCAGCCAGCTCAACTACGTCAATCGCAAGCCGATCGGCGTCGCCGGGCTCATCACGCCGTGGAACACGCCGTTCATGCTGGAGAGCTGGAAGCTCGCCCCGGCGCTCGCGACCGGCAACACCGTCGTCCTCAAGCCGGCCGAGTTCACACCGCTCTCGGCAAGCCTGTGGGCCGAGATCTTCCGCGATGCGGGCGTCCCGGACGGGGTGTTCAACCTGGTCAACGGCCTGGGCGAGCAGGCCGGGGATGCGCTGGTGAAGCATCCCGACGTGCCGCTGATCTCGTTCACCGGCGAGAGCCGCACCGGGCAGATCATCTTCGCGAACGCTGCGCCGTTCCTCAAAGGTCTCTCGATGGAGCTCGGCGGCAAGTCCCCCGCCGTGGTCTTCGCGGATGCCGACCTGGATGCTGCGATCGACTCCACCCTGTTCGGCGTGTTCTCGCTGAACGGCGAGCGCTGCACCGCCGGCTCCCGCATCCTGGTGGAGCGCCCGATCTATGACGAGTTCGTCTCGCGCTACGCCGAGCGGGCGAAGAACATCGTGGTCGGCGACCCGCACGACCCGGGAACCGAGGTCGGCGCGCTGGTGCATCCCGAGCATTACGAGAAGGTCATGAGCTACGTCGAGCTGGGCAAGCAGGAGGGCCGGCTGGTCGCCGGCGGCGGCCGCCCGCCCGGGTTGGCTGAGGGCAACTACATCGCGCCGACCGTCTTCGCCGATGTGGCGCCCGAGGCGCGGATCTTCCAGGAGGAGATCTTCGGCCCGGTCGTCGCGATCACCCCGTTCGACACCGACGAGCAGGCGTTGGAGCTTGCCAACGGTGTGCGTTACGGCCTGGCCGCCTACCTCTGGACACGCGACCTGGAACGCGCCCACACCTTCGCCCAGAACGTGGAGGCCGGGATGGTGTGGCTGAACTCGCACAACGTCCGCGACCTCCGCACGCCGTTCGGCGGGGTGAAGGCCTCCGGGCTCGGGCACGAGGGCGGCTACCGCTCCATCGACTTCTACACCGACCAGCAGGCCGTCCACATCACGCTCGGCCCTGTCCACACCGCCCGTTTCGGCGCCACCACGCACGACCCGGCCGAGGCCGAAGAAGCGGCCGAGGACGCCGGCGACGCCTGACCCACGATCCACCACAGCAAGGAAGCTCTGACGATGACCTCACCACTCACTCCCGATGCCCCGGAGCCCGTGACGACGGGAGGCGACCCCATCCCGGCGCCGACCGACCGCATCCCGACCCCGAAAACCGCCCCACCGGATGTGGTGCGCGCCGCCTACATGGAGCTGGTCGTCACCGACCTCGCCGCGAGCCGCGAGTTCTACGTCGACGTGCTCGACCTCGTCGTCACCGAGGAGGACGAGAACGCGGTCTACCTGCGATCCTTCGAGGAGTTCATCCACCACAACCTCGTGCTGCGGAAGGGCCCGGTCGCCGCGGTCGCCGCCTTCGCGTACCGGGTGCGGACCCCGGAAGACCTCGACCGGGCCGTCGCGTTCTACACCGAGCTCGGCTGCCGGGTGGAGCGCCGGGCCGAGGGCTTCACGAAGGGCGTCGGCGATTCAGTGCGGGTCGAGGACCCGCTCGGCTTCCCCTACGAGTTCTTCTACGAAGTCGAGCACGTCGAGCGCATGGCCTGGCGCTACGACCTCTACACGCCCGGCGCACTCGTCCGGATCGACCACTTCAACCAGGTCACCCCCGACGTGCCGCGTGCCGTGAAGTACATGGAGGATCTCGGCTTCCGCGTGACCGAGGACATCCAGGACGAGGCCGGCACAACGTACGCCGCGTGGATGCGCCGCAAGCCGACGGTCCACGACACCGCGATGACCGGCGGCGACGGCCCGCGCATGCACCACGTCGCCTTCGCCACCCACGAGAAGCACAACATCATCGCCATCTGCGACAAACTCGGCGCCCTCCGCCGCAGCGACTGCATCGAACGCGGCCCCGGCCGCCACGGCGTCTCCAACGCCTTCTACCTCTACCTGCGCGACCCCGACGGCCACCGCGTCGAGATCTACACCCAGGACTACTACACCGGGGACCCCGACAACCCCGTCGTCACCTGGGATGTCCACGACAACCAGCGCCGCGACTGGTGGGGGAACCCCGTCG
>JBQCCO010000078.1:0-3060 GCA_051962155.1 Leifsonia sp. | reverse complement strand
CACCTGAACACTCTTTCCCTACACGACGCTCTTCCGATCTGTCGCCCACGTCTGGGCGGTCGGCGACATCGTGCCCGGGCTTCAGCTCGCACACCGCGGCTTCCAGCAGGGCATCTTCGTCGCGGAGGAGATCGCGGGCCTCAACCCGATCGTCGTCCCGGACGTCAACATCCCGAAGGTCACCTACTGCGACCCGGAGGTCGCCTCCATCGGCCTCACCGAGGCGAAGGCGGTCGAGAAGTACGGCGCCGACAGCGTCAGCAGCTACGACTACAGCCTGGCCGGCAACGCCCGCAGCGAGATCATCGGCACGAACGGCTCTGTGAAGGTCGTCCGCGTCAACGACGGCCCCGTGGTCGGCGTGCACATGATCGGCGCCCGCGTCGGCGAGCTGATCGGCGAGGCGCAGCTGGCCGTGAACTGGGAGGCGTACCCGGAGGACATCGCCCCGCTCATCCACGCGCACCCCACGCAGAACGAGTCGCTCGGCGAGGCCTTCCTGTACCTCGCGGGCAAGCCGCTGAACACCCTCTAGGACGTCACAGGCGGGTCCGCCGCGCGCGGACCCGCCTGCACTAAGCTACTGAACGATCAGGTTTTGAAGGAGAGAAGCTCATGAGCGAATCCGTCAGCCTCCCGGCGCTCGGCGAGAGCGTCACGGAAGGCACGGTCACACGCTGGCTGAAGAACGTTGGCGACCGTGTCGAGGTGGACGAGCCCCTGCTCGAAGTCTCGACCGACAAGGTCGACACCGAGATCCCGTCGCCGGTCGCCGGCGTCATCGAGGCGATCCTGGTGCAGGAGGACGAGACCGTCGAGGTGGGGACCGCGCTCGTGACGATCGGAGACGGCTCCGGCGCAGGCGCCGAGGCGCCGGCCGCGCCCGCCGCCGAGGCCGCTCCGGCAGAGGCGGCACCGGCCGAGGCTGCACCGGCAGAGGCGGCACCCGCACAGGCTGCTCCCGCCGAGGCGGCTCCTGCGCAGCAGGCTGCGCCCGCCGAGGCCGCTCCCGCGCAGACTGCTCAGCAGCAGGAGGCACCTGCGCAGGCTGCCCCCGCGCAGCAGGAGGCACCCGCCGCGCAGGCCGCCCCTGCCCCTGTTCAGGAGGCTCCGGCTCACGCGCCTCAGGCTCCCGCTCAGGCCGCTCCGGCCGAGGCGACTCCCGCCCCTGCAGCGCCCGCTCAGCAGGCTCCCGCGGCCCCGGCCGCGCCCGCGCCTGCCGCACCGGCACCGGCTCCGGCCGCTGCCGCCCCCACGGGCGGCGCCCACGCCGGCAACGCCGGCTATGTGACCCCGATCGTCCGCAAGCTGGCGAACGAGCAGGGCGTCGATCTCTCGACGGTGACCGGCACCGGTGTCGGCGGACGCATCCGCAAGGAGGACATCCTCTCGGCTGCCGCGCCCGCCCCGGAAGCGGCCGGCGCCCCCGCCGCTGCTCCTGCCGCACCCGTCTCGCCGCTCCGCGGTACCACGCAGCCGATGTCGCGGCTGCGCAAGGTCGTGGCCGAACGCGCCGTCGTCTCGATGCAGTCGACCGCGCAGCTCACCAGCGTGGTCGAGGTCGATGTCACGAAGGTCGCTGCGCTGCGCGACCGCGTGAAGGGCGACTTCCTGGCCAAGACCGGCGTCAAGCTCTCCTTCCTGCCGTTCTTCACCCTGGCTGCTGCCGAGGCGCTGAAGAGCTACCCCGTCGTCAACGCGACGGTGGACGGCGACAGCATCGTGTACCCGGACCACGAGAACATCTCGATCGCCGTGGACACCGAGCGCGGCCTGCTCACCCCGGTGGTGCGGAACGCCTCTGATCTCGACCTCGCCAGCCTCGCGAAGGAGATCGCCGACCTGGCCGAGCGCACCCGGGACAACCGGCTCAAGCCGGACGAGCTCGCGGGCGGTACCTTCACGGTGACCAACACCGGTTCGCGTGGCGCCCTGTTCGACACTCCGCTCGTCTTCCTCCCGCAGGTCGCCATCCTCGGCACCGGCATCGTGTCGAAGAAGCCAGTGGTGGTATCGGCCGACGGAACCGACTCCATCGCGATCCGGTCGACGGTGTACCTGGCCCTGTCCTACGACCACCGCATCGTGGACGGCGCCGACGCGGCCCGGTTCCTCGTCGCGGTGAAGAACCGCCTCGAGGGCGGGAACTTCGAGGGCAACCTGGGTCTCTGACCCCGTCACGGGAACACCGCCCGCAAGCGCCATCCGGCCTCGTTCTTCACCAGCAAGAGCGAGGCCGGTTCGCTTTTCGGCGTCCGCGCCGCATCCGGGACGACATTCACCAGCGCGGCAGCGCCCCAACGCTCCAGCAGAGAGAACCGGGCGCCGGTGTAGTCCCGGGCGCCGTCCGCTCCCGGCGAGCCGAGCGCAGCAGCCTCCTGCTCGGAGAACGCCGACGCGCCGTCCAGGATGTCCGCCAGGCAGGAGCTTGTCGCCGGCCGGGCCACGAAGCAGTCGTGGCGTGACCGGAGGGCGTCGCGCGCAGCATCCACGGGATCGTCGCCACCCACGGCAGAAGCCGGCGGGGTCCCGACAGCACCAGCAGCTCCGGTCGGCTCGGCCGATGCCGCCGGTCCGCCCTCCCGGGCGGTCGTCACGGTGGGCGTCATCGTGGGCGTCGCCGTGGGTCTCACCGCGGGCAGGCCGCCCCCGCCCGGACCCGCCGACGCTCCAGGCGAATTCGCGGGCGTGACCCCCGCAGCATGCGCTCCATCGGAGGGCGACCCGGGCAGCAGGACCGCTGCGGCGAGCGCGAGCGTGATCGGAACCGCGCCCGCCACGACCACCATTGGCCGGCGCCGGACCCAGGCGCCGAGGCGTCGCGCCGATTCCCGAATCGGCTGACCGTCCAGGAAGTCACTGACCACCCCGACTGCCGATGCCAGCCTGGCGACAGGCTTCGCGCTCCGGCTCGGCTTCCGGCGATCCGATGCTGCCTGGCGCCCTGGGGCCATGACACCTCCGAGGCCGGCGTGGTAGGTCGCAAAAACCACCCGTTAGGGCGCGAAAGCCGAAAAAACCGACGCATAAACCACCACCCCCCCAACCCCCCCCCCACCC
>JBQCCO010000077.1:0-8330 GCA_051962155.1 Leifsonia sp. | reverse complement strand
CCCACCCCCCCTGTAGGAAACCGGCAGACCCCCGCCTTACCCGGAAAAACATGCAGAGAATTTCCGAAATCTGGCTTGGATTTCAGATGTTACGGGGGTGTTGATTTTGGCGCGGGTTGCTGAGTTATTGCACGGGGAGGTTGCGCAGGGGTTATGCGCTCGTTGTTGCGTGAGATGGAGGTGCGGGCCGCGAATTTGGCGACTCGGCTTGGCTTGGTTCCGAATGTGTCGGATGAGGTGCGGGATGCGGTTTCAGCAGGCGTTGATGGAGGCGGTCCGCCGTCAGGAGTATCCGGAGGATTTCAAAGATGGTCGATCCTGAGTCGTTCACCTATCTCAATGAGGACAACGGTGACGTGTCGTTGCTCGATGTGGCGAAGGTGAATTCCGATGTTGTGTCGTTGGGCGCGCTGTTGTTCTCGGGTGGTACGGAAGTGCACCGTCGCGCGTCCGATGAGCTGATGCGTATTCGGCGGGAGACGTCGGCCAGCTACACCCGTTTGGTCGCTATGAGGACGATGGAGTTCGTGGCTAACGCGCAACTGCTGCACACGAATCCGGTGGAGTTGGGGTTTGTGTTTCAGCGCGTGGTGGGGTTCGTGATGACGTATCGGGGCCTTCGGTCGCCGGAGGAACATGAGCAGTTCACTGGTGGGGCGGTCGCCGGTTGAGCACCGCTGAGGCGGGTCTCGCTGGACTTTTACACGGAGAAGTCGCGTTCGGTGTCTTGCGGTCGCTGTTGCGCGACTGGACGGTCCGCCTGAAGCAGAACGGTCAGCCCATGCCGTGGTACGCAAAGTCCGTATTGGAGGCACTGGCAGAGCAGGCCAACGTCCCACTTCCTGCGTCTGCTATCGGACGCCCAGTTGTCACGATGGATGTAACGAATTGGGTTTCGGTGCGTGAGGCGGCTGAGGCGGTAGGGCGTTCCGAGCGCCAAGTTACTCGTCTCGCTTGTGATGGAAAAATTCTTGCCCGTCGGGTTAACGAGCGGTCGTGGCAGATCGATTTGCACAGTTTGAGGAATGTTATGGAGCGACGAAATGGCTGAGGTCAAACCTGCTGAGCAGGGGACGGTGGAGATGGTGGATCCTGATCTGGCGGCGGAGAAGATTGTGGCTGATGCTGAGGCGGCAGCTAACGAAGCGCAGGAACTGCTTGATGCGCTTGAGCTGCGCGTTCAGCACGGCGATGAGAGTATCGCCCGGGAGGACGTTGAGACAGCTGTCGGGAATCGGAACTGGCTTCGGAAGCTGGTGAGTGGTGCGCAGGTTCGGGCTGACAGGCTTCGTGAAGAGAACCGACAAACCAAGCTGAAGGCTCTCGTGGCGGAAGCTGAGGCTTACAACCCTGGTGCCGACATTTACGATCTCGGAACAAATCTTGAGGCCGCGATTTACCAGTTCGTTATGGCGTTTGTTGTCCATAACCACGGTGTTGCGGCTTTGCGCCAGCGGGCTATTGATCTCGGTGTGCCCGCGTGGTCTGCCGGCAAGTTTGCTTCCTCGAAGGACGCTTACCTGGAATGGGCGGACGACGGCAGACTTCGAGTGGGGGAGAGGGAGCTTCAGCCGATCCGGTCGGGCACGTTCATTGATCGGATCCTTGGTGGTGTGTTCGCGAACGTGCATTCGACGTATCCCGACGTTGACCGTTCGTACTTCACTTCGGCCGAGCTGGGATCTGTTGCGCCGTTGGATGAGGTCCATGACGCGTTGCGGAAGTTGGCGGAGGTTCATAAGGCCGAGCCAAAGCAGGGGTTCTATTACCGCTCTGCTGAATGGCAGCCTGTGAACCCGAATTCGACTAGCCGCCAGTATGTGGCCAAGCCGATCCTGGGTGCCGCCGTTTACAGGTTGGCGGAAGAGCTGTCGCGCGATGAGCAGATCAAACGCGGTCTGATCTCGATCAGTGAGGCGGAGGCTCGTGGGGACGCCTGAGCAACGGGGGGCTGATTGGGTGAAGACTGCTTCGCCTGAAGCGGTCCGGGAGGCCATGGAGAAGGGTGAGTTGGCTCATTATCTCGGGGGAAAGACCGATGTTGAGCGTAAGCACGACACCCTCGTTAGCGGTACTCCCGATCGTCTGCTAGCGGAGGCTTACGGCTTTGAGTCGTATGGGCAGATGACGTCGGCCTCGAATCATTACGGATCTTCGATGCCCGCCGGGAAACGACAGGAGATGACTCCCGAGCAGGTGCAGAAGCTCGACTGGCTGAGCACCGCTACCCCTGCTGAGGTGTATGCGGCTGAGCAGCGCGGCGAGCTTGACGCCTTGCTTCGTCGGGACGTTGCGAACGAGGCGGCACGGTTGGACGCGATCCGCGCATCGGTGACGAAGGCAATGACCAAGTAAACCACCCCCATTTTTGAAACATGATCGGCCCGCTTCGGTGGGCCTTTTGAGTACCTAGGCACAGCCCCGAAAGGGGCTGTCTGCAGTTAAAGGACCAATCAATGAGTACACAGAGCAACGACGACGCAACAGATATCGCGTGCAAGGAACGGGGCATCCGCTTGCTTTGGGCCGGCGTGACAGCCAGCAGCGCACCTACCGAGGGTGAGGCGTAAGCATGGCTGTAGTTGGGAACAATTTTGAGGGCGGCACCGACGGTGTAGCCCTCACCAACATCAACAGTGGCGGCGCATCAGGTACGCCGTTCGATGCCATCTTTGGCACGGGCGCGGTCTACACCAGCAGCAGCCCGATTCAGGGCTCGATGAGCATGCGGGTGCCCGTCAACACGTTCGGTGCCGGCGTATACACGCTGTCCAACGTGTCGCATGTCGCAGCCAAAATAAAGTTCCGCGCCACCACGGTTGGCACTACTGACCTGCATATCATCAGGCTTCACGGCGGAAGCAATGTCCGCTACTTCAGTGTTCACCAGAACGCTCTTGGCAAACTGCGAGTGGATGACGCGACGGGAACCACTGGTGTTTTCACGTTCGCCAACGCGCTCACTGCTGGCACGGTGTATCGCCTTGAGGTTTACGTCGTCGCCGGGTCGACCACCTCGAACGGCACGATCAAGGTGGCCTATTATCTCGGCAACTCGACCACACCTGTTGAAACGGCATATTTCGCCAACGGCAGCGCGAACGTCGGCGCGGGCATCACGTTCAACCAGCTCTACGGGGGCAAGTATTCGCAGACGCCCGAAGAGTGGGTGTTTGACGAACTGTATTACGACACCGCCGCTAGCGACTTCATCGGTGTCACTGCCGGCCCCCCGCCCACTGTGTCGACTCCCGCAAATCAGAACGTCACCGCGAGTGCGTCGGTCACCGCTTCGGTAACGGCTTCCTCAACGTCGGGGACAATCTCGTCGTACGCGTGGAGCGTCATCTACTCATCCACGACATCGCCTACCTTGACCGGCGCGAGTACCAACATTGTCAGCTTCACCGCGACAAGCGACACCACCAAGGGGCACCTCTACATCCTGCAATGCGTCGTGACCGACTCCAACTCGCTCACGACCACCATTACGACGGAGGTACGAGTGCCCACTACCGTGGATGCCGCCGTTCTCCCGGGGGCCGGATCCAACACAGTGGGGAGTGCGTGGTCAAACGTTGGTGGGGCGGCTACTGCGGGCGATGCTTTGGCAGATAGCAGCGACACCACTTATGTGGAGTCGCCCGCCCTGACCACGAGCGCTGAGTCCACCCGGTACCGCCTGGCACCGATGGTGGCGCGGAATCCGCTGACGATCAACGCGCGATCCGAGAGCGACAACGGCGGAACGTTGACGGGAAAGGTCCGCTTGTATGAGGGCACCACGATGCGGCAGGAGTGGACGCTTGCCACAGTGACTAATGCGTGGGCCGATAACGCATTGTCGGTTACGACTCCGGGTGCTATTAGTGACTGGGGCAACCTGTACCTCGAAGCTGTCGGAACCACCCCGTAGGCGGGTGCGGCGATGACAACCCTTCGAATTTCGAGGTTTACGGCATTCGCGAACAGCAAACTCCGTCTTACCAAACTGACCGCGACTGGAACCACGAGCACGCCCAAGCTTCGTATCTCGCGACTCGTAGCCACGGGCGCCCTTCCTGTGTCGTTGCAGCCGATCGCGAATCAAACGGCAGAGCCGTTCGCCACGGTCACGCTCACAGCGGTTCCCGGGGCAACCTCGCCAACTCCGGACTCGTACCACTGGCGGCAGGTTCCGAACGGTGCCCCCACGGTTTCCTTCCAGGACGGGGGAAGCACCATCACTTTCACCGTCCCGCCGACGATGACCGGAACGCCCGTCGTATTCGGCGTCGTCGCCAACTTGGGCACACAAGCATCAGCCGAAGTGACCGGAACGGTCACGCCGCCCCCGCACCTCTACTGGGCTGCAACCAGCACTGGCTGGGCTGCACTCAATGCGCCGGTGCAGGTGTGATGCACCCCCGAACCTCTTGAGCCCTTTCGCCGGGGCTCGCCGCATTTAAGGAGAGAAATTGCCTTTCGAAGATCTCACAGAACTAATCGAACTCCAATGAGTCAGGGTCCAACGACGGCTGGGTCGATCAACGCGAAGTTGACGCTTGACGATTCTGAGTTCATGGGGAAACTGGCGGCTGCGGATGCGGCGGCCAGGAAGTTGGGGTCGGTTGACCCGGATGTTCGGGTTGGTGCGGATACTGCCGCCGCTGATTCGAAGTTGGCGGCTACGGCTGCTGCGGCGAAGAAGCTGGGCGCTTCTAGTCCGAACATTCAGGTTAAGGCGGATGTTGCCGTAGTAGCGGCGAAGTTGGCTGCTGTGGAGGCTGCGCAGCGCAAGTTGGCGTTGGCGACTGAGGGCACCCAGCTCGCTTACCTTCGGTTGGATGCTATCCAGAATAAGGAGGGGGCGTCCGCGCTTCAATTGGCGGCTGCGCACCTTGCGGCGTCTCGTGCGGAGGAAACCGAGAAGTCTGCGACGGATCGTCTTGCCGGGGCGAAGTTGGCGTTGGCGGCTGTCGAGGATGCCGCTGCTGCGGCTACGGATGATGCTGATGGTGCGGAGAAGAAAGCTAACGCCACTCACGCGACCAGTGTGCAGAAGTGGCAGCTGATTGCTGCGGCGGTTGCCGCCCTTCTCCCCCTGCTTGGCCCGCTGATCGCGTACGCGGTTGGTGTTGGTGGGGCGTTGGCGGGGATGGGTGCTGCGGGTGTGCTCGCCATTTACGGCATCACCCAGGCGATCAAAAACGCCACCATTGTGGGCGACCAGTATAAGGCGGGGCTGAACCAGCTCAAGGGCGGTTTGGATTCGCTGGGGAACACTGCCGCCAACTCGATGTTGCAGTATTTCGGTATTGCGGTACAGATGATCAACCGTGCGCTCCCGGATTTGAACCGTCAGATCGCGACGTTCTCGAACATTCTCGGGCAGACCGGGTTGTCGGTTCTGGATGCGGTTATTAGTGCGTTTCACATTTTGAACCCGTTGTTTATTCAGGGTGCACAGTATGTGCGCACGTTGGCGGCTGGGTTCAATTCGTGGGTGCAGAACGGCGGGTTGGAGAAGTTCGCCAATTATGCGATTGCGAATCTGCCGCGTGTTGGGGACATGTTGCAGTCGCTTGTTGGTGCGGTCCTTCACCTTGTGGTGGCGTTTGCGCCTATCGGCCAGGTTGTTGTTGGTGCTCTGAAACTGTTGGGTGATGCGATCACCGCAATCCCGGCCCCGGTGCTGCGGGATGTTGCTGCTGCTGCGACGGCCGGGTTTGTGGCGTTCAAGTTGTGGGCTCTTATCCAGCCGATTCTCTCGGGGGTGGCTAAGGCTATCGGTGCCGTGGGGATTGCGACCCAGTTGGCCGAAGGCCCCATCGGGTGGGTTACTGCCGGCATTTCCGCTCTTGCTGCGGTGTTGGCCGTGGGCGTGTCCGCGATGCAGGACCAGGCCGCTGCCGCCTCCGATTACGCACAGGCGTTGCAGGAGGACAACGGGGCGATCAAGGAGAACGTCCGCCTGACCGCCGTGAAGAACCTGCACGACTCGGGTGCGATCAAGGCCGGTCACGAGATTGGACTGACAACGTCTCAGCTGACGGAGGCGGCTCTCGGCAACGCAGCGGCTATGAAGACCGTTTCGGATCGTCTCGATGAGGCCCGGAAGTCGATGCTTGATGCGGGTTACGCGGGCAGTGGTCTTTCCAAGAACCAGGGCGACCTGGGGAACGCCATCTCCACTGTTGCTAATTCGGTGGGTGAACAGAACAAGGCTTTGGCTTCGGCGAAGATCATTCAGAAGGAAAACCAGGACGCCCTTTCCGGTGCGAACGACACCATGTCTACGAATGTGGATCTTCTGGATGCGATGAAGACTGCTACCGATCAGGCAAAGACCGCGACGGATGAACTGTCGAAGAAGTTGAAGGGTCTCGGCCAGGTCAACCTTGACGTGTCTTCCGCGAACACGGCGTTCAACCAGGCTGTTGCGGATCAGACCGCATCGTTAGCGAAGAACGGGGCTACCCTCGCGCTGACCACGCAGGCGGGCCGCGATAACCAGCGCGCCTTGGATGATATGGCGTCGTCGGGGCGTGACCTTGTGGCGGCTCAGGCTGCCGTGGGTGCGTCGGCTGACACGCTCACGGGGACGATGCAGTCGGTTCATGACCAGTTCGTGAAGGCGGCGGTTGCGGCGGGCATGTCTCGTGATGCGGCTGAGAAGTTGGCCACGCAGTACGGGTTGGTGCCGAAGGATGTAACGTCGGATTTCAACACGTCTGGTATTCCCCAGGCCCAGGCCGATGCCGCCGCGTTGCAGGCACAGTATGACGCGTTGGAGCGCACGTACACGATCCATGTCAACACGATTGTGCAACGGTCGGTTCTACCTGATTTGAACGGTGCCGCGTCCGGTAATGGCCGGATGGGTACGTTCCGTGATGGTGGCACAATTCACGCGGCCACGGGTATGACAATGCCCGGTGGTGGGAGTTCGCATATTGATTCGATTCCCACAATGTTGGCCCCGCTGGAAGAGGTTATCTCTAACCGGTTCGGTCAGGCGTCGAACAACCGCATGTTGTTGAAGGCGATCAATGGTGGGGCGAACCGTATGCAGTTGGCTGCGTTGGCCAACCGTCAGGCGGGCGTCCAGCCGGTGGCTCAGCAACCCCGCAATGAACCGATTTATGCCGATGGTATCGGCCTGATCGGTTGGGTGCGTCAGATCGCCGGTCAACAGGCGCAGTTGGTGTGGAACTCCGGAATGAACATGGTGGCGCAACAATTGCAGGGCGGGAGCATGTATTGAAGCGAGTGTCTTTCGGTTTCGCGGGTGACTGCGGTAACGTCCAGGACAGTGAGTGAGGGTCAACGCCCGGCGTGTGCAGCGAGTACGCCGGTAACGTTGTCAGCGTCTGTTGGCCCTCACCCCGCAGGGTGCGGATTTGGCGGTCCGTCCCAGTAACCATGCGGCGTGTTCTTGTCGTAGCGCACGAGATCGTCGGCCCGTTCGAGCGATTCACAGACAGCCATGAGCCGGCGTTGCGCAGGGTCGAGATCCCACCTGATGACCAGGTATTGGTCGGTGCCGCGCTTGTCCGTGTAGCGGCGAATGACGGCTTTGGGGAGCACCGCGTCATCGCGCATTACAAGCCAGGTGTCCCGGTCGTATCGGATGGGCTTCGGACGCGTCACACCATCATTAGAACATTTGTTCGAGTGCGCTGCTACTCGTCGGCGGCTTTCAGAAGATCGGTCAACTCGTAGCGGTTGCCCTTGAGTCGTAGGCCTTGCGGGAAAAGTAGTTCCGCCCACTCACCTGGGAGTGGGGCCAACCCTGGCGAGGCTGATCGGCGCGCCCAGGATTGGGGTGCACCGGGTTTCGCCCGTCGCGGTACCCTTCGCATATGGTGAGGAAATCTTGGTTTCTCGTCCCTGGCGTGGCAGTGTTGCTCGCCTGGACGCTGTCCGGATGCTCTAACTCCACGGCACCGGCTGCTCACACGACTCCGAATGCTGCCGCTCATGGCACTGACACGAGTCCGCACACCGAGGTCGCTCAAGTAACTGTGCCCGACGTCGTTGGCATGACACGCTCCGACGCGCGGCGAACTCTACAGAACCGTGGACTGGCGGCGGTCGATGCAAACGTTGCAACAACTGGTACGGATCCTCTGGTGGTCGGTCAGGATCCAGTCGCCGGAGAGTCCATCGCCCTCGGGACCGTGGAGCGGCTGACATTCGAGCCACCACCCAGCCCGAGCCCGAGTCCATCAGACGCGCCCGTAACCGCCCCGCCGCCCGTGCCCACGCTGACCTACGCGGTCTGGGGAAACGGGTCGGTCGCATTGATCACCTATGTGAAAGCGGATGGGAGCTTCGGCATCACTCAG
>JBQCCO010000076.1:0-9167 GCA_051962155.1 Leifsonia sp. | reverse complement strand
CGGCGTCAACCTCGCCCAGACCCGCGACCAGCTGCCCACCGAGACGTCCACATCCCTCGCCCTCGCCGGTGCCCAGGGGATCGACGCCGACCGCGTCCTGTCGGCGTACCTGATCCAGCTCACCACGCTGTACAAGGAGTTCCTCTCCGCGGAGGGCGATCCCCTCCGCAGCGCTCTGCGGGACGAGGTGTCGGAGGCCTGCCACACGATCGGCCGCGCGGTGCGCGTGCACCTGCCCTCCGGCGACGACCTGCTCGGCACGGCGGTCGGCATCGACGAGCACGGCCGGCTGATCGTCGAGTCGGATGCGGGCCGCACCGCGGTAGCGGCCGGCGACGTGACCCACCTGAGGTATTAATTGACCATGACCAGCAGCCCGGACGGGACCCCAGCGCAGCCCGCCCAGCCACCCGAGCGCGTGGTGGCCCGGCTGCGGCCGAACGCCCGGAGGCTGTTCTGGCCGAGTCTCGTGCTCATCCTCACCGCCGGCGCCCTCGGCTTCCTGGCCGGCCGGGTCGGCGAGGTCTGGGAGGTGGTGCTCCTCTGGTCGTCCGCTGCGGCAGTGGTGCTCCTGCTCTTCCTGCTCCCGCTGGCCGCGTGGCTGAGCCGCCGGTACACGATCACGACCCGCCGGCTGATCATCCGCCATGGCTTCTTCGTCCGTGTCCGGCAGGAGCTGCTGCACAGCCGCGGCTACGACGTGAGCGTGCGGCGGACCTGGCTGCAGAGCGTATTCCGCTCCGGGGATGTGCTCATCAACTCGGGCCTCGACCATCCGGTCGTGCTGAAGGACGTGCCGAAGGCGGACCAGGTGCAGCGTGCGCTGTCCGAGCTGATGGACCACTCCCAGACGGTCGTGGCGGTCCGGCGTCAGCAGTCGGAGTCAGTCACCGACGAGACCACGGTCTGGGGTAGTCGCTAGCGTCGAGCCGGTCATCGGCGCCTTCTCACGGATCACGCGGGAGGGAACGTGCGGGCCCGCCGAGATCCCGGTCAGGCGCTCGGTGCTGCCGGCGCGCCCGGTGCGGGCGTTCGAGCGGCGCGGCGAGAAGACCCACCACCGGTAGAACGCGAAGCGGAAGACCGTGCCGAGCGCCAGGCCGATGACGTTGTTCGAGATGTTGTCGGCGAGGAGGCTGTGGTGACCCAGGAGGTAGTGCGAGACCCACACGCATGCCAGCGGGATCGCCATCCCGGCCAGGCTCACGACGAAGAACTCGACGCCCTCGCGTGTGGCGTTCTCGTTGCGCGTGCCGGAGAAGGCCCAGTAGCGGTTGCCCAGCCAGTTGGTGCCGATGGCGACGAGCGTCGCGATCGCGGTCGCGTAGAGGGTCTTGTGCGGGACGTTCTGCAGCACGAAGATCATCAGCCCGTTGAAGACGAGGAGGTTCACCACGAACCCCACGCCTCCGACCGCGCCGAATTTGATCAGCTGCGGAAGGAGTCGCGCGTGATGCGCCGACGTGCTCGTCTCGATCGTCATGCCCCTACCTGAAGATGCGCGAAGATGGTCAATGCGTGTCACAGTACGCGGATCAGGTTTCCCGTTCCTGTGAATTTCGCCCTACCAGCATGAAAAGTATCAGAGGAGTGGACGGTCCATGACTAGTCAGATCATCGGAGTGATCGGCGGCGGCCAGCTGGCCCGGATGATGATCCCTCCCGCGATCGAGCTGGGCCTGGAGCTCCAGGTGCTGGAAGAAGCGGAAGGGATGAGCGCGGAGCTTGCCGCGACCGGCGTGGGCGACTACCGCGACCTGGACACTGTGCTGGCCTTCGCGGAGACGGTGGATGTCATCACGTTCGACCACGAGCACGTGCCTCCGGCGATCCTCCGCGAGCTGGTCTCGCGCGGCATCCCGGTGCATCCCGGACCGGACGCCCTGCTCTATGCGCAGGACAAGCTGCACATGCGGGCGAAGCTGAGCGAGCTCGGCCTCCCGGTCCCGGAGTGGGCGGCCGTGGAGTCGGCCGACGAGCTGGGCGCGTTCCTCGCGGAGCACGGCGGCCGCGCAGTCGTGAAGACGGCGCGGGGAGGCTACGACGGCAAGGGCGTGCGCGTCGTGTCCGAGGCCACTGGCGCCGACGACTGGTTCCTGGCTCTTGCCGAGGACGGCCGCGGGGGAGCCCTCCTCGTGGAGGAGCTGGTGCCCTTCCGTCGCGAGCTCGCCCAGCTGGTGGCGCGGCGGCCCTCAGGAGAGGTGGCCGCGTGGCCGGTCGTGGAGACGGTGCAGCGCGACGGCGTCTGCGCGGAGGTCATCGCCCCCGCCGCCGGGACGACGGGCCGCGAGGCGGAGACCGCCGCGGACATCGCACGGCGGATCGCGGACGGGCTGGGGGTCACCGGCGTGCTCGCCGTCGAGCTGTTCGAAACGACGGACGGCCGGCTCCTGGTGAATGAGCTGGCCATGCGGCCGCACAACAGCGGCCACTGGTCGATCGAGGGAGCCGTCACCAGCCAGTTCGAGCAGCACCTGCGGGCGGTGCTCGACCTCCCGCTCGGCTCCACGGAGCCGCGGGCGGACTGGTCCGTGATGGTCAACATCCTGGGAGGCCCCGCCGAAGGGACTCTGGCGGACCGGTACCCGGCGGCGCTCGCCGCGCATCCCGAGGCCAAGTTCCACGGCTACGGCAAGGAGCCCCGGCCGGGCCGCAAGGTCGGTCACGTCACCGTCGTCGGCGGCGAGGACCTCGACGACGTCCTCGGCCGTGCACGGGCAGCCGCCGCGTTCTTCGAGGGCTGACGATCCGGCGGCCGGCGGGCGCCCGTTAGCGAAAGGGATTCGAACGCACGCTGTTCGAATCTCCTTCACTACTGCCAATCGAAGGAGATTCGGCACCCGATCTCCTTCGATTCCCAGGCAGGTCAGGAGCCCGCGGGCTTCGCCGAGGCGGGATGCAGGGCCTGGCGCACCAGCGTGCGGATCTGGGTGTAGTCGGGCCGGGTGGGATCGATCGTGGGAGGGACGAGCTCCAGCTGCTGCACCGGGAGCCGGCGCGTCTTCATCCCCAGGTCGACGAAGTAACCCAGCATCGACTGCGGGATGTCGGTCTTCATGACCTGCGTTCCGGCCTTCGCGATGTCCTGGAACTTGGTCACCACGTTGATGGGGTTCACTTGCTTGAGGATGGCGTCCTGCAGTTCCCGCTGCCGCGCCATGCGGTCGTAGTCGCTGGTGCCGTGGCGCGCCCGTGCGTACCACTGGGCGTGGTAGCCGTCGAGATGGCGGGCACCCGGCTCGATCCACTCCACCACGCCGTTGAGGTTCTCGTCGCCGCCGATCGGGATGCGCTCCTTCACGGTGATGTCGACGCCGCCGAGCGCATCCACGAGGTCGGCGAAGCCCTGCATGTCGATGAGGACGTAGTACTGGATGGTCAGCCCCGTGGCGCCCTCGAGCGCATCCCGCATCGCCTCGATGCCGGGCTCGCTGTTGTTCTTCTTCGCGTCGGGGTACAGCCCGGCCTTGTACGACTCCACCTCGGTGTAGATGTAGTTCAGCTGGCAGACCTCGACGTCGCAGCGGTCGTGGTAGCCGTAGCCGTCGGGGTACTCCTTGTAGAGGGGCGAGGTCTTCGGGAACGGCACGGGGTCGAGGTCGCGCGGCAGGCCGATGGTGACCGCCTGACCGGTGTCCGCGTCGATGCTGACGATGGACATGCTGTCCGGCCGGAGCCCCTGCCGGTCGGGGCCGGCGTCGCCGCCGAGCAGCATGATGTTGTAGCGGCCGTCGACGGGAGGCTGGGACGCTGCCGCCGAGAAGATGTCGCCCAGGGCGCCACGGGCGGATCCGGCGACCACGGACGCGTAGCCGGCCGTTCCGGTGATGCCGACCAGGACCAGCACCGAGAAGGCGGCGATCCAGCCGCGCGAGTTCGGCGCCGTCCGGACGAGCCGGACCAGCCGGAGCGTGTCGAGGGTGAGCAGCACCCAGAGGACGGCGTAGGCGATCAGCAGCGCCTGGACCAGGGTCAGGCTGCCGGACTGCGTGAAGAGCGTGTAGATCGCCGAGGGGGAGAGCAGGTAGACGACCAGCGTCGCGACCGCGAGGAGCCAGAGCGTCAAGGTGGCGAGCACGCCGACGCGACCGAGGATGCGGTTGCCGGCGACCACTTGCGCGGAGCCGGGCAGCAGCACGTTCAGCGTGACCAGCCACCAGCCGCGCTTGGTCATCGTGCGGGGGGAGGTGGCGTCGGGATGGCGCAGCGGGGTAGCGATCGTCATGGCGCGGTTCTCACAGTCGGGCGTGCAGGGCCTGGTTCTTCTGCTCCACGCTGGCCTCCAGGTCGGCAGCGAAGCGTGCGAGCGCCTGCGTCAGGGCATCGTCGGAGGTGGCGAGGATCTTGACGGCGAGGAGGCCCGCATTGCGCGCGCCGCCGATCGACACGGTGGCGACCGGCACACCGGCGGGCATCTGCACGATCGAGAGGAGGGAGTCGAGGCCGTCCAGCCGCGCGAGCGGCACGGGGACGCCGACGACCGGCAGCGTGGTGACCGCTGCGAGCATCCCGGGCAGGTGCGCCGCTCCTCCCGCGCCCGCGACGATGACGCGGACTCCGCGGCCGGCCGCTTCCTTCCCGAAGGCGATCATCTTCTCCGGCGTGCGATGGGCCGAGACGACCTCGACCTCGTGCGCGATTCCGAACTCGGTCAGGAGCCGCGAGGCGTCCTCCATGACCGACCAGTCCGAGTCGGAGCCCATGACGACGGAGACGAGCGGCGACGTGTGTGCGGGCATAGCGATCATGCTAAGCGGCGGGCGCCGCGCTGCTCGTCCGCCACGCGGAGCACCCCCAGCTGACCCCTGAACAGGTCACAGGAACTGCCCAGGGCCACCCGGTACCGTCGCCGCCCTATGACGGGTACAGGTGGATGAATGGGACACGACACGAGACACGCCCCGGGTCGGCTGGCCGCCCTCGACGGTCTGCGCGGTGTCGCCGCGATGGTCGTCCTCCTCCACCATTCGCTGTACACGAATCCGCAGTTCCCGGGTGCGCCTGGCGGGGGGACGGCGCCGACCGGCTCGGCGATGTGGTGGATCAGCTACACGCCTCTGAAGCTCTTCACGGCCGGCGTCGAGTCGGTCATCGTGTTCTTCGTGCTGTCGGGCCTCGTCGTGACGTTGCCGGTCATCCGCCGCCGCGGGTTCGACTGGGTCGCCTATTTCCCCCGCCGCGCCGTGCGGCTCCTCGTTCCGGTCATCGCGTCCGCCGTGCTCGCGGCCGCCTGGGTCATGGCGATCCCGCAGAACTCGACCCAGCCGGCCGGCACCTGGCTCAGCAACTCCTCCACCCCGAACTTCGGATGGGAGTACATCGTCAAGGCGGGCGATCTCCTGGGCGGCGACGGCCAGATCAACAACCCCCTGTGGTCGCTGCGCTGGGAGTTGGTCTTCTCGCTCGCGCTGCCCGTCTTCGCGGTCGCTGCGCTCGCTGTGCGCAAATGGTGGATGGGTGGCCTGGCGGCCGCGTGCGCCCACACCTAACTGGGCGCACACGCCGGCTCCGGTGCGCTGCAGTACCTGCCGGCGTTCTTCGTCGGCGCGGTCATCGCGGTCCGGCTGGAGGCGGTGCGCAACGTCGCGGAGCGGATCAACGCCCGCTGGTACCGGCATCCGCTCTGGGCCGGCCTCACAGTGGGCAGCCTTCTGCTGCTCATCGCGCCGTGGCTGGTAGGCCCGGACGTCGGCAGCATCCCGGAGTTCGACCCGGCTCTCAAGGGCCTGGTGCCGCTCGCCGCGGCGGGCCTCGTGGTCGCGGCGCTCGGCTGGAGCCCGCTCGGGGGACTGCTGAAGACGCGTCCTGTGCAGTTCGCGGGGACGATCTCGTTCAGCCTGTATCTGGTCCATGTGCCGATCCTGATCTTCAGCACCTACCTGTTCGCGGACGAGCCGTGGTACGTGGCGCTGCTGTTCGGCGTCCCGCTCGCGGTGATCGTCGCCGTCGGCTTCACATGGCTGATCGAGAAGCGGAGCCACGGCTGGTCGAAGGCGGCCGGTCAGTGGGCGTCCGCGCGGTACAGCACCTGGTTCGGGCGGGAGGACGAGCAGGCCGCGACGGGCTCGGAGATCGCGGAGACGGGTGCCCGCGATGCCCAGCCGGCGGCGGCCGGGGGCGCCCGATAGGGTTTCGGTCCTGACCGCTCCGTCCGGGGGCCGAGCCGGCCGCTGACACAGCCGCTCGGCGTCGGAGCTCGGCGTGAGAACTCCGCGTCAGAGGTCGGCGTCAGAGGTCGGCGTGCAGCTGCCAGACCCGCTCGGCGGAGTCGCGCCAGCTGAAGGCGCGAGCGCGGTCGGAGGCCAGCACGCCCAGCCGTGCACGGAGCTCGTCGTCGGCGAGCAGGCGCGCGATCGCCGCCGCGAGCCGCTCGGCGTATCCGTAATCGTCGGCGGTTGTGGTCGGCCGCTCGACGACGAGGCCCGCGCCCGCCCCGACCTCCACCAGAGCCGGGTCGTCGGAGTGGATGACGGGCAGCCCGAATTTGAACGCCTCCACGATCGGGAGCCCGAATCCCTCTGCGAGGCTCGGATAGACGAACAGGGTGGCGCGGTCGAGCGCCACGGCGAGGTCGGGATCCTCGAGGCGTCCGAGGGCACGTACGCGGTCCTCGGGCAGTCCGGCTGCGGCCGCGACGCCGGTGGCCGAGCGCTCCCCGATGCGGTCGGGGCCGGCGATGAGCAGCGGGATGGCCTCGGCCTCCGGCCGGGCGATGGCGCGGATCAGCGGCGCGATGCCCTTCCGCGGTTCCACCGTGCCCAGGGTGAACGCGTACCGCTCGGGCAGGCCGAGGCGCTCGGCGCGCTCGTCGGCATCCGGCGGCAGCCGCAGTGTCGTGGCCGGCGCGCCGCCGATGACGCGGATGCGGTCGCCGAAGTCGAGAGCCTCGCCGAGCCGGTTCGCGACGGCGTGCGTCGGGACCACGACCGCGTCCGCGTGCTTCCTGGCACGCTTCGCCATCGCTTTGGTCCAGAGCGTCAACGGCGTGCCCAGCGCTTCGGGATGCGTCCAGGCGAGGGTGTCGTGGATGGTCACGGCCACCTGCTGCGGCACCTCCAGTCCGCTGTGGCGACGCAGCGGGGCGAGGAGGCTCGGGGCATGCAGCATGCCCGGAGGGCCGCCGACGGCCAGCCCCGACTGCCAGGCGAGCGCGAGCTCCCGCCGCGCCAGCGGCAACCGGGTGACGGTGGCGACGCCGGGCAGCCGGTCGCGGACGCTCTGCAACTGCTCGTCGCTCACGTTCGAGACGATCGCCTCGACGTCGCAGCCACGCGGAGCGGTGGCGATGAGCTGGCGCGTGAGCTCCTCGGTGTACCGGCGTGCGCCGCCGGGCTCGTCGGAGACGAGTTCGTCGACGATCACGCGCAGGGTGGTCACACTGCTCCCCTCTCGCTTCGCTCGGTCGCCTCCATCCAATCACGACCGGTGCG
The DNA here is from genome assembly GCA_051962155.1 of Leifsonia sp. Taxonomy (GTDB): domain Bacteria; phylum Actinomycetota; class Actinomycetes; order Actinomycetales; family Microbacteriaceae; genus Leifsonia. The sequence continues at coordinate 1,737 of JBQCCO010000076.1, read as the reverse complement.
GGGAGCGCGCTGCGGTCAGCAGGATTGGAGCGAGTCGAGCGGTGTTCCGAGGACCGCCGTACCTCCGAGCAGCGAGACCTGCGAGACGTTCTGCGCGGCGAGATCGGTGAGGACCGAGCGGGGGACGCAGCCTCCATTCACCGTGAAGAGGGGAGCGTGCTTCGCCGCAGCAAAGGCGGAACCCGCCAGAGCGTCCGGGAAGCCGAAGCCGCTGGCGATATACGCCTGAGTGAAGGTCGGGAACGAGGAGCGCCCGACCGTTTCGGCCGTCTCGAACCGGTCGGCGCCGGCCAATCGGGTCACGCTGATCCCCTGGTTGGAAAGAGAGGACTGAACGCCGGGGGTGATGACGTCCGTACCGCCCACCAGCGTCACGGCCGTCGTCTGGTTCGATGACAGGAAGGCGGCCGAGGCCGCGTCGATGGCGGAAGCGCCCCCGTTCACGAGCAGCACCGGGGCGCCCAGCGAACCGGCGGCCGCACCGGCCGCGAGGGCGTCGGGGAAGTTGGTGCCGGTCGCCATGAAGGCTTTCGGGATGTTGCCGCCGGGGAAGGCGTTCGCTGCGATCAGCTGTGACGTGGCGTACCGGTCGGAGCCGGCGATGCGGGTCACGGTCGGTGCCAGCTGTTTCAGGGCGTCCTCCACCACCTGGGGGACCACGTTCAGGCCGCCGACGACGACGATCTTCGAGGGCTGGAGCGATTGGATCTCCTGCCGGACCGAATCCGGCAGGGTCCAGCTGGTCAGCAGCAGGGGGCCGCCGGCATGTGCCGCCGCCGGTGCGGCGCTCAGCGCATCGGGATAGTTGAGCCCGGTCGCCACGTAGACGGTCGGAGCGGTCGTGGGGTAGGCGGCCTTCGCGATGGCGACGCTGGTGGCGAAGCGGTCCGCTCCGGCGATGCGCTGAGTCGGAATCGCCGTGATCTGCAGCGTCCCGGAGACAGCAGGACCGGAGGAGTACTTGCCCCAGGCGGCGTTCGCCGTGTAGCTCGTGGTGCCGAGGGGAGCGCCCGCCAAGGAGACCGACCAGGTGCCGTTGACGATGCTCGCCGTCCGTGCGGTCGTCTCGTTCGCGAGCTTGACCGTGACATAGTCGCCCGGGAACGCGCCGGTGGCGGTGCCCGAGAGCACGCCACCCTGCAGCACGCGATCGGACGCGGGGAGCGAGGTGACGGCGACCGTGGCCGTGACCGACGCCGCCGGCTCCCAGATGGACGAATAGCGCGCGGACACACTGGACTGCCCGGTGGCGGAGGCCATCGGGTAGAACGCGGTGAAGTAGTTCGCATCGCTGCACAGGAGGTTCGGTCCGGCGGACACCAGCCCGACGGCCGTCGTTCCGCTCACGGCGGCCCCGCCGCTGTCCCCGGGCTTCGAGCAGGTCGAGGCGATCACCGAGTTGATGGTTCCGGGGGCGCCTGTCACCGTGACCGGGTAGTCCGTGGCGTGGACGCTGCCGCAACTCCACCCGGTGGTCGAGCCGCTCTTGCACAACGGAGCGCCGACGACGGCCGGTCCGACTCCGGTCACAAGCGGCGGGGTACCGGCCAGCGGGGCGCCCGTACCGCCGCCCCAGGGGAGGAGCGCGGGACGCGAGGTGTGCCCGATGGTGAGTGCCATCAGCGACGAGTCGGCGTTGTTGCCGAACTGGACCGATGAGGGAATCCAGTTACCCAGGGGAAGACCCACGATCCCCTGCGAGCCGGTCGCCTCGCTCGGCGCGGTCATGGTGATCTC
>JBQCCO010000075.1:0-13853 GCA_051962155.1 Leifsonia sp. | reverse complement strand
AAGGGCACCAGGGTGAAGACCGCTATCAGAGCGAGCGCCGGCGCCAGCAACTGGTAGCCGGTGTTCGCGTTGCGTCGCCCCACCCGGCGCCGCCTGCGCGGCGCTCCGAGGGAGCGCCGCGCAGGGGTGGTGCTGAGGGTGGTGGTCACTGGCTCGCGTCCTGCGCGCTCTGGACGTCGGAGAGCAGGTCCTTCACCGTCATCTGGCCGAGCACGAGGCTCTGCACGTCACGGTTGATCGCATCCGTGACCTGGGCGCCGAACGTGTTCGGGATGACCTGCTGGTTCTTGGTGCCCGCGGCGAAACCGGCGAGCGTGTCGGGCAGCTTAGCGCTCTTCAGGAGCGCCGGGCTGGTGGGGATGATGTACGCCTGTGTGGCGAACACCTCCTGCTGCGCCGGTTCGGTGAGCCACTTCACGAAGGCGAGAGACGCCTGCACGTGCTCGCCGCGCGGGTTGATGACGGCGCCCTTCCCGGGAACGCCCGGCGACCGCGGTGTGTACTTCGCGTCGGACGCCTTCGGTAGCGCCAGCGAGAAGAACGACGTGTAGTCCGGAGCCGTCTTGTGGGCGACGGAGACGCCAGGGGAAGCGTCGAAGATCGTGCCGACGCTGTGCTTGGTGAAGAAGTTCGTCTCGACGGTGGGGTTGTCGGTCGTGCCGCCCGGAATAGCGTCGCCCTGGATGGCTCCCGCCTTCTTGAGGTCGGCGATCACCTGGAAGGCCTTGCTCCAGCCCTCGGACGTCCACTTGTAGTCACCGGCGAAGGTGTCGTTGATCTGCTTGTCGGTCAGCCAGTTGGAGGCGAGGTACTGCACGAACTGCGGCGTGAGGGATGCTGCGACCGAGAAGCCGCCGTTCGGCTTCTTGTTGCTGGCCGCGAGCTGCTTGATGAGGTCCGAGACCGTTTTCGGGGCCTTCGTCGCATCGATGCCCGAGTTCGCCGAGTCGGAGATGAGCCCATACGCCTGGTTCTCCCAGTGGACGGTGTAGATGCCCGGCTTCACACCGAGGTTGTTGCCCTTGGCGAACGTGGCGAGCTTGATCACTTCTGGGGTGAAGTTCTTGTCCCAGCCGCCCTTGAGCTCCTTGCTCAGGTCGAGCGCCCATCCCGCCTTGTAGAACGGCGCCATCGAGACCAGGTTGAACGAGGAGTAGATGTCGGGCATCTGCTTGGACTGCGCGTCCGCCTGGAGCTTGGGCAGGTAGTCCACGGGTCCCGGGGTGTCGATCGTGACCGCGACGCCGGTCTTCTCGCCGTACTTCTTGGCGAGCTCGTTCAGCACGATCTCCTGACCGCGGGACTGGTTGAGGAACGTCAGGTGGACGTCCTGCTCCGCCGTCGCGGATGGAGTGGCTGCGCTGCCGCCGCCTGTGCAGCCGGTCAGCAGGAGAGCAGCCGCGGCGACGGTCGCACCGACGGTCAGTATGGTGCCCCGACTGATCTTGGATCGATTCAATTTGCGTGGAAGCATTCGTCCTCACCTTTGAAAGACGCCGGGCACGGTGCCACGGCCGGGAATGTGTTTGCGGATCAAACTCTGAGTCGCTTATAGAGTTCGCATGAGCGATCGTAGCCAGCCGCGGATGCCGATGTCAATTCCTAGTCGCTATTAGTTTTTAGAAATCTTGGGCTAGGGTTTGGGCATGACGAACACGGTCGGCGTCCGCGGCCCGCGCGGCAGTTACGCGAAGACGAAGGAGCGCCGCCGGGCCATTGCCGAAGCGGCCCTCGAAATCGTTCTGGAGAAGGGGCATCGCTCCCTGATCACCGCCGACGTCGCCCAACGCGCGGGCTTGAGCGAGCCGGGAGTGCTCTACCACTACCCCACCAAGGACGACCTGCTGCTCGCCGCGCTGCGCCTCTCCGACGAGTTCGAGTGGTCGACCATGCCCGTCGGCGAGTCCGTGCGCCGCGCTCCCGCCCGTGCCGCCGAGAGCCTTCGTCGCATCAACGTGGTCCGGCTGCACACAGCGATGTTCGGCGAGTCCAGCGACCCGACCCATCCCGCGCACGAGTACTTCAAGGAGCGCTGGCGCGCGGGCGACGAGCGCATGGTCGAGAGCATCCGGCGCCTGCAGGCGGCCGGCCTCATCGACACCGCGCTCGAGCCCTACCGCGCATCGCGCTGGATCCACACCGCCTGGGAGGGCCTCCAACTCCAATGGCTCGCGGAGCCGGACTTCGACATCGCAGCCGAGCTCCAGTCGCTGATCGAGCGCATCCTCGGCGTCACGATGGACGAGATAGACCGCGCCACCCGGAACGAGCGCTGACGAGTCGCTACTCGGCAAGGTCCTCGATCCGCAGGACGGTGTCGCCGTACCGGGAGAACCCGTGGCTGCGCGGGGCGCCATCCGGCGCCGGGTCGAACAGCAGCCGTGTGCCGTCGCCGAGGCCGGACCAGGTGGCGCGCAGACGCATCTCTCCGCCGACGTCGCCGACCAGCTCGAGGTCCGCCTCGTAGACGGCCCCGCTCGCCATCGAACCGCTCGAGCGCTCGATGCCGTTGTAGATGTTGCGGCCGTCGTCGCTGTAGCCGACATAGCGTGAGGTCGCCGACCAGGCGCCCTGGCCGTCCGTCGAGCGATCGAACTCGAGATACCCGGAGTGCGCGCCGGCGATCCGGCCCGACGGGACGAAGTCGGCCGTCCGGCCGAGCAGTTCCTCCGCCTCCCGGCCCGAGACCGCGGACGGCGTCGTCGCCGGGGTCGGAACCACCGGGACGGGCTCGCCCGGCGTGTGCTCCGCGAGCTCGGCGGTCCGGATGCGCAGGACAGGTCCGAGTCGGCCGTCGCTGCCGCTGCTGCGCTGCATCTCCATCCACATGACGTGGCGACCGCCCGGATGCCAGGACATAGGCGACACGTACACCCACGAGTCGTCCACGCTGTTCAACGGGACGCCCCGGTAGTCCCGCTCGGCCTGGGAACGCTCGACGTCGATCAGCACCGGGCCGATGTTCCCGCGCCGGAAGCTGCGCACGCCGCTGACGGTGTACTGGTAAACCACCCACGCCAGCCACATGGTGACCAGGGTCGCGTGCGGACGCGGTACCAGCCCGAGGAACGCCGGGTTCGTGGTCTCCGACGCCCGGGAGGTCATGACGATGCCGAACCGCTCGTCGGGCGAGAGGATGGTGGTCTCGTCGTAGCCGGGCGTGCGAGTGATCGGGTCGAGTGCATCGGTGAGAAGGTCCTGGATGACCGAGTCGGTGAGCGGGGCTCCCCCGTCCCCGACGGACGAGATGGCGGTGCCTCCGCGGACGAACTGCTTCACCTCGCCGCCGAGCATGGTCCGCGTCGAGAAGTAGCCGTCGCGGTGCGCGTCCGGCGCTAGCGCATCCGTGCTGCTGATGATGACCGGTTCGACGATCGTGTACCGGTCGTCGCGCCGCAGCCGGCCGAGCGCCACCACCGCCGTCATGTCGGTGCGCAGGATGGTCCACGCGATCCGTTCGCCGTCCGGCGAGACGATGATCTCGGACCAGTGATGCGACGTCAGCGGGTCCGCTGTGAGGTTCCACGGGTAGTCGACGGGGACGAGCTCGACGCGATCGGCTGCGTCGAAGCTCGGGGTCGCCTCCAGGACGTAGTCCCCGAGCAGCATCCGGCGGTTGTCGGCGAAAGGCATGTGCCGGATGCCGTTCGCGGTCGGCTTCTGCGGCACCGGCCCGGCGAAGATCTCCGTGAAGTCGGAGCCGTCATCATCGACGACGGCCGCTCGCATCCACTCGGCAGGGTCCTGCTCGACGCGGAAGAGCAGGAAGACCCGGCCTCCCGGCGTGTAGGTCGCGCTGGGTGCCCGGACGTACTCGGGCAGGGGCACCGTCGCGATCCGGATGCGCCCGAGCGAGTCGTCGACGACTTCGTGGATGTCCGCATCCTCGACTGCGCTCTCGGTGGTGTCGGTCATACGGATGCTTCCCTTCGGTCATCGATGGCGGCCCAGTCACGGATACGGGCGGCCACCTCGGTGGGGCCCAGCTCGATCGAGAATGCTCTGCCGTTCTCGTCGGTGCCGAGCGGCTCCAGAGTCTCCAGCTGGGAGTCGAGCAGGGCGGGCGGCATGAAGTGGCCGGCCCGCTCCTCCATCCGCTCCCGGATCAGCTCGCGCTGACCGGACAGGTGGGCGAACCGCACGGGTGCGCCCGCTTCCTCCGTGATCGCGTCACGATACCGGCGTCGCAGCGCGGAGCAGGCGACAACCACTCCGTGGCCCGCGGCCAGTTGCACGCCGATGGTGTGTCCGACGATGCGCAGCCAGGGACCACGGTCCTCGTCCGTCAGGGGCGCACCTCCCGCCATCTTGTCGCGGTTCGCCTGAGGGTGCAGGTCGTCTGCATCGACGAACGGCACGCCGAGGGAGCGTGCGAGCGCGCGGCCGACCGTCGTCTTGCCGGATCCGGACACCCCCATCACGACGATTGCGGGCAGTGGCAGCCTGTCGGACCCCATCTCAGCGGACGCTCTTGACCTTGGTGAAGATGATCAGTCCGCCGATCAGCGCGAACACGGCACCGACGAGGTAGAGGGTCGTGTAGTTCTTGTCGGCGCCCACCGCTCCGATCGTGATGATCAGCGGTGCGATGAGCGGGGCGATGGCGCTGGGGATCTTCTGAGCGAACGCGACCACGGCCAGGTACCGGCCGGCCTCGGCCCGGTCGGGCAGCACGGCGAAGACGATGGCCTGGTCGACAACGCTGAAGGCCGCGATCGCCAGCTGCATGATGACGGAACCGACGATCAGCGGAAGCAGGGAGTGCGCGAACGCCTCGACCAAGGCTCCCGCGACGAAGAGCAACGATCCGATCAAGGTGAAGAGCTTGCGCCGGCCCAGCTTGTCGGACAGGAACCCGCCCAGCAGCGCGCCGCCGGTCGCTGCGGCCACGCCGATGATGCCGATCGCCGCGACCACGCCGGCGACCTGGATGACGGGGATGTGCAGCCGCTGCGCGTAGAAGAACGTCCCGAACGTGGTGTTGAAGTACAGCCCGATGAAGAAGATGAATCGGCCCAGCCAGTTCCAGCCGAAGTCCGGGTGCTTGCGCGGGTTGAAGACGTACGAGGCGAACAGAGTCCTCACTCCGATGGTGTCGTTGCGCACGATGTCCCGCGAGCTGCCCTCGCGCTTGATGAAGACGAACGCCAGGATCAGCACCAAGCCGATGACAGCGGGGAGCACGAAGATCATCAGAGTGGACGACACCACCGCGTAGGCGATCCCGATGCCGAACACCGGCGCGATCTGGGTCGACACCCCGGTCAGTGCGGACGCGCGTCCCCGCTGCTCCTCCGGGACACGGTCGGCGAGCAGCGTCTGGACCCCCTGACCGGCCGTCGCCCAGCCCAGCAGACCGACGACCCAGCCGACGCCGACGAGGAAGACGTTCGGGGCGACAGCGATGAACGCGACCGCCACCAGGCCGACCAGCGATCCGGCGATGATGAACGGCGTCCGCCGGCCGAAAGGTGAGCGCAAGCGGTCGCTCCAGACGCCCAACAGCGGACTGAGGATGAGGTAGATCAGCTGGGCCGTCCCGGTGACGTATCCGAGCACCTCCTCGTGGCCGGGGGCCAACTGGGTGACGCGCACCGCCAGGGAGTAGGTGAGCGGCACCATCAGCGCCAGGCTGGCCCCGAAGTTGGCCACCGTGATCCAGAACAGGAAGCTTGCGCTCACGCGCTTCAGCGGCGGGGCGACGAGGTCCGGCCCGTTCACTTCCTGGTTCTGCGGTCCGGCGGCCGGGCCGGCCGTCGTCGGCAGGACCGTGGTCGCTTCCACTCGTACGGCACGAGAGGATTTCGTGTCGAGGTTGCTGTACTTGCGCATCGTGTTGACTCCTTCGTCAAGTGAACAGTTATCTGGGGGCCCTCACCAGTCGTGGACGGTTCCGTCTGCGAGCCGGTTGTAGGGGAGGTAGGCGCGGATGTAGGGGTACTTGCCGGCCTCATCCACGTCGAGGTCGACGCCGAGGCCCGGCTTCTCCCCCGGGTGCAGGAAGCCGTCTCGCCAGGAGTACGACTGCTGGAACACCGTGTCGGTCTTCTCGCCGTGCTGCATGTACTCCTGGATGCCGAAGTTGTGGATGGCGAGTCCCAGGTGCATCGCGGCGGCCATTCCGACCGGCGAGATGTCGGTCGGGCCGTGCATGCCCGACTTGATCTGATACTGCGAGGCGTAGTCGAGCACCTTTTTGAGGTGGGTGATCCCGCCGGTGTGGGTGACAGCGCTTCGGACGTAGTCGATGAGCTGTTCCCAGATGATCTGCTGGTAGTCCCAGACCGTGTTGAAGATCTCGCCGATCGCAAGCGGGGTCGTCGTGTGCTGGCGGACGAGCCTCAGCGCTTCCTGGTTCTCGGCCGGGGTGCAGTCCTCGAGCCAGAACAGGTCGTAGGGCTCCAGCGACTTCCCGAGCTGGGCGGCCTGGATGGGCGTCATCCGGTGGTGCCCGTCGTGCAGCAGCGGCAGCTCCGGTCCGAACTCGCTCCGCACGGCCTCGAACACGGTCGGGATGTGCCGCAGGTAGGAGCGGGTGTCCCAGTCCTCCTCGTTCGGGAGGCCGCCGCGCTGGGCGGGCTCGTGGTCGTACCGGACGCCCTGGTTGGCCTCATAGGTGGCGTTCGACGCGATCCCGTAGATCGACTTCAGTCCCGGCACCGCGGACTGGATCCGGATTGCCCGGTAGCCCTTCTCCTGGTGCTCGCGCACACTGTCGAACAATTCGGGCAGGTCGCGTCCCGACGCGTGGCCGTAGGCGAGCAGGCCGTTGCGGGATGCGCCGCCGAGCAGCTGGTACACCGGCATCCCCGCGGCCTTGCCCTTGATGTCCCAGAGCGCCATGTCCACAGCGGCGATGGCGGCCATCGTCACCGGGCCGCGCCGCCAGTAGGCGCTGCGGTAGAGGAACTGCCAGGTGTCCTCGATCCGCGAGGCGTCCCGTCCGATGAGCAACGGGACGACGTGCTCGGCGAGGTACGCGACGACGGCCTGTTCACGGCCGTTGAGCGTCGCATCGCCGAGTCCGGTGAGCCCGTCGTCCGTGGTGAGCTTCAGGGTCACGAAGTTCCGGTCGGGACTGGTGACGATGACCTCGGCTTTGTCGATGCGCATGGGATGTTCCTCGATGGTGGCGGGTGGGGTTGGTTCAGGAGTCGCTGCCAGGCTTGCGGCCCTCGAGGCCGCGCCACCTGCTCCGAAGCGAGAACGCGGCGCCCTTGGGCTTGCGGTCGCGGGTGAAGACGCCCTTCTTGTTCCCGTCCACGCGATGGATGCCGGGACCGGTCATGAAGTCGGCGAAGTTCCAGATGTGCTCGCCGACGAACTCCGGGATGCGGTCGAAGACGCGGTGATACGTGGCCAGCAGGTCGGTCTGGTACTCCTCGGTCCACGGCATGTCCCACACCGAGTGGAGCCCGGGCTGGGTGTCGGCGCCGTACTCCGACATCATGATCGGCTTCCCGAACCGCTGCACCCACCCGCGCAGTTCCTGCTCGAGCACAGTTTCGGCGGACGCAAGGTCGCCGGTGAAGACGTACCAGCCGTAGTACCGGTTGATCGAGAGCACGTCGAAGAGGTCGGCGATCTTGTCGTTCGCCGGTGTCGCGAACATGACGGCGGCGTAGGTGAGCGGACGCGCGGGGTCGAGCTCGCGGGCGAGGTTCACCAGCGGCTCGAAGTACTCGCGGGCGCCGTCCTCGTTGGATGCGGGCTCGTTGGCGATGCTCCACATGACGACACTCGGGTGGTTCTTGTCGCGGCCGATCAACTCGCGCAGGTGCTGCGCGTGGACATCCTTCGTCTCGCCGCCGAAGTTCTCCTCGGCGAAGGTGGGTGTCGGCGGGATGCCGCTGAGACCGCCTTGGACGCCGAGGTTGAGCCCGACGGCCGCGGTCTCGTCGACCACGACGATCCCGTGCCGGTCGGCGAAGTCGAGCACCTCCTCCGCGTACGGGTAGTGGCTGGTGCGGAAGCTGTTCGCGCCGGTCCACTCCAGCAGTTGGAAGTCGTGCACGAGGTAGGCATCGTCGTGACCTTTGCCGCGGACCGGTGTGTCCTCGTGCTTGCCGAAGCCGGTGAAGTAGAACGGCTCCCCGTTGATCAGGAACTCGGTCCCGCGGACCTCGACCGTCCGCACGCCGAACGGAAGCGTGTAGCTGTCGACGAGTCCGTCGCCGGCGACCAGCTCGACCACCGCGTCGTACAGGTAGGCGGAGCCTGGTTGCCACAGGCGCACGTCATCGATGCGCACGGTGCCCGATGCGCCGTCCGCTGACGCAACCTCGGCACCGGACTCGTCGATAACCCGGAGACGGATCGCGACGTCGTCGCCCGCGCTCTCGACGCTGTAGTCCACGATCCCCGCGGCGCCATCGATGCTCGTGACGACGGTGATGTCCTCGACGTACGAGGTGGGGGTGCTGTAGAGCTTCACCGAGCGGGCGATGCCTGCGTAGTTGTAGAAGTCATGGAAGTAGGTCTGCTTCTCGCGGCCGTCCGGACCCACGGTGACGGATCCGGGCGGGATCGTCACGTTGGTGAGGCGGTTGTCGACGGCGACGGTGAGGCGGAACTCCTGACCCGGCTCCAGGATGTCGGTGAGGTCGGCCTCGAACGGCGTGTACCCGCCGACGTGTTCGGCCACCAGCTGATCGTTCACGTAGACCGCGGCGGCGTGCGTCACCGACCCGAACCGCAGCACGATCCGCTCGCCGCGCCAGCCGCGCGGCAGCCAGGCGTCTCGCTGGTACCAGACCACGCCGACGTGGTCCCGGATGGCAGCGTCGACGAAGCGGTCGTTGTAGCTGGCAGGGACCGGCGCCTCCAGCACCGTGTCGAGGCGGGCCGTCCAGGGTGCGGAGCCGGCGGTGGTGGCGAGCTCGAAACGCCAGAGGCCGTCGAGCGAGACGACCTCTCGGGTGGGGGTGGATCGGGGGCTGAGCATGATTCTCCTACGCGGCACTGCGGTTCAGTGGACTTAGTACAACAGGTTTTTGGCGATTCGGCAAGCGATTGCCATAATGAGATGGCGAACCCCGCAGATCACGCTATTTGGAGGCGATGACGCCGATGACCGAGACGGCCCCGACCGAACTACGGATCGACGCTGGCGGCGACCAGTTCCCCGTCTCCGGTGCCCGCCCTCGACTCTCCTGGCTGCCGGTCGACGGCGCAGGAGGCTACGAACTCGACGCCTCGATCGACGACGGCCCCGTCGAACCGGCGGGAACACGCAGTCACCGCCTCAACCCGTGGCCATGGCGTCCGCTGCAGAGCGGCGAGCGCGTCCGCTGGCGCGTCCGCGTGCCCGGAGGCGCCTGGAGCGCCGAGCACGCATTCGAGGCAGGCCTGCTCGATGCCGACTGGACCGCCGACTGGATCTCGCCGCCGACGCCCTCGGACGTTGTCTTCGGAAAGCGGCCCGGCCACTCCCTCCGCCGGACGGTCTCCATCGACCGTCCGATCCGGCGCGCGCGGCTCTACTCGACCGCGTTGGGCGTCTACGAGGCGTTCGTCAACGGGAGCCGGATCGGAACGGCCGAGCTCTCGCCCGGTTCCACGTCGTACGACACGACGGTGTACGCCCAAGCCGCCGACGTCGCGCCTTCTCTGAAGCCGGGTGAGAACACCCTGGAACTCGTGCTGACCGACGGCTGGTATCAGGGCCAGGTGGGCGCCTTCCATGCGCGCGCCGCCTGGACCCACGGTGACGACCTGGCCGCACGCGCGGAGCTGCACCTGCACTTCGAGGACGGCACGACCGAGATCATCGTCACGGACGGGTCCTGGACCAGTTGGACGTCGCCCATCGTCCGCGCCGGCCTCATGGACGGCCAGGCGACCGATCTCACCGTCGAGCCCGCGCTGCTCGGCCCCGTGCGGGTCGGCGCCGTCGCGGCGCCTCCGGTGAGCTGGTCCCCCGCTCCGCCTGTCCGTCGCGTCGAAGAACGCGCGCCCGTTTCGCTCACCCGGCTGGGCTCGGGTTCCTGGATCGCGGACTTCGGACAGAACGCCTCCGGATGGACACGCCTGACGGACCTCGGGCCACGTGGCGCCCGGACGGTGCTCGAGCACGGCGAGCATCTCGATCCGTCCGGCGACCTCGACATGTCCCATCTCGACTCCGAGCGCGAAGGCGACGGGCTGGTGGTTCTCGACCAGCGGGACGAGGTGGTCTCCGACGGTGCCGACGGGTCGGTGTTCGAGCCGCGGCACACCGTCCACGGCTTCCAGTACGTGCGCATCCATCGCGACGAGCTGCCGCTGTCGCCCGACGCGATCACCATGCAGGTCGTCAACACGGATCTGACGCCCGCCGGCTGGTTCCGGTGCAGCAGCGACGACCTCAACCGCCTCCACCACGTCGCCGACTGGAGCTTCGGCGGCAACGCCGTCGACATCCCCACCGACTGCCCGCAGCGCGAGCGGGTCGGCTGGACCGGCGACTACCAGATCTTCGCATCCACGGCCGTCCGGCTGTTCGACGTTCACGGGTTCACCCGCAAGTGGTTGCAGTCGGTGCGCGATGACCAGCTGGACGACGGCCGAATCGCGAACTTCTCGCCCGATGGCCGCCAGGTCAAGCACCATCCCGAGCTGCAGGTCGCACAGATGACCGGCTCGGCCGGGTGGGGCGATGCCATCGTGCATGTCCCATGGATCCTCTACGAGACCTACGGCGACCGCGACGAACTCGCCGCGAACTGGGAGGCCATGGCACGGTGGGTGGAGTGGGCCCTGGAGACCGCCCGCACCCGCCGCCATCCCTCGCGTGTGCAGCGTTCCGCCGAACCGCTACCCCACGAGCAGTACCTCTGGGACGGCTCCTTCCACTGGGGCGAATGGTGCGAGCCGAAGGAGCGAGCCGCGGACGGCACACTCATCGACCCGGTGCAGGACGACCCGATGGCCTGGTTCATGGAGGACAAGGGTGAGATCGGGACCGCCTACCTGTACCGCTCCACGGCGACGCTCGCGCGCATCGCCGAGGTCCTCGGCCGGGAGTCCGATGCTGCGCGGTACGCGGAGTCGGCAGAGCGCGTGCGCGACGCCTGGCGCACCGAGTTCCTCACCGCCGACGGCCGCACGGCGAAGGACACGCAGGCGGCGTACGTGCGCGCGCTCACGTTCGGGCTCATCCCGGATCAGGTGCGCTCAGCGGCAGCCGACCGGCTCGTCGAGCTCATCCGGCGAGCGGACGTTCATCTGGGAACCGGTTTCCTGTCCACCGCGGACCTCCTCCCGGTCCTCGCCGGCACCGGCCACGCCGACGTCGTGTACGAACTGCTCTTCCAGCGCACCTCTCCCTCGTGGCTCGGGATGCTGGACCGCGGCGCGACCACCATCTGGGAGGACTGGGACGGCGTGGACGAGGACGGCCGCGCCTTCGCCTCGCTGAACCACTACTCGAAGGGCGCGGTGGTGCGGTTCCTGCACACGCACCTGCTGGGCCTGGACCAGGCACCGGGCTCGGTCGCCTGGGAGTCCTTCGTCCTGCGGCCGATGCCCGGCGGCGGGGTCACCTGGGCCGAGGGCTCGTACCGCACGCCGCAGGGGACGATAAAGGCGTCCTGGCGGATCGAGGACGGGCGGATCGCCGTCTCCGGCACGGTGCCTCCCGCGACGAGGGGAACGGTCGTCCTCCCCGGCGGCCGTTCGATAGAGGTCGGGCCCGGTCGGTTCACGGTGTCGTCGGCGGCCTGACCGACCGTGCGAGCCGTGCGCGTCCCCGTCGGGTAGCAAACGGAGGCGTCTCGGCCGGCCGAGGTCCGGTAATCCTCCGTTTCCTGCGCTACCGCGGTACTCCCGGGCTCGACTCCTCCTTTTCCCACCTCTGGCGAGAACGGAGGAGAAGGGAGGCGAGAAGCCGCCAGAGACGACGAAGGGAGGAGTTCTGGCGCCGGCGACAGCAGAACTCCTCCCTTTCCGTTGGTGAGGGAGCTCGCGCTACGCCGCGCGCTCCAGCCGGCCGTTCCGGCGCGCCACCTCGCCCAGCCACCCCAGGCTCGGCTGCGGCGTGCGTGCGAACGTCTCACGGTCGACCTGGATCAGGCCGAAGGTCGGTTCCCAGTGCCCCCACTCGTAGTTGTCGAGCAGCGACCAGTGGAGGTACCCGCGCACATCCACGCCGTCCGCGATCGCGAGGCCCAGGTGATGCAGCGCTTCGTCCGTGTAGGCGATTCGGCGCGCGTCGTCGTGGGTCGCGACGCCGTTCTCGGTGACCACGATCGGGACTCCACCGGTGACTTCGGCGGTGTGCCGCACGGCGATCCCGAGAGCATCCGGCCGGTAGGCGGTGCCCACCAGGGTGTTGTCCGGGTGCTTCGGATGCGGTTCGATGCCGTCCGCGTTCACCCACTGCGCCGAGTACGACTGCACGCCGACGAAGTCGTCGCCGCGCGAGCCCTCGAGGTAGAGGTCCTCCCAGATGTACTCCAGTTCGCGACGCTTCTCCTCGCCGCCGGGCCGGGTCTCGAAGGCGCGGTTGGCCACCGTCCAGCCGACCCGGGCCCCCGTGCGGTCGCGCACGATGTCGCGCACGGCGTGGTGCGCCTCCACGAAGATGCGGCCGATCTCCGGGCTGGGGGCCGGGAATGCCGGGCGCGGTCCATCCGTGTCGACGGTCGGGCTCTTCCAGGCCTCGCCACGCTCTTGCGCCTGCTGCATGCGGACGGCCATGCCGGTCATCATCGCGAGCATGTTCGGCTCGTTCATGGTCGCCACCCACTCCACGCCGTCGAGGATGGTCGTCGCCGTCTCGACGTACGAGCGGAATCGGTCGATCGCTCCCGGGGCGGTCCAGCCGCCCTGCTCCGCGAACCACCGCGGGTTCGTGAAGTGATGCAGGGTCACGAACGGCGTGAGCCCCAGCTCGTTCGCCGTGTCGATCATCCGGCGGTAGTGCGCCAGCTCGGCCCGCGAGATCAGGCCGGGCTCCGGCTCGATCCGGGCCCACTCGATGCCGAAGCGGTAGCTGTTCAGCCCGGCGTCGGCGAGAAGCTGCATGTCCTCCCGATAGCGGTGGTAGCTGTCGCAGGCGTCGCCGCTGCGCTCCATGCCCGGGACGCGGCCCTCGTTGGCCCAGAAGTCGCTGTTGAGATTGTTGCCTTCGATCTGATGCGGCGCCGTGGAGGCGCCCCAGAGGAATCCGTCGGGGAAGGTCGTCATCGGTTCGTTCCTACTTTCTCGGGGGTGCGGTCGGCCTGCATGGCCGACAGGATGTGCTGGACCGTCTGCGCGAATCCCTCGTCGTCCTCGAGTTCGGGAGCGACCTCCCGCACCGTCTCGCTCGGGTCGGCGTCGGCTGCTTCCTGGAGGATCCACGCGGCGATGGCGGTTGCGGCGCCGGCGGCTCGGCGTCCCGCGGCCCGCTCCGCGATCGCGACCGGGACGATGCGGAGGCGGAGCTTGGTGCGCGACCCCTCGGCGATCTGGTCGAGCCGGTGAATGATCCGGGGATTCGCGAACCGTTCCGCGAGAGCCTGCCGGTAGTGGATGGTCTCGACGGCTGGGAGCGAGCGGCCCGCTTCCTCCCACAGCTCGTCGACCTGGCCGCGGCAGACGGGGTCGGCGAAGGCCTCGGCGACGGTCTCGTGCCCGCGCAGCCGACCGGAGGACGCGAGCAGCGTGTGCGCGCCGTTCAGCATCCAGAGTTTCCGCGCCTCCCAGGGGGCGATGTCGTCGACGAAGCGCGCGCCGGCGCTCTCCCACTGCGGCCGGCCGGACGGGAACTCGCCCGCCAGCACCCAGTCGGCGAACGGCTCGGTCACGACCGGCGTCTCATCGAGCCATCCCGTGGTCGTGGCGACGAGAGTCCGGTCGGACGGGTCGAGTCGCGGCGTGATGCGGTCGAC